>NZ_CP158866.1:2999903-3321004 GCF_050990905.1 Falsibacillus pallidus
CCTTCCACATCCAGGATAGCTTTTGCAAAATCAGGAACCATATTGTATCTTCTGCCTGAATCGAATTTTTTAACGGTCATGAACGATGCAATGGATTCATCCGAGGACTTCCAAACTAAATCATAATCTGCAATCCCTTTTTCGGCATAAATGATAGGGAAATCAGCATCCGGAGCAAATCCCATAGTCGGCATTTCCTCCTTGCTGAAATAATGCTCGACACATCTCCAATCACTTTCTTCATCCGTCCCAATGATCATCCTTACTCTTTTTGAGAGAGGAAGTCCAAGTTCTTTTACAATTTTCATGGCATAATAGGCAGCCATAGTCGGTCCCTTATCATCGATTGCACCGCGCGCGTAGATCTTTCCATCACTGATTTCCCCGCCGTATGGGTCAAACGTCCAGCCATCTCCTTCCGGCACTACATCAACATGGCACAGAATCCCAAGCAGTTCATCCCCTGAACCCATTTCAAGATGTCCTCCGAAGGAATCAACATTTTTGCTTGTGAAACCGTCTTTTTCTCCCAGCTCCAATAGATACATCAGGGCCTCTTTCACCCCTTGTCCAAATGGTGCGTCTTCTGTTCGGTTCTCCTCGTCAAGTACACTTTTAATTTGGAGAAACTTCTGCAGATCTTTAAGAAGATTTTCTTTTCGCTTTTCCACTTCTTCCATCCAATTGATATTTGTCATTAATCATACTCCTTCCAATAAATCGATATGTAATGTATGTTACTACTAACAAACATTAAAAGACAACTTGCCCATCCATAAAAATAGTAAATCACATGATAATATGTTTCCTTTCCCCGAAAAATGGATAAATAACGGTTAAAGGCATATTTCCAGGCAGATGCTTCATACTATTAAAGAAATAAAGGTGAATGTTGGAAACATATTAATTTTTTGTAAAATTCAGCATTTTCCTAGATATTTTTTTTTAGTAGGAGTACAATATAGGTGTCTGACATCTTAGAAAAAAATAATCGTGAATCGTAAAGGAGTTGTCTGCTCGGAGATCATTATTGCAAGGTGATTAAAGGTTTTACCTTTACTCTAGGAAGCCGTCCGTAATCTTTGCCAAAGGTAAAATGATGAGGGAGTGGTTTTTTGAAACCTTCAACAAACCGAATGTTAACCCGGATTAAATCAGTGTATATGTTCATTAAAGACCATGGTACTGTATCTACTCAGGATTTAGTAGATGAATTCGGAATTACACCCCGTACCATTCAAAGAGACTTAAATGTATTAGAATATAATAATCTAGTTGAAAGTCCAAGCCGGGGAAAATGGTCAACCACTGAGAAGCGAGTTAAGATGTCATCGTGAAACACTAAAGGAATCTCTTTTTCAAGAGGCTCATACTGAAATTTAATATCGACATAATTTTAAAGGGGCTGGTCCATATGTGCACTGCACATCATGGACCAGCCCCTTTACGGCTTCATTCATTCGATTTTAGCTTTTCTACTTCTTCATCCGTCAATTCACGGTATTCCCCGAGTTCCAAATCTTCATCCAAGGCGATCGGCCCCATTGAAATCCTCTTCAAATATATGACTCTTTTGCCGACAGATTCAAACATTCTCTTCACCTGATGGAATTTCCCCTCAGTGATGGTCAATTCAATATCCGATGTGATGCCTGATTTAAGGATTTTCAAAATGCCCGGCTTTGTATGGTAGCCATCATCCAGCGTTACCCCTCCTGCAAACGCCTTAACGTCCTCCTCTGTCACTTCCTGGTCAATGACAGCAAAATACGTTTTGGGGACATGTTTCTTCGGGGACAGGAGCTGGTGTGAAAGATGGCCGTCATTGGTCAAGATTAACAGACCCTCTGTATCTTTATCGAGCCTGCCCACTGGAAAAGGGGACCTTGCAGCATCCTCCATGGCAAGAATGTCCACGACCGTTTCATCCCTGGAGTCTTCCGTAGCGGAAACCACTCCGGGAGGCTTATTCATCATAAAGTAAACGGTTTCTTTATATATGACTTCTTCACCGTTCACTGTTACAGCATCTTCCTCTGGATTTACATGCATCTTAGCGTCTTTGACTACTTCTCCGTTCAGCTTGATGCCGCCAGTCTTCAAGAGTTTCTTTACTTCTTTCCTGCTGCCGTATCCGACATTAGCTAATAATTTATCTATTCTCAAATGAATCTCTTCCCTTCAGTAAGGCAGTTTTCGTAGCCATTGTTGTTAAAATCTTAATGCCGATTTTAACGTAAAAATAGTTATTTGGCACGTTGAAATGGAGTATCCAGGCTCTTTTCCAGCTAAACTTTCTGTTTAGATTGCACTAGTTATC
Source organism: Falsibacillus pallidus (assembly GCF_050990905.1). Classification (GTDB taxonomy): domain Bacteria; phylum Bacillota; class Bacilli; order Bacillales; family DSM-25281; genus Falsibacillus; species Falsibacillus pallidus_A. The sequence goes on from NZ_CP158866.1 coordinate 3,002,224, forward strand.
CGGCTTTAATGTCAAAAGCACAAACTTTGAAAAAAGAGCCTTTAGAAAAAGCGGAATCTAGAGCCTAGAATCCGCTTTTTTATTTCTTAAGATATCCTCAATTTTTGTTTAATGCGCAAGAGGCGGCTTCCGAATAGTTTATCTGCCAGTTTCGATCTTAATCCAAGGTAGCCGTAGACAACAGCCCCGATCCCTCCGCAAATGAGGATAATCACCAGGGACTGCCATTTGACTGCCGGATTTAATAGATGCGTGATGCCCTTATAGCTCAGGATGACAATGACAGCCATTACCGCATTCATGGCTGTAATAAGGATAGTCCTCCTGATCGCGAGTTTAAATGAATAGTTGGCAAATATTTTTATGACAACCAGGTTAATGATGATGGAAGCAGTATATCCGATGGCTGTTGCATAAACAGCCCCCTCTGTCTGATAGAGTTTGATAAGAGGGATATTCAATGCAAGCTTCACTAACAGCCCTACGAGCAAACTTAGAATCGTGAACCTCTGCTCATTGATTCCCTGCATGATGGCAGCGGTCACTGAATATAAGGCAAACAGAATCGCAACCGGGGCGTAATTCGCTAAAATCCCTGTACCAAACCCACTGTGGCTGTAGAATACTGTATAGACCGGCTCTGCCAAAAGGGATAACCCGATTGCTGCAGGCATCGTAATGAAAAGAAGGACTTGGAATGTCTGGTCCAGCTGACGCTTCAAGGTTTTTATACTATTTGTCGTATAGGATTCCGTTATCAAAGGAACAAGCGTCAATGCAAAGGCTGTTGCCAATGAAACCGGGATAATGACAAGCTTATGGACCGTAAAACTCAAGGTTCCGAGCGCATCCATACTTTCTTTAGCCTTGCCAATTTCAAACATTGCCCTTGAAAACGTCATTTGGTCGATAAGCTGATAAAGCGGGTTGGCAATTCCGACGAGTACAAAAGGAATCGCATATACGATGATTTCCTTGAACATATCCTTTACAGAAATATCAAGCGTCCCTTTATCTTCCTTCAATAGTTCATCTAAGAATGGCTTCCTTTTCTTCCAGTACCAGAGAAGAAGAATCAGGCTGGCTATCCCGCCGATGAAGGCTGCAAATGTGGCTACACTGATAGCTGAAACGATCGTTCCTTTGATGACATATAGAACCACGTATGCACCTGCAAGAAGGAATACAATCCTCGCCAGCTGTTCCACCACTTGTGAAACAGCCGAAGGCCCCATTGATTGATGCCCCTGGAAAAACCCCCTGATCAAGCTCATGAACGGGATGATGATCAGTGCAAAGCTTACCGCGCGAATCACTACAGATACATCTGCAACTGAATATTTGCTGCTGCCTGCATCCTTCATGACAAATTCGGCAAAATACGGAGCGAAAATATACATGATTAAGAAGGAGATGAATCCGGTGGCCAGCATAAGCAATATGCCTGACTTAAATAATTTTCTGCCGACCGCGTATTCCTCTATTGCATTATATTTGGCGATGTATTTGGAAACAGCAAGCGGTACACCGCCAGTGGCAACGCTGATGAAGATTGTATATGGCACGTATCCGAATTGATAGAGCTGCATTGCGCTCTCGCCATTTCCGCTTTTATTGATGATTGCATAAAAAGGGATGACATAAAAAAGGCCGAGCACCTTGGATAAAATCGTTCCCAAAGTCAATACAAAAGTTCCGCGAATTAATTTAGAAGACATATGATCCCTTCCTGAGTTCAACATAAAAAACACTAGTAGTAGTTTACAACTTACGACGGGAAATGACAATTTATTCGTCAAAGATTGCTTCTTTTGCCATACCTCTTTAAAATAACAGGCATAGTGTATTGTTTTCGAGGAAAGGAAAAGGTGTTTTTAATGAATTATGATGTAATCATCATCGGAGGCGGCCCTTCCGGCTTGATGGCTTCTATTGCAGCAGCCGAACATAAGGCTAAAGTGCTGTTGATTGATAAAGGAAATAAATTAGGACGTAAACTTGCCATTTCAGGAGGGGGGCGCTGCAATGTCACCAATCGCCTTCCGATTGACGAAATCATCAAGCATATCCCCGGCAACGGACGTTTTCTATATAGTGCTTTTTCTGAATTTAATAACGAAGATATCATTGCCTTTTTTGAAAACTTAGGGATTCAATTGAAAGAAGAAGACCATGGCAGGATGTTCCCTGTTTCCAATAAAGCACAGTCAGTGGTTGATGCACTTCTAAACAGAATGGAGCAGCTTCATGTGGTGACCTATACAGACACATCCGTTAAAGACGTAGTCTATGAGAATGGCCGCACTGCAGGAGTGGTCCTGATGGATGGCAGTAAAATCTCAAGCGATTCCGTTGTCATTGCTGTAGGAGGTAAATCCGTCCCCCATACAGGATCGACTGGCGACGGATATCCTTGGGCAAAAAAGGCTGGCCACACCATCACAGATCTATTCCCTACAGAAGTGCCGTTGACTTCAAGCGAACCATTCATCAAGGAAAAAACGCTTCAGGGCCTTTCCTTAAGGTCCGTTGGGGTCAGTGTGCTTAATCCGAAAGGCAAAGCTCTCATTACACATCAAATGGATATGATTTTCACTCATTTCGGGATATCCGGACCTGCTGTTCTCCGCTGCAGCCAATTTGTCGTGAAAGCAATGAAAAAATGGAATTTGAAAAATGTTACGATCAGCATCGATGCAAGACCAGATAAAAATGGGGAAGAATTGTTTCAAGAAATTAATAAACAAATGAAGGAAGATGCAAAGAAAGCGGTCAAAAACAGTTTGAAGGGGCTCCTTCCTGAACGGTATCTCTTATTCCTGCTTGAAAAGAGTGAAATAGATCCGAATGCTCAAAGCGGCACAATTTCCTCTGATAAAATCAGGACTTTGACGGAGCTGTGCAAACAATTCAAGTTTACTGTCAATGGGACGCTTCCAATAGAAAAAGCCTTCGTGACAGGCGGCGGCATATCGGTAAAGGAAATCGAGCCAAAGACAATGGCTTCCAAGATCATGCCGGGGCTGTTCTTCTGTGGAGAAGTTTTGGACATCCATGGATACACAGGAGGATATAACATCACTTCCGCATTAGTGACCGGAAGGCTTGCAGGCATGAATGCCGCATTACAAGTGAAAAAATAAAAAATCAGGGAGTCGTTCTCCCTGATTTTTTATTTTCGATAAATGACCATCCCGCTGAAGCAGTAAATCTGTTCATCTGAATCTTCCGGAATTGCAGCGATATGATATTTGATATCGACTATTTTCTTCTCATCCAGACCTTTTAAAAAATGATTCAAATCGTGCTCCAAATCCTTTTCGTGCTCACAGTCAAAAACTTTTACTTGTATCATCACAGATCCCTCTAGTCAATTTTTTAACTAGTATGGGCAGGAACATTCATTTTCAAAACATTCAGCCTATTATTTTTTCGGTTCAGTCGGGCCTGTCCATTCGAGCATTCCGCCAACCATATTTCTCACTTTAAATCCGTGATCCATCAAGTACATTCCTACATTTTCGCTTCTGCGGCCGGAACGGCAGATCAAAACATATTCAGTATCTTGATCAAGCTGGTCCAATGATTCAGGAATGTCACCCATCTTGATATGCTTCGCTCCCGGAATCATCCCTTCCGCTACTTCCTCATCTTCGCGGACATCGACGATTGCTACATCTTCCCCTGCTTCAATCTTCTTTTTTAAGTCTTCAGTCGTAATCGTTTGTAATTCTTTCATATGAATACACCCTTTCGAATTGGATGTGAACATTATAGCAAGAAAATTCAATGGAACAAAATGATGGACTCCTCCCTGATAAAAATTCCTTTACACTTTAAAAAAAGAAGAATACTCTTATAAATATTGGAAAAGAACGGGGAAGAAATATGAATAAATTGACTGTACTCAAAAACCAATTCCATCCGATCGTCTGGGTGCTGTTAGCAGGAACGATCCTGGCAAGAGGCGCCGCTTTTATGTCTCTTCCTTTTTTGGCAATCTATCTGTCCAAAACTGCAAACATCAGTCCTGTCCTAATCGGTATAACTATCGGGATGAGCCCGCTTGCTGCCACCATTGGCGGATTTGTCGGCGGCCAGCTATCCGATAAATTCGGCAGGAAGCTCATCATGCTCATTTCTTTATTCGGGATTTCGGTTGTATTTTTTGGTTTCAGCATGGCTTCACATCCGATTGCTTTTATCATTCTCAATACTTGCAGCGGTTTCTTGAATTCTTTTTTTGAGCCGACCTCACAGGCCCTTATTGCCGACATTACTGAAAAGGATAAGAGGATGAAAGCTTTCTCGCTAAGATATACCGCCATCAATATCGGGGCATCAGCCGGTCCTCTCCTGGGGGCATATTTTGCAACGGTGCAGGCAAACTTGACGTTTCTCATTACAGGAATCATTTATTTAATTTATGGCGTACTGTTATGGATGCTGATGAATCGCTTTAAAATAACATCGGAGCCTGCAGGTGCCAAAAAGGTATCATTTAAAGACTCCATCAACGTTCTGAAAGATGACAAGGCCCTCCGCTACTTTATCATCGGCGGTATCTTGATTGCCCTTGGCTACTCGCAGATCGAGTCCAACCTTCCACAGCATCTGGAACATACAGTCAAAAACGGGATAGCCCTCTATTCCATTTTATTGTCCATCAACGCTGTATTCGTTATTTTAATGCAGCTTCCGATTTCCACTTTCGTTGAAAAATTTGCTGTCATGAAAGTCATGATGGCTGGAGCAGTATTTTTATGCCTTGGATTGTTCGGTTTTGGATTTTCGTTTAACTGGCCAACAGCCATAGCGTCCATGATTGCCCTGACAATCGGGGAGATTCTTATTTTCCCATCCAGCAGCGTAGTCATTGATAAGCTTGCGCCAGATCATTTAAGGGGCACCTATTTCGGCGCCAACCAATTCAGGAAGATTGGCCAATTCATCGGTCCAATCTTTGGGGGCTACCTCTTGAAGCACATCGGCGGAATGAATGGATTCTACCTGATTGCCCTATTAACATTCCTGAGCATCATCTTCTACAACCTTGGATCACGCAGCAAACCAATCTACCGAAACATCCAATTACAGAAGTAACACTGCAGGTGACAGTCACTGCCCGGTTTTTGTCGGTGCTTGTCGAATATCCCATCAAAATATTAAAAACACCTCCAGCCCTGTGCTGGAGGTGTTTGTTATCAGTTAGCGACTACGTTGACAAGTTTTCCTGGGACAGCAATGATTTTACGGATGGTCTTTCCTTCGATGTGTTCTTTCAACTGATCATCCGTTTTTGCCATTTCCTCAAGCTCTTCACGCGTAACATCTTTCGCAACCATTCTCTTTGCTTTTACTTTTCCGTTCACTTGAAGGACAATTTCCACTTCATTGTCCACCAATTTCGATTCGTCGAATACCGGCCATGCAGCATATGTGATGCTTTCAGAATGGCCAAGCTTTGCCCAAAGCTCTTCAGCGATGTGAGGAGCAATCGGGGAAAGCATCTTCACAAAACCTTCCACAAACGACTTAGGAAGCACTTCTGCTTTATAAGCCTCATTGATAAAGACCATCATTTGTGAAATGGCTGTATTGAAGCGAAGCCCCTCATAGTCCTCAGACACTTTTTTCACCGTTTGATGATAAGTCTTTTCAAGTTCAGCAGCCTCGACATCCTGTACTTTGCTTGTGATATCTCCATTCTCTTCTACAAGCAGTCTCCAGATGCGGTCAAGGAACCTGCGTGCTCCATCAAGTCCATTAGTGGACCAGGCGATGGATGCTTCCAATGGACCCATGAACATTTCATAAAGCCTCAATGTATCGGCACCATGGCTCTCGACGATATGGTCAGGATTGACGACGTTCCCTTTTGATTTACTCATTTTTTCATTGTTTTCCCCTAGAATCATCCCTTGGTTAAATAGCTTTTGGAATGGTTCTTTCGTAGGGACAACGCCGATATCATACAAGAATTTATGCCAGAATCGAGCATATAGCAAATGAAGTACTGCATGCTCTGCACCGCCGATATAGATATCGACTGGCAGCCATTGCTTCAATTTCTCTGGATCTGCAAGCACTTCACTGTTCTTCGGATCAATATAGCGAAGGTAGTACCAGCAGCTTCCAGCCCATTGAGGCATAGTGTTCGTTTCTCTTCTTCCTTTTTTGCCTGTTTCCGGATCGACAACGTTCACCCAGTCCGCAATGTTGGCAAGCGGAGATTCACCAGTTCCCGATGGTTTAATGTTGTCTGTGACTGGAAGCATGATTGGAAGCTCTTCTTCAGGCACAGCTGACATCGTGCCATCCTCCCAATGAATGATTGGAATCGGCTCTCCCCAATAGCGCTGGCGGCTGAACAGCCAATCACGAAGGCGGTAAGTGACTTTCTTTGTCCCGATGCCTTTTTCTTCAAGCCACTTGATCATGGCAGCAATCGCTTCTTCTTTCCCCATACCATCAAGGAATTCGGAATTTACATGGTCGCCGTCGCCGCTGTATGCTTCTTTCTCGACGTTACCTCCCGCAACAACTTCCTTGATCGGCAATTCGAATTTGCGGGCAAATTCGTAGTCTCTCTCATCGTGTGCAGGAACCGCCATGATGGAGCCAGTTCCATAGCTCATCAATACATAATCGGCAATCCAGATCGGCATCTTTTCTCCATTGGCAGGATTGATTGCATACGCCCCAGTGAAGACGCCGGTTTTATCTTTCGCAAGATCTGTCCGCTCAAGATCGGATTTTGCTTTGATTTGATCAAGATATTGTTCAACCGCTTCTTTTTGAGCATCTGAAGTAATAACACTAACAAGCGGATGCTCCGGTGCAAGGACGGCATACGTAGCACCAAACAATGTATCAGGTCGGGTAGTGAAGACTGTGAATGATTCATCATTCCCATCAACAGCAAACGTAACTTCTGCTCCCTCTGAACGGCCGATCCAGTTGCGCTGCATATCCTTCAAGCTCTCCGGCCAATCCAATTCATCAAGGTCCTCAATCAAACGGTCTGCATATGCGGTGATCTTCAACATCCATTGTTTCATTGGACGGCGTTCGACCGGATGACCTCCGCGTTCGCTCTTTCCGTCGATTACTTCTTCATTTGCAAGCACTGTTCCAAGTGCAGGACACCAGTTGACTGCCACTTCATCGATATAGGCAAGGCCTTTTTCATAAAGCTTCAAGAAGATCCATTGTGTCCATTTATAATATTCGGGATCTGTTGTATTGACTTCCCGGTCCCAATCGTAGGAAAAGCCCAATGATTTGATCTGTCTCTTGAAAGTGTTGATATTTTGCTGAGTGAATTCTGCAGGGTCATTCCCTGTATCAAGTGCATACTGCTCGGCAGGAAGACCAAATGCATCCCATCCCATTGGGTGAAGAACATTATATCCCTGCATACGCTTGAATCTTGAAAGGATGTCAGTCGCTGTATAGCCCTCAGGATGGCCTACGTGAAGTCCTGCCCCTGATGGATACGGGAACATATCCAATGAATAGAAGTTAGATTTCCCTTTGTCTTCCGTTGTTTTAAACGTATGATTGTCTTCCCAATACTTCTGCCATTTCTTTTCAATCGAAAGATGATCGAAACTCATACTATTGCCTCCTTAGTATATAAAAACAAATAAAAAAACCCCTCATCCCATATTGATATATGGGACGAGAGGTTTGGTTATAAACTCCCGCGGTACCACCCAAATTAGTGTACACACTCGCTTCATTCATCCTTAACGCGGAAAACGGCAGGCACTATGAGGGATTTAAACCCGTTCACGCCTGCAACTCAAAGGCGAGTTCATGATGTCCCTGGTTGACTTGCACCACCCGTCAACTCTCTACTGCTTCAGGTACAGCCACTACTGCTCCTTCTCAACGTTTCATATCTAAATAATTTATTTACTATTTTAGTCAATCTTATTCACAGTTTCAAGCCTAATTTCATTTTTTTATTGAATTGTATATCCACCATCGATGACAATTGCCTGCCCCGTGACACCTTTAGCCTTGTCGCTGCAAAGAAATTGAACATAATCGGATATTTCCCGGACTGTGAGAAGGCGATTTTGTGGAACCAAAGGGTATATCACTTCTTCCAATACTTTTTCGACTGGAATATCGCGCGTTTTGGCCAAATCCCCAAGCTGATTTCTAACAAGGGATGTATCAACATAGCCAGGACAAACGGCATTGACTGTAATTCCGTATTCCGCTGTCTCGAGAGCTGCTACTTTTGTCAATCCGATCACACCATGTTTTGCACTATTATATGCTGCTTTTCCTGCAAAACCGATGAGGCCATTGATGGAAGCCATATTGATGATTCTTCCAGATCTTTGCTTTTTCATTTCCGGAATGACATGTTTAATTGCCATGAAAGGTGCTGTCAGCATGATTTTTAAAAGCAGCTCGAATTTATCTGTCGGAAATTCTTCAATCCCTGCCACATGCTGCATGCCTGCATTATTAATGAGGATGTCCACCGTTCCATAAACGCTTTTCGTTTTGCCCAGGGCTGAGACAATCTGATCCTCATCCGTAACATCACAAGCAACCCCCTGAACATCAAAGCCTTTACTCCGCAATTTTGCAGCTGCGTCTTCAACCTTGTCTGCATGAATGTCGCTCAATACCACTTTTGAACCTTGCTCTGCAAAATCAGATGCGATTTCAAAACCGATGCCTTGAGCAGCACCCGTTATAAAAACTACTTTATCCTTCATTATTCCACTGATGCCCCTTTCTTAAATTCCCAGTCCCAAGGAAAATAAAATGATGGCAATTGCAACACCAATGAGCGGTACAATTACCGTTAAAGCCCCGACCGGACCATAGGCATCCTTGTGCGATTCACCGCAAATGGAACGAATGGTTGTTACGACGTAGCCGTTGTGTGGAAGGGAATCCAAGGCACCTGATGAAATGGAAACGACTCGATGGAGCGCCTCCGGGTTTACTCCCATATCCATGTAATGCGGTGCCAAAAGCGGTAATGCGATTGCCTGCCCGCCAGATGCCGATCCAGTCATGCCGGCAATCACACTGACGGCAATGGCGCCTCCTATGAGAGGTGAACCCGGGATGTGCGTCATGTAGTCAACAGCCGCTGTAAAAGCAGGTACGGCTTTTGCGACGCCTCCAAATCCTACTACCGCTGCAGTATTTCCGATGGCAATCAAAGCCCCCATTGTTCCGTCAGAGATCGCTCCCCAAAAGGATTTAAAATACTGTCGATTCAAAAGGTAAGTAAATATGATTCCGCCCAGCAGCGCTATGATAAGGGCAGATTGTTCAAGTTTGTGATGAAAAATAAAAGCAAGAACAAGGACCACTGCTAAAGGTATCAATCCACGGACAGGGTGCGGCAGTCTTTTATCAGTAGCAATCGGATCTCCTTTTCGATCTTCAAATTTCTCTCCTCGCTGTACGGCCCTTTTGATCATTCGTTTTAACCACCAATAACCAAATACCGCCATAAACACAGCAACAATCAAACTGACTTCCCAGCCTGCATATGGAGTAGTATGCAAAAATTGAATTGGAATCCAGTTTTGAATTTCCGGTGACCCTGCAGAAGTCATTGTGAAAGTTACCGAACCCAGCGATAATGCAGCCGGAATGAATCTCCTTGGCAAATCAGCTTGTTTAAATAAACTGATTGCCATTGGATAAACGGAGAAAGCAACCACAAAAAGGCTGACGCCTCCATAAGTCAATACAGCACAAGCAATTACGATAGCAAGAACCGCATACTTCATCCCCAGCTTTTTAACAACAAACTGTGAAATACTATCAGCTGCTCCGCTATCCTCCATCACCTTCCCAAAAATGGCCCCTAAAAGAAACATTAAATACCAGGCTGTCACAAAGCTGGAAAAACCGGTCATATAATTCCCTACCAGATTCGCTTCCCCTTCTCCTGCAAGCTGTGGGAAAAGCGGCATGCCGCTGAATAATGCTACGAATAATGCCGAAATAGGTCCTACAATTAATAAATTCATGCCTTTCATTGTTAAATAAATTAATAAAGCCAAGCCCCCAATAAGTCCAATCATGCTAAGCATTTCAAATCCCCCTTTATCATGTTTTTGACAGTATTCGTTCTCTCCTTTCTAAGAGAATACTTCATTTTTTTATTGCAAGATTCATGCCAAAATGAAAACGCTTTATTAATCACTTTTGTTTTTTTCAATGACCAAATTTGATTCCAGATTTCCGGACTAATTATTCTAATTTTCTAAAAATAAACAAGGGAAAGCCATTCCGAAAAATCGGACAAGAATCCAAATATCCGGAATGGCTTAAATAAGTCAGGATAAACCATATTTATTTAATTTTTCGTACAATGTTGATTTACTAATTCCTAATGAATGCGCTGCAGCCAGCTTATCATTGGGAAACTTCTCGAGACTGCGTTGAAGTACTCCTTTTTCTGTTTCCTCTAGAATTTCTTTTAATTTTTTTGAGCCGAGTGAAAATACAGCAGGATCTCTTAAATATTCAGGAAGGGAATCCATTGTTATTTTTTCTTTCTCCGTTAAATGGACTGCGGCCTCTACTGCATTTTCAAGTTCACGAATATTTCCCGGCCAGCTGTAATGAAGAAACTTTTCAAGAACCTTATCTTCCATTCCCAAGATGCGTTTTCCGATTTTGTTTGAAACTTTCTGGACAAAATGACCAGCCAATAGAGAAATATCCTCATAGCGATTCCTTAATGGGGGGATGTAAAATGGAATGACATTAATTCGATAATATAAATCTTCTCTGAACCGCTTCTCTTCCATCATTCTTTCCAATGGCCGATTGGTTGCTGCTAAAATTCTTACATTCACTGAAACCGCCTTAGTGGCGCCTACTGGTTCTATTTCTCCGTCTTGAAGAGCCCTTAAAAGTTTGACTTGCATATTCATCGGCATATCGCCTATTTCATCTAGAAAAAGTGTCCCACCATCGGCTAATTGGAATTTTCCTTTTTTTCCTCCTTTTTTCGCCCCTGTGAATGCACCTTCTTCATACCCGAAGAGTTCAGATTCAAGTAAATGCTCAGGAATTGCTGCACAATTCAGCTTGATAAATGGCTGGTGGCTTCGATTGCTTATCTGATGGATGCTGTGGGCAAAAAGTTCCTTTCCTGTCCCGCTCTCTCCCCTTATCAAAATAGAAATATCGCTTGCTGCCACCAACTTAACCTTGTCCTTCAGTTCCTGCACCATTGATGATTCTGTCAAAATGTCATCGAGCGTATACTTGGCCCCATTATTTATATCCTGTATATAGCTTTGGATTTTTGACATCAAGCTTTTCACATGTGAACTCATCTGCATCCACTGGCTCGCATCACGGAAAATGACAGTGCCGAACGCTCCCACGCATTCGTCTTTCAATATGATCGGAATTCTGTTCGCTATCATATAATTGCCCCTGATGTACTGAAGGTCAGCCAGCTCCTCTTTCCCTGTTTGGGCCACAATGTGCATTCTTGTGTTTTCGATTACTTCCGTTACATGCCTTCCGACTACTTCTTCTTGCCTTACCTCTACAAAGTCACAATAATTCTTGTTCATATATGTAATTAAGCCGTCCTTGTCTACAACAACAATCCACTCAAATGCATTTTCCAATATCTTCTCTACCACATCCAATGAAACGGTGGAAAAAGAGTGAAGCACTTTGCCCTCACCTACTCATTTCTTTTTGACATCCTTAAGTCTTCTTTCTTTCCTGTCAAAATTCCTTTTTAAAAAATAAAGAATCAGCCAGAATTGGCTGATTCTTATGAAGCCACTGCTTTTGCATCAGTTGGCTTGGATTTAAAGATCCGATCATATAGAGATGTTATGATTAATGAAATCATTAATAATCCGATCAGGAACATAAACAGTGCTTCCATTCCAGCGCCATCCGCCATTAGTCCACCTAGCAGCGGCCCCAGCATCCTTCCCCCTGTAGCGGTGCTGTTGACCACACCTTGATAAAAACCTTCCCGACCTTTAGGAGCAAGTTTATTGGCGATTGTGGGAACAGCCGGCCACACGAACATTTCACCGATGGTCAAGATGATCATTGCAATCAAGAAACCGGAAAATTGATGAGCAAATCCTACTGTCACAAAGGAAACCATGAATATAGCGATTCCAAGCAATATTTGTTTTTTCGTACTTGGAAGGACTTTTTTGACAATCATCCCTACTATCGGCTGGCCAAGTACAATCAACGCACCATTGATGGTCCACAGCAGACTGTAAGATTTTAATGGGATATGAAGCTGCTGTGTATAAGAGGCAATCGTTGACTGCCATTGCACATAGGTGATCCAGCATAGCAGGTACCCTGAACAAAGAATCAGCAGAGCTTTAAATTGATTTTTATTTTTGATGCGGCTGTTTTCTGACAGAATGGAAGATTGCCTGATCCCAGCGACATTGATATTACGGTATCCTAGAACGGCGATCATTAAAAAGATTCCATACATCAAAAGGTTTGCAATAAATATGTAGCTGAAGGAATAGGAAGCCACAAGCCCTCCTAAAGCAGATCCTATTGCCACACCTGCATTCTGCGCAACATATATCGCATTGAATGCCTTTCTGCCGCCTTCTGGCCAGACGGCTCCCCCCATGGCGAACATCGCAGGGAAAATCATCCCTGATCCGAAACCGACCAATGCAAGGAACAGAATATAAGGAATCCAACTGTGCATCAGCGTCAATCCAAACAAGGCCAAAATCGTAATGGACAAGCCTGCAATAATGGTCCTGTAGCCGCCTTTTTTATCAAACTTCGTGCCGCCCATCAAGTTGCCGATGACGCTGGCAGCAGAATTGAGCATAAGAACGAGACCAGCTGTGGAAAGGGATTTCCCTAATTGATCATGTATATAGATTGTATTTAGTGGCCAAAGAAAGGAAGATCCAGTGACATTCACCATCATCCCGATGACCAATAACCAAAGTTGTTTAGGCATTTTTGTGCGCCTCCAAACGGCTGTTAATTTGGAATACCAGAACGATTTTATTCCTTTTATAAGAAAGGCGCAATAGATTTATTTCGAAAAACTAATTATTTTTTCGACAAGAAGAAAAGCGGAGGCGGCTGGTCAGAGGCGCCGAGGTTGGACTGAAGCACCACGAGATAAAGGAAACACGGTGAACGAAGTGAACCGATGTTGACTTATCGTAAGTGTGCTGAAGGAAACCTCCCAGCCTCTAGCCGGCGGAGCTGGACAATAGAAAAGCGGAGGCGCCCCTCTAAGCCCCGACCAGCATAAGACGGAACTCGAAGGAAATCCTGATTTCCGTAGAGGTACGGCTTATGACTCGAGGGGCTGGGCGCTGGAGCTGGACATCGAGAAAAGCGGAGGCGGCTGGTCAGAGGCGCCATTTTCGAATACATGCTGCAAAAACTCATGCTAAAACCCATTTCGAAATCCCAAAAAAGGAAAGTTGAGCGGTTGCGCCCAAAAGTTGCGGGGTTAACCTGAAAAGTTGAGCGTTTGCGCTCGAAAGTTGCGTGATAAACCGGAAAAGTCCAGCGGTCAACGCCAAAAGTACGGAGCAAATCCCCCGCGTGCACATCAACGCACCCCCCTCCCCTTACAGGTGGCCAGCTGCCCAACAAAAAACCTGCAGGAATAATTCTGCAGGCAATTGTTATGGGTTCAGTCCGGATTTTCGATGTGCTGCTTTGATTTTATCGGCTGTCCCTTTTTTTCATAGCGTTTTTTGGATTCTTTCACAGGATCGTAATCTTTCCCTAACTCTACATCCTGATTATTGACCCCATTGCGGGTCTTTTGTTCTGGATTATTTTGCTTTGATCTCTTTTTCATAAATGCCTCCCATTAACGGTCATGATTCAAGAGAATCATTTGATTTTGCAGCTGCTGAAGCTGAAGCCTCTTTCTGTGGAGCATTTCCCGCTGCTGGGCATTTGCGCTTTGAGCAAGATGAGTCAATTCATTGTAGGCGGACTCCAGCTGCCCCATGGCTTCTGAATATTCCACATCGTGATAGTGGCCTTGTTTACTTCCGGAAACCATCTGTTCCTGGGCATTTCGGATCGTATCCTCGCATTGCTGCATAAATTGATCCATTGAATCTCTTGTGGTCATATTGGTCCCCCCTCTTTATGACTTTAGAAGCAATTTGCTCCTAAGATTATTGTGTTCATTTCAACCTCTGATATGATGGAAATGAGTGTCATACGAAATCTCATTGGATTCATCAAGTCTTCATGGTAAAATTTCTTTTATGAATTCATAAGTCGGGAGGTTGCCTGAGTTGAATCAGACGAACCCTTTTATATATGCAAGTGATGATAAGCGATACCATACATGGAATTTTCATTTACGCAGCCATTTTGGCCATAAGGTATTCAAAGTGGCCCTCGATGGCGGTTTTGACTGCCCAAACCGGGACGGCACCGTTGCTCATGGCGGCTGTACATTCTGCAGTGCTGCAGGCTCTGGTGACTTTGCCGGAAACCGGGCAGATTCCTTAGAGAAGCAATTTTTAGACATTAAAGGACGAATGCATCAGAAGTGGAAAGACGGAAAGTATATGGCTTACTTTCAAGCCTTCACAAATACCCATGCACCTGTCGATGTTTTACGTGAAAGATATGAAACCGTACTCAGGCAGGAGGATGTTGTAGGGCTATCCATTGCAACAAGGCCTGACTGTCTGCCGGACGATGTCGTCGAATACTTGGCTGTGCTTAATGAACGCACCTATCTATGGGTGGAGCTCGGTCTTCAGACAGTCCATGAGGAGACGGCGGGATTAATCAACAGGGCCCATGATTTTGCCTGCTATAAGGAAGGTGTCGAGAAACTGCGCAAGCATGGCATTCGTGTTTGCTCTCATATTATCAACGGCCTTCCGGGAGAGGATAATGAAATGATGATGGAAACAGCCCGTGCGGTTTCGCAATTGGATGTGCAGGGAATCAAAATCCATCTTCTCCATCTTCTTAAAGGGACTCCTATGGTCAAACAATATGAGAAAGGAATGCTTCAATTCCTGTCATTTGACGATTATGTAAGACTTGTTGTTGACCAGCTGGAGATTTTGCCGCCTGAAATGATCGTTCATCGGATTACAGGGGACGGTCCCATCGATTTGATGATTGGACCGATGTGGAGCGTCAATAAATGGTCGGTATTAAATGCCATTGATGCCGAACTAAAAAAGCGGGACACCTGGCAAGGAAAATTTTTTAATGAAACAACAATGGAGCTGAGATCATGAAATTAGAAAGGGTCCTTCCATTTGCCAGAGCTTTGCTGCAGCAGGCTGTGGCTGAAGGAGATATTGCCGTTGATGCCACCATCGGCAATGGACATGACACATTATTTTTATCCCAACTGGTGGGGGAGAACGGCCGGGTATATGGTTTTGATGTTCAAGAGAGTGCCGTCCTGGCAACAAGGGAAAAACTTGAGGAGCACCAGCTTGTGCATCGTGTGACATTATTCCAAAAAGGGCATGAACATGTGATGAACTCCCTTCCTCCTGTCCACCACGGCAGGATCGCAGGTGCAGTTTTTAACTTAGGCTATCTCCCAGGCGGAGATAAGACAATCGTCACTAGACCGCGTACAACCATCAGCGCCATCGATCAGCTTATCAGCATGTTAAAGCCTGAAGGGATCATTGTATTAGTCATTTACCACGGACATCGGGAAGGTGCTGTTGAACGTGACTACCTTTTGCGCTATGTCAAAGATCTTGATCAAAATGATGTACATGTCCTGGAATATAAATTTCTTAACCAGCAGAATAATCCACCTTTCATCATTGCGATTGAAAAAAGATAAAAAGACACAAGGCATAGGGATTCTTCCCAAGCCTTGTGTCTTTTTTCGTCAGTTGTTTATTGCTTCTGCAATTAAGCGGAATGATTTCATTTTGTCTTCGACGCTGTAAATGATGGACACGAGCATGATTTCATCCGTTTCGTAGGCAGCACTTAGTCGTTCGAGTTTTCCCTTCACCTCTTCAGGTGTTCCAACAATCATCCTTCTTCGATTTTCTTTGATCCTAGCCAGTTCATATGGACTGTATTGATATGCTGCCGCTTTCTCGGGGCTTGGAGTCCCGGTTGATGACATGCCCTGTTCAATCATTAGAAGAGAAAGGTCCAGGCTGGAAGCCATTCTCTCTGCTTCCTCTGGCGTTTCCCCGCAAATGGCAAAAACGGCAGCCATATTCTTCGGTTCATTCAAATGATTGGATGGCTTAAAGTTATTGCGGTAAATCCTTGTATAGTTTTCCCCGCCTTCACCATTGATGAATTGGGCAAATGTATAAGGCAGCCCCTTCTCAGCAGCAAGTCTTGCGCTGGAAGCACTGGAGCCTAACAGCCATACTTCAGGGGTGGTTTCGATAAGCGGACTTGCTTTCAACCCGTGGAGCCGGCTTTCAGCAGGAAGAGAATCGTTCAAGTAATGAAGCAAATCATCAATTTGCTCAGGATAGCGGTCAATATCACGGTAATTCCCGTCCTGAAGGGCGATCGAAGCCCTCGGCATTCCACCGGGAGCCCTGCCAAGCCCTAAGTCGATCCGGTTCGGGGACAGTCCTTCCAAGACACGGAAGTTCTCAGCTACTTTATATGCGCTGTAATGTGGCAGCATCACTCCACCGGAGCCAACCCGGATCTTTTCGGTCTTGGCAGCAATATGAGAAATGAGGACTTCAGGAGATGATCCTGCAAGTGTACGTGTATCGTGGTGTTCAGATACCCAAAATCGCTCATAGCCCAACTTCTCTGCATGCTGCGCCAGTTTAACTGTATTTTTTAATGCTTCCTCACCTGTCATTCCCTCTGAAACCGGGGATTGGTCGAGGATGCTTAATTTGATGGACATTTTTTTCAACTCCTCAAGTTGTATATACACTTATTATTATCTTGTGCAGGAAAGTTAATGTCCAATAAACTGCTTTTAAAAAGAAAAAGACGACAGGATTTACTCCTGCCATCTTTTGATAAAACCTTATTTGTAGATCAATACTTTTCCGACTGACTGGTCTGAACTTTCGCCAATAACGCGGATTTTCAAGCCATAATCCGGTACATTGCGTCCAGCATCAGGAAGAGCTTTATTGGAATAATTCTTACCGTCATCAAACAACGGATTTTCTTTTGTTTGGTTATCTTTCATTGTGATTCCTAAAAGATCGGTATAATCCAAGAACATTTTATCTGATTTATGGATATTGAATGCAGCATCATGGATTTGGTAGCGTGTGGAAGCAACCGTTTTATCGCTCCAGTTCAGCGCATGCTGATCTGCATCGACAACTCCAAGGAATCCATCTCCTGGGTGGACGCCTGTCCAGTTGTCATCATATTTTTCATCCACGTACCATACGACGAGACCTGGATCATATTCCATCAGGCTATTTCCTCGGCGAAGATGAGCAAGTCCAGTATCTACGCCTTGGTGGTTTCTCCACTCAAGCAAATAATAGTGGTCTGTCAATTTAATTCCGTTATCCTTTGTGAATCCGTCTAATGCAACAGCTTGTTCACCATCAGCATTATCGGATAATACAACTTTTCCATCTACTGTTGCAGATAAATCGTCTACATAGAATCCTGGTTCAGCGGCAGCAACGTCTGTCAAATAATTCAATTTGACTTCCATATTTTTGCCTGCATAAGCGCTTAAATCAAACTGAGCATCCACCCAGCCGTCTGAGCTTCCCGTAATTCCATCGCCTGGGTTTTGTCCGTTCGGATCAGCAGTGGTTGTAATGTTCCCGGCCACTGTAGCCCATTCATCAGTACCTTTCTCTCTTACCTGAACAGAAGCATAGTCCCAATCCTTTTCAATTTGGTACCATGTTTTGAAGTTCAAGGCTGCAGATGATCCATTTGTTAAATCAAGATCAAATGCCAAAGAATTATCAAGGTTATTGCCGCTTCCGCTGAAATATTCACTATCTCCACTATATGGAGTGTTGACTACCGTTTCTTTCTTCGGAAGATTCACTCTCAAAGCATCAAGGTTTGTACCTTTTGTATTCGCTTGATCCAATAATGCTTCCATGCCATCTTTATCGATATCTTCAAGGTTTACCTCTGCTGCTTTCAGCCAGTTGCCGCCATGTGCTGCTTGAAGGAATTCCTTGGACCATGCACTGAATCCGGAAGGCTCTGTTCCAGGCACAGCTCCTGACCAGCTGCCGCTAGCCATGATGGACCAGTATCCGATTGCTTCACCAGCGCCAGAGTATTGAGTATCGTACTCATCCGGCAGACCTAAGTCATGTCCGTATTCATGTGCGAATACTCCAGCAGCTCCATCAGCTGGTTCAATTGTATAATCATAGGCTGCCATTTCACCGCCCCAGTATGGAACTTCTGCCGTTGTATCTTTGATTGGGGTTACTTGTCCAAGATTCCAGCGATGGGACCATATCGCATCTTCACCCAGTTGTCCACCGCCCGCTTCTTCCCCTACAGAAGAATGGATGACCATTAAATGGTCAACAAGTCCATCCGGTTCACGAAGGTTGCCGTCGCCATCAAGATCGTAGCGGTCTTCCTGGTCATAGTCAGCCAAGTTGACATTTGGATCCTTTGCCGCAGCAGCAAGTGCTTCTTTAACGAGCGCCCTGGCATTGGCATCGCTTCCGTTTGAGCCATTGCCGCCATAGTAGGCTGCCGGATGCTCCGCCATATACCATCCGCCTACCTGGCCGTCGATGGTATAGCTGCCGCCTGACTGCTGTTCATAATATTGTTTGACGGAGATGAATTTTTGTCCGTCCGGACCGGTATAGCCATCATCCCCGAAAATCATATCCTGATAATGCTGCTGTGTGTAATCCTTATAATACATATCGGACTCATCCGGCCCGATGTTATTATGCGGGAAGTCAGGGTATTCGACCATTAGGACAAGTACTTTATCCTTACGTTCCGTACCGTTGAATTTTTCTTCCTTTACTTTATCCACATTGTCTTTTGTGTGGCCTTTTTTATTTCCTTTTCCTTGTGTGATTCCTTTATGCTTCTTCAAATTTTCTTTTGCTTTATCTTTCACTTTTTCTTGGTCTTTTTTCAATTCTCCTTCAGTCGTTCCACTCAACTGTAAACTCTTTGCTTTCTTCTGAAGAAATTTATTCACTGCCTTTTCAGCTTCTTCAGCTGTGGCATTTTTGGAGATGACTCCATCCTTTTTCAGCATTTCAATCAGCTTGTCCTGATTGGCAACCGCCAAATCAACCGGACCGCCATTTGAATAATCTGATCTTGCTGATTGTGCTGCTGCCGTCTTAACATCTGCCTGCTTCCCATAGCTGCTGCCCGGCAGTGCGAACGCCCCAAGACTTAGGGCAGCTACCATGGCCATTGAAAGAACTTTCTTTGCTTTCAATCTTTTTTCCCCCTTTGATGTAAATATTTGTTTATATGATAGATATTAATATATAATTCAGAAAAATCCATCTTTTCTGATGAAAAATGATGCAAATGGACTACCTGTTTTTTACAAAATAAGACAAAAGAACCAAAAGAAAAGAGAGGCATCCAAAGACGCCTCTCTTCTATCAGTTTCTATTTATTTTGCTAATGTTTTTGCCAGTCCTGCCGGGATAGCCTTCTGAACTTTACGATACATCCTGCCATTCCAATAGAAAAAGTAGCTGATAGCTCCACCAGCTTTCATGATTTTCTTCGCGATGGTCTGGATATGCTTCTGCTCATGGACTTTGTCGTCGGATAGATAGACGCCAAGCAATCCACGGTTAATCAGCTTATGAAACTTCTGATGCGGCAGCTTTTCGGTATATTTATCCGCCTGCGCCACAAAATGTTTCAAGCGTTCCAGCAATTTTTCATCATTTTCATAGTAAAAACAGAAATTAAGGTCCCCTCCATCGCGGTCTTCCTCCTGATCGATAAAATAATCAAGAAGAATATGCAGCCCCTGTATATAAGGAAAATAGCCATTTCTGATTATCTCAGCATACTCTGTCCGAAAATCGCTTCTTAGAGCATATGATACTAAGCAAAAAATCCCCAGGGTGGATCCAGAACAAGCTGAAAATTCGTGCCAGCCCATATCCGGAAGCTGGCTTTTGTATCCGTCAAACCATTTTTGCAGCCGTCCTTCACGTTCTTCGACCCTGACATGTTTATGTATCTGCAGGTCACAGTAATATTGGCAAAGTTCCAGAAGATATTTTTTAATATCAGCATAGGGGCCGATCTCACTTAATACATCCTGGCAAGTCTTCACCAAAGATGCCAAGTATCCATTATCCTCCTGGTCCTGCCGCAGCCTATAGTAATTTTTGACGGGCTCTCCTACTGTCAAGGCATCCCTCATGGATTCATGAAGGGCAGCAAAATCATCGGGGTCCAATGATGTGCTCCGGTCACACAAATTGTCCAGGTAGTCGCTGATGGTTTGATAGGCCACGATGAATTTGATCGCTTGTTCTCTTTCTTGCATCGCTAGCAAAGCCATGATGGAACCGCCCTCGCAATGAAAGGTTTTATGTTCAATGCTGGCAAGTGCCTGATTTCGCAATTCTATATTTGGTATAGCTTCCGCCTTATCCTTCCAGATGGCAAGTTCTCTGTGAACAATCGGAAAAACTTTTCGGTATACCTGATTCATCAATGAAAAAGGCTGAGAAGGAATTGACATGATTTCACCTCATTCCACTACATAGCCCAAAGAGCGTAGACGATTATCGATGAAGCTTTTTGAGTAAGCAAAAACTTCTTCTCTCTCTGGTTCGTTATAGATTTCATGATAGCATTTGGTCCATTCCTTGAAATGCTTCTCGGACATAGGAACTTGATTGAACCAATCTTTCACGACAGTCTTATTGACTATTTTATCATCTCCTGCCTGCATAACCAAAAGGGGCAGGTCAGGAATTTTTGACATATTAGCGAACGCAAGCTTCATAGCGTGTACAAGCTCCCTGTACCACCTGACTGAAACCTTTGTGACATAAAGGGTATCGTTCACATCGATCTCCCTTACTTCCTCATTCCTGGTTGCCATATCAATGGTCAATCCGCTAGGGAATTTGACTGTAGGCATAATGGTATTCAATCCATAGGAAATCATACCGACAATCTTTGGCGGGTATTTGACAAGACCGAGACATGGTGATGAAAGGATCACACCTGCAAGGTTAAGTTTATGCTCCTGGATGGTCCTTATCGCAATCAAGCCGCCCATGCTGTGTCCAAGCAAAAATACAGGCAGATCGAACTGATAGGCTGCCTGGATCCAATCTTTGACCTCAATAATATAATCATCAAAGGAATCGATATGCCCTCGCTGGGATCTGGATGTCATTCCCTGGCCCGGCAAGTCCCCCATCACCACGTGATAGCCTGAAGAACGCCACATTTCAATCAGCCAGCCATAGCGCCCATGATGTTCCATCGCTCCGTGCACGATGACGATGACTGCTTTAGCGGAACCGTCTGCTTCCCATTTCCACATGTTACTTCCTCCTTTGTATCTTCTTATGATTATACTAAACCCGCGTAGATTATAAAAATTATATTCCCAATTGAAAAAAAATACACAAGATCTAAGTTTTTCGTTAAAATTTGGTTAACGTTAATATCCCATCAAGAGAGGAAGCTTACTCATGATTTATCCTTACAAAGACAAATCCCCCATTATTGCAGATACTGCCTACATTGCTGACTTTGCTACTGTAACCGGCGATGTACAGATAGGGGAATACTCAAGCATCTGGTTCAATACCGTCATTAGGGGTGATGTCGCCCCTACGATCATCGGCAATAAGGTCAATATCCAGGATAATTCCGTCCTTCATCAAAGCCCCGGGAATCCCTTGATTCTGGAGGATGAAGTGACGATCGGACATCAGGTCATATTGCACAGCTGCAAAATCCGTAAAAAGGCACTCATTGGCATGGGCTCAATCATCCTTGATAATGCTGAGATCGGGGAAGGGGCATTTATTGGAGCAGGGAGCCTCATTCCGCAAGGGAAAGTCATCCCGCCTAATACACTCGCATTTGGAAGACCCGCAAAGGTGATACGTGAACTGAATGAACATGATATCAGTGAAATGGAGCGGATTTCAAGGGAATATGCCGAGAAAGGACAATATTATAAGTCTCTTTCCATGGACAAAAAATAGGCAAAATAAAAGCACCCAGGAAGGATTTCATCCCAACCTGGGTGCAATTGCAGTAAAACTGCTTCCTTACTTCTTGATTAAGGTTGTACAGTTTCTGCTTTTTTTATTTTGAATTGGTTTTGAAAATCGTACTTGTTTTCCTTGAAGACAGCATGCCAGATCATGAAGACAAGGACTGTCCAGATTTTTCTGCTGTTATCCGCTTTTCCTTGGCAATGTTCTTCAAGCAGATTCAACACCACTTGTTTATTGATGATATGATCCGTTTCGCTGTCACGGATAATGTTCTTCGCCCACTCGTTCATTTCATCTTTCAGCCAATGGCGGATCGGTACAGGGAATCCAAGCTTCTTCCTTGTAAGGACATGGTCAGGGACAACGCCCTCTGCTGCTTTGCGAAGGATATATTTCGTCGTCCCATTCGCTGTTTTTAAGCTTGTCGGAATTTTTGAAGCGACATCGAACACATTTTTATCAAGGAATGGCACACGTAATTCCAGTGAGTTCGCCATCGTCATTTTGTCCGCTTTTAAGAGGATATCCCCTCTCATCCAAGTATGGATATCGATGTATTGCATTCTATCAACCGGGTCATAGCCGAATGTTTCTGAGTATAGAGGTTTTGTGATATTGGTATAATCCAGTCCTGTTCTATACTTCGGCAATAACTCGCGTTTTTCTTCTTCGGTGAACATTTTTGCATTTCCGATGTAGCGTTCTTCCATTGGGGTGACACCGCGTTCGATGAAGCTTTTTCCCCTCACGCCCTCAGGAAGGATTTTCGCCAATGAACGGAGCATCGCTTTACCCGCATCAGGAATCTTATTGAATACCTCAAGCGATTGAGGCTCGCGATAAATATTATAGCCCCCGAACAATTCATCCGCGCCTTCACCTGATAAAACGACCGTTACATGCTTCCTTGCCTCGCGGGCAACGAAATACAATGGTACGCAGGCAGGATCTGCCAAAGGATCGTCCATATGCCACATGATTTTAGGAAGCTCCTTCATGTATTCTTCCGGTGTGATCACATAGCTGATATTTTCAACACCAAGCTTGTCGGCTGTCTCTTTGGCAACATCGATTTCACTGAAGCCATTGCGTTCGAATCCGACGGAGAATGTTTTGATATTCGGATGGTATTCCTTTGCAATGGAAGCGATGATGGATGAATCAATCCCTCCGGAAAGGAAGGAGCCTACAGGCACATCGCTTCGCATATGCATATTAACCGAATCGAAAAGAACATCTTTAATCTCTTTGATAAATTCATTTTCAGGCTTTGATACCGGGTGGAAAGCAGCTTTCCAATAGCGCTTGATGTCCATTGGCTGACCGATTTTCTTCGTGAAATAATGGCCCGGCTCAAGCTTCAGGATCCCTTTGGTCATCGTTTTTGGTTCAGGGACATATTGATATGTCATATAATGCTGGACAGATTCGTAGTCTAGCACATCCTCGTCCATTGCTAAGAGGATGCTCTTCTTTTCTGAGCCAAAGAACGTACGGTTTCCATCTTCCTTATAGAAGAATGGCTTGATTCCGAAATGGTCCCTTGCACCAAACAACACCTGCTCTTCTTTGTCCCAAATGACAAAGGCAAACATGCCGCGCAGCTTTTCCACTGCCTTTTCTTTCATATGGCTGTATAGAGCAATGATGACCTCCGTATCAGATGAAGTCTGGAATGTAAGACCCTTGTTTAAAAGCTCTTCGCGAAGTTCCACGTAATTATAAATTTCACCATTAAAAATAATCCAATAGCGCTCATTTTCATAAGTAAGAGGCTGATGGCCAGCTTCTAAGTCAATGATGCTTAAGCGGCGGAATCCGAACTGAATATGTCCGTCCGCAAAGTAGCCGTCGTCATCCGGACCACGGTGGGTAATAATGTTATTCATATTTTTGAAAAGCTGCTGATCTTTTTCGCTTAGCTCGACAGCCTGATCATGTACACAACCAATAAATCCGCACATTATGTAGCACCTACTCCAATAAGGTTTTTTTATAACAAATTCCATCATACAAAACTGGATCATGTCCAGACAACCGTCAAAAGACACGTTATGCCTGAATTCATACTATCCTATAGTATCACTTTTTCCCTAAAAATGCAGTTTCAAATCCTCAAAATTCATACGGGAATTATTAGTACTTTCCACAGTTTGACGACATTCATGTATAAAAGATTTCAGACCTTCTATATATTCTGAAATACAAGAAAGGGAGCTGCATTATTAGCAGCTCCACTTTTTATTCACTGGGTTTCAATTAGCTTAATGCTTGAGTTTTCAATGCTTCCGCTTTATCTGTTCTTTCCCAAGGAAGATCAAGATCATTGCGTCCGAAGTGTCCGTATGCAGCAGTCTGCTTGTAGATAGGACGGCGAAGATCAAGCATCTTGATGATCCCGGCAGGTCGAAGATCAAAGTTATCACGGATTACATCAACCAATACATCTTCAGAAACTTTTCCTGTACCGAAAGTATCCACAGAGATGGATACTGGCTGTGCTACACCGATTGCGTACGCCAGCTGAACTTCCACTTTATCTGCCAATCCTGCAGCAACGATGTTTTTTGCAACGTAGCGTGCAGCGTAAGCAGCAGAACGGTCAACTTTAGTCGCATCTTTACCGGAGAATGCACCACCGCCGTGGCGTGCATATCCGCCGTAAGTATCAACGATGATTTTACGGCCAGTCAATCCAGCATCCCCTTGAGGGCCTCCGATTACGAAACGGCCTGTCGGGTTGATGAAGTATTTTGTTTCTTCATCGATCAATTCTTTTGGAACAACAGGATCGATGACGTATTCTTTCAAGTTGCGCTTGATTTGCTCAAGTGTCGCTTCAGGGTGGTGCTGAGTAGAAATTACGATCGTGTCGATGCGGACAGGCTTATCGTTTTCATCATATTCCACAGTTACTTGAGTTTTTCCATCCGGACGAAGGTAAGGAAGGATTTCTTCTTTACGAACTTCAGTCAAACGGCGGGATAATTTATGAGCCAAAGAGATTGGCAATGGCATTAATTCTTTCGTTTCGTTGCAGGCAAATCCGAACATAAGACCTTGGTCCCCTGCTCCGATTGCTTCGATTTCCTCATCGGTCATTTGGCCTTCACGAGCTTCCAATGCCTGGTCAACACCCATAGCGATGTCTGCAGACTGCTCATCAATGGAAGTCAATACCGCACAAGTTTCAGCATCGAAGCCATATTTTGCACGAGTATATCCGATATTTGCAATGGTTTCCCGAACGATTTTCGGAATATCCACATACGTACTTGTTGTAATTTCCCCTGCGACAAGGACAAGTCCAGTTGTCACTGAAGTTTCGCATGCTACACGAGCATTGGCATCTTTTGCAATGATTGCATCAAGAATGGAATCTGAAATTTGGTCGCAGATTTTATCCGGATGACCTTCAGTTACAGATTCAGATGTAAATAAACGGCGTTTTGTTGACATCAATGTTCCTCCTTATTAATTTGCAGAGCGAGGAGCCTTTTGCTTACCGCATCCGGCTGAAACGATCCTTTTTCTGCTTAAGTTCGTTTCACGGTACTCATTTCCCTTAGTAGTATGAAATAAACGCTGATACTTTATCAAGATCAGCATGTCATATCATGTAAGCTAAGACGCGATATATTTTTACACAAAAAGAAAAACCTTCCCTTTGTATAATGTGAGGAAAGGTTTTGATTGCATCATCGAGCCTTTCACCCTTATCGTTCAAGGTTGCACCTTGCGTCAGTTTAGCACCTTTTCTCAAAAAACAAAGCTGTTTTCAGTTGAGCAGGTTGCTGGGTTTCACAGGGTCTGTCCCTCCACCAGCTCAGGATAAGAGTATCCGTTCAAGGTAAAATCATAACGTACTGCATCATAAGCGTCAATAACTTTCGCAATATTTATTTAAGAATTTAATGGAAGAAAGAAGCTTGGAATATTTCAGACATTCCCTTAAAATAAGGATTGTCCTTTTCTAACATTTTTTTGATAGAAAGATAGTTTATCTTCGAGGTTTCTTCCTATATATATATCATTCTCCCAAGAAGACTGCTTATCTTTTACATATAATTCAAAAAATGTTACAAAACAAAAACAATCAAAAAAATTGGACACCAATAGTATAGATTAATGCGATAAATGTGTTATACTAATTCTCGAGAAAGAAAACGTTTACTTAAAATAATTCGATAAAGGAAGGTTAATACTGTATGAGTTCAGTAAGCATCTCAAATAAATTATTAGAACTTTTAAACGGTCATAACATTCAAATGCAGCTATCTGTTCCACAGCTCGTGGAAAAAGTCCTGAACCGTAAAGAAGGTGTACTGACTTCCTCTGGTGCAGTCCGGGCAGAAACAGGAAAATATACAGGGAGATCCCCTAAAGATAAGTTTATCGTCGATGAACCTTCCACACGCGATAAAATTGACTGGGGCAGCGTGAATACCCCGATTTCTTCAGAAGCATTCGATCGTTTATATAATAAAGTAATTGATCACTTGAAAGAAAAAGATGAAATTTTCGTCTTCAACGGCTTCGCAGGGGCTGATTCAAAATCCCGCATGCCAATCAGGGTGGTAAATGAATATGCATGGCACAACCTATTTGTACATCAGCTTTTCATCCGTCCCACTGAGGAAGAGGCTCGCAGCCACGAAGCAGAATTCTCTGTGATTTCGGCTCCTACCTTCCTTGCTGATCCGAAAGTGGATGGCACTAACTCAGAGACATTCATCATCGTATCATTCGAACGCCGTACAGTCTTGATCGGTGGTACAGAATATGCCGGAGAAATGAAAAAATCCATCTTCTCCGTGATGAACTATATGCTTCCTGAAAAAGACATCCTTCCAATGCACTGCTCTGCAAACGTTGGGCTGGAAGGCGACGTAGCACTTTTCTTCGGTCTTTCCGGAACAGGGAAAACTACTTTGTCTGCCGATCCGAACCGCCGCTTAATCGGTGATGATGAGCACGGCTGGTCTTCAAACGGAGTATTCAATATCGAAGGCGGATGCTATGCCAAGTGCATCAACCTTTCTGAAGAGAAGGAACCGCAGATCTTCAATGCTATCCGCTTCGGATCCGTCTTAGAAAACGTCATGCTTGATCCAAAATCAAGAGTGGCAGACTATGATGATACGACTCTTACAGAAAACACTCGTGCAGCCTATCCGCTGCAAGCCATCGATAATATCGTAGAGCCTAGCATTGCCGGTCATCCAAACACAATCATTTTCTTGACGGCAGATGCGTTCGGGGTGCTGCCTCCTATCAGCAGATTAACAAAAGAGCAGGCTATGTACCACTTCTTAAGCGGATATACATCCAAGCTTGCCGGCACAGAACGCGGAATCACATCTCCGCAAGCTACCTTCTCAACATGCTTTGGTTCGCCATTCCTTCCGCTTCCAGCAACAAAATATGCGGAAATGCTTGGCAAAAAAATCAGTGAGCATAACGTCCAGGTCTTCTTGGTGAATACTGGATGGACCGGCGGAGAGTACGGTGTTGGAAGCCGCATGAAACTAAGCTATACACGCGCAATGGTACAGGCAGCCCTTGAAGGTGAATTGACAAACGTAGAGACTGTCAAGGATGACATTTTCGGATTGTCCGTTCCAATCCACGTCCCAGGTGTTCCGGATGATGTCCTTCAACCGAACAAAACATGGTTAGACCAAGAAGCATATAAGAAAAAAGCACAAGAACTAAGCAGCAAATTCCAGGAAAACTTCAAAAAGTTCGCCAATGTCAAAACAGAGATTGCTGAATTGGGTGGACCGCTGAAATAAAGAGATAGAGAGCAGCCGTAATATTGGCTGCTCTCTTTTTAGTTGGGGGCTGCCTTCTTTCCTTGGCGCGGGGAGGGCACGGGGTCGGGGTCGGGGCGGGATTTCGATTTGCTCCCCACTTTTGGGGCTGACCGGCCCACTTCTCGGATTTATCTCCACACTTTCGGGGGGAACCGGCGCAGTTTTCAAGTTTATCTCGCAACTTTTGGAGGTAACCGGCTCATTTTTCGTTTTTTGGAATTACTGACCGCGATTTTGCGCGAATTTTTGCAAAGTCATATCAAATGGACCCCTTGATCTGCTGTTTCCGTCTATTGGGTGCTCCAAATGGGGGGTGTGCAAGCCTTCGCTGGATTTGCTCCGTACTTTTGGCGTTGACCGCCGCACTTTTCGGGTTAACCGCTCAACTTTTAGGCGCAACCGCCGCACTTTTCCGGTTAACCCCTCAACTTTTACACTTCACCGCTCAACTTTCCTTTTATTGGAATTAGGGTCCAGGATTTTGCATGCCCCCTGCCTGATTTGCTCCCCACTTTCGGCACTGACCGGCCCACTTTTCGGATTTATCTCCACACTTTCGGGGAGAACCGGCGCACTTTTCCGGTTTATCTCGCAACTTTTGGGGTTAACCAGCTCATTTTCCTTTTTTTGGAATTACTGACCGCGATTTTGCGCGAATTTTTGCCAAAAGCATATGAAATGGACCGTATCATCTGCCTATTCCGTCCATCTGGTGCTCCAAATGCGGGATTTGCTCCGTACTTTTGGCGTTGACCACCGCACTTTTCGGGTTAACCGCTCAACTTTTAGGCGCAACCGCCGCACTTTTCCGGTTAACCCCGCAACTTTTGCGCATCACCGCTCAACTTTCCTTTTATTGGAATTAGGGTCGATTTTGCATGCCTCCTTCCTGATTTGCTCCCCACTTTCCGCACTGACCGGCCCACTTCTACGATTTATCTCCACACTTTCGGGGGCGACTGGCTCAGTTTTCAAGTTTATCTCGCAACTTTTTGATCTAACCGACCCACTTTCCTTTTATCAGAACCACACTAATCCTGATCCCACATGAAAAAACACAAAAAAAAGACGCTCCCGCAGAAAACGCAGCAACATCTTCCCCCCGCACCAGCCTCTTAGATACTTCATCAGCCGGCACAGCTTTTCTTATGTACTCACTCAATTTGTAGTGTATAACGAAATGAGTTGATAAATGATCATCGTTTTATCATCTTGCATTTCAAGTTTTTGGATCACTGCAATCCCAGTGCTCTCGCCATCTTTCGTGCGCTTTACTTCAATCGGGATATCGAGGGGATAGATCCTGTATCCATCTTTTACCAAGGAAAACATGTTTTCCTCCAGCCTTTTTTCATTTCCTTTTGTTACGATCATCGTATTGAATTCTAATGGCATCCCCATAATGATTCATTCTCCTTTTCCAACAGATTTTGACTTTATGAAGAACGCTACTGGCTTTTCATCCATGAGGTCAATTTTTGCACCACTTGCCGATTGACACTTGGCGGAAAATAATGTGTATATTCATTAAAATACCATGTTTCATGGGATTTACCCAGCTTTTTTAATTGTTTTTCCAAACGTTTTGCATGCTCCCCAGATACATTCTGGTCCAATGCACCATGAATGATCAGTACCGGGGCCATAAGATGCTCAAGATCATGGATCGGCGTCCTCCAATCATAGCGTTCCGGGAATTTATTAGGGGTACCCCCTATCACCCTTTTCATCATCCTTCTCAAATCTTTTCTCTCACGATAAGTCAAATGCATATCTGAAACCCCGCCCCACGTTACAATGGATGAAGTTTCCGGCCTGTGGATCCCTGTCAACAGGGCCATGACACCTCCCCTGGAGAATCCAAAGACATGAATTCTATTATCTTTGAGACGCGGGTGATCTTTTAGCAAATCAAATGCGGAAAAGGCATCTTCCCGATCATCGCCTGCGAAGTCTTCATTTCCTTCCCCGCCTTCGTTTCCGCGATAATAGGGGGCGAACACAATGAACCCTTCTGCAGCAAATTGCGCAATCCTTGCCGGCCTCACCATGCCCACCCGCTTGATGCCTCCGCGAAGATAAAGGAATCCCTCGTGCCGCTCATCGTCATCTGGTTCTGCCATCAAGCCTTTTACCCTTAATCCTGAAGAAAAGTACTCAACCATATAGAGGCGTACCTTTGGATTAGGTGAAGGGAATTTCTGCTTGCTTATGAGTTTCAATGAATCCATCATTCTATGCCCTCATCCTTTCGAATTATTTTTTATAGGCATTCACACATTTTTGCTAGTTTCATACGATATCGTATCTTGCTTTATAGGCATGTATCATGATGTCTGGCATTGCCAGAACATAGGGGGATTTATTTATGAGGAAGAAAATCAAAATAGGCCTCACCATTTTGCTTTCAGCCATGTTGGTTTTCTCTATTGCAGGCTGCAGTGATAAAAAAGAATCACTTAAGAAAGTTCGGATTGCAGAAGTGACGCGCTCCATCTTCTATGCACCACAATATGTGGCCATCGAAAAAGGATTTTTTAAAGACGAGGGACTGGATGTAACATTGACCACGACCCCTGGTGGAGATAAAACGATGACGGCTCTTATTTCCAACGGTGCCGATGTTGCATTGGTTGGCTCTGAAACCAGTATCTACGTTTATGCCCAAGGGTCCAGTGATCCGGTCATCAACTTCGCACAGTTGACCCAGACAGACGGAACCTTCCTTGTTTCACGGGATAAAATCGAAAACTTCAACTGGGATATGCTTAAAGGGACCACTTTCCTTGGGCAAAGAAAAGGCGGAATGCCCCAAATGGTCGGGGAATTCGTTCTTAAAAACCATGGAATCGATCCACATAAGGACCTCAACTTGATTCAAAACATTGACTTTGCCAATGTCGCTAACGCGTTTGCTTCCGGAACAGGCGACTTCGTCCAATTATTCGAACCTACTGCTTCCATTTTTGAGAAAGAAGGAAAAGGGCATATTGTGGCTTCCTTTGGAAAAGAATCCGGCCATGTTCCTTACACGACTTTTATGGCTAAGCAAAGCTATATGAAGAAGAACAAAGATACAGTAGAAAAATTCACTCGCGCCATCTATAAGGCACAGCAATGGGTAGACAGCCACAGTGCAGCTGAAACGGCAAAAGTCATCGCACCATTCTTCGAAAATACCGACCTCGGATTGATTGAAACCGTAGTCGACCGCTATAAGTCCCAAGGGTCATATGCCACAGATCCGATATTGGATGAAGATGAATGGAATAACCTTCAGAACATCATGAATGAAGCAGGCGAGCTGCCAAAACAAATTGACCATAGCACTCTTGTCAATACGTCCATTGCAGAAAAAGTAATCAAAAAATAAGGGGGCATCCGAAAATGAGCTTCCTGAAAGCCGTCCAGATTCACCACAGTTATTTTACCCCAAAAACGGCGATTAAAGCGCTTGAGGATATCAGCTTTGAAGTGGAGGAAGGAGAATTCATCTCTTTCCTCGGCCCAAGCGGGTGTGGAAAAACAACCTTGCTCTCTATCATTTCAGGGCTGATACAGCCTACTTCCGGGAGCATATACCTTGAAAATGATCCATTGCAGAAAAAACGATTTTCAATCGGCTACATGCTTCAGCAGGATTATCTTTTTCCTTGGAAGACCATTGAAGAAAATATTTTGCTTGGCTTGAAGCTGATGAATCAATTGGACAATGAAACGAGAGCCGCAGCACTCGGGCTGTTAAATGAGATCGGACTTGAAGGTGTGGAGAAGCAGTTTCCGAGACATCTTTCAGGAGGGATGCGCCAAAGGGCCGCCCTGGCCAGGACGCTCGCTGTCGATCCTAAGCTTCTGCTTCTTGATGAACCCTTCTCTGCACTTGATTATCAAACAAAATTAAAGCTTGAGGACCTTGTATTCGAGACGTTAAAAATGTACAAAAAGACCGCGATCCTAGTTACCCACGATATAGGCGAAGCCATCTCCATGAGCGACCGTGTCTTTCTATTTTCAGCAAAGCCAGGACGTCTACATCAAGTTTTTACGATTCCGGAAGAATTGAGAAACCTTACTCCATTTCAAAGCAGAAGCCATCCTTTATATTCAGAACTGTTCCAGACTATTTGGAAGGAGTTGGAGAGCCTTGAAAGCGGCCCAAGACCAACAAGCACTCCTTCATGATGAATTCAAACAAAAATTGAAGACTGAACGAAAATGGGTGCGCTTCTATCAAGTATGCATCTTCATCCTGTTCTTTTTTCTATGGGAAACAGCAAGCCGTCATGAATGGATCGACCCGTTGATATTCAGTTCACCTTCAAAAGTATGGGATTTGCTGCTAATAAAAATCCAGGATGGGAGCCTGTTCAATCACCTGCTGTTCACGGTGACTGAAACCATATTTGGCTTTCTTCTGGGGACCCTTTTAGGGACTTTATTTGCAGCCATCCTTTGGTGGTCCCCTATTTTATCCAAAATCCTGGATCCTTATCTGGTCATTTTGAATGCCATGCCTAAAGTGGCTCTGGGTCCGATACTTATAGTCGCTTTGGGTCCTGGGCTCACATCCATCATTGCAATGGGAACCATCATTTCAGTCATCATCACCACAATTGTCATTTATACAGCATTTCGAGGAACTGATCCCAACTATATTAAGGTGATGCAGACATTTGAAGCCAATCGATGGCAAATTTTCCGCGATGCCGTCCTCCCCTCTTCATTTCCGAGCATTATTTCAACATTGAAAGTGAATGTCGGGCTTTCATGGGTAGGTGTCATTGTCGGGGAGTTCCTGGTTTCCTCCCGCGGATTGGGATACATGATCATTTATGGATTCCAGGTATTCAACTTCAGCCTTGTACTGCTGTCGCTATTGCTGATCGCGGTGTTTGCAACGATTATGTATCAGCTGG
The DNA here is from genome assembly GCF_050990905.1 of Falsibacillus pallidus. Taxonomy (GTDB): domain Bacteria; phylum Bacillota; class Bacilli; order Bacillales; family DSM-25281; genus Falsibacillus; species Falsibacillus pallidus_A. The sequence continues at coordinate 3,035,149 of NZ_CP158866.1, forward strand.
TTGCACTGCTGGAAAAGAAATTAATCAAAGATGATAGGGATTGAATATCCATTAGAAAATGCACCATCGCTGAATGGTGCATTTTCATTTTAATCCATTAAAACTCCCCTGCTCTTCAACACTTCCAAGGACAAAGGCAGCACCCTGTCTTTCATGTTGAAACTATATTGTTCAGTTTGTGAGTGATCCAGTATATTACCAGAAATCAGGACTGGCCCCTTTGTCTCCATATAATCATCCTTTTCATGAATCGTCTCGATTTCAGCGAAAAAGATGGCTTTGACAAATTGTTTATCGGATTCAGTGATTTCCACTTTGTATTCACCTACATATGTAAGGAAGCCGATTATTCCCCCTGTTTCTTCAAAGACTTCCCTTTTTGCCGCTTCTTCTATTGTTTCACCAGCCTCTTGCTTTCCGCCCGGGAATTCCAATCCCCGTTTCGGGTGATTCGTCAGCAGCCATTCCCCATTGAATCGGCTAATAACAAAAACGTGGCTTGCACTTTCATTAAAACAATCTCGTTCGAAACATAGTTTTACGGTATTTCCATTCAAATCTAGAAATTTTTCCATTATTTAGCTACCAATTTCCCTTTCTTAGTATGCTATCCTTATGTATGAACTGGGTATAAAGGATTAAATATCCTTTTTATGAAACATTTTTCCAATTCGTTCGTAAAGAGGTATGGATCAATAAAAAGGAGTTGTTCATTTTGAAAAAAATCACTTCGGCCATCGTGATGCTGGTGCTTGTATTTTCACTGGCAGCGTGTAACCAAACGGCCAAGCAAGTGGATTCCGGAAAAAAGGAATCCTCAGAAAAAGATTCTAAAAGTACTTTAACATTAGAACAAGTTTTTGAAAAATCATTAGATGCTTCAAAAGACGTAAAAAGTTTGTCGGCTGTAATGGATTTAAAGCAGCATATGGAAAGCAGCCAGCAATCCGCTCCAATTCAGACTGTTTCCCATATAGAAATGGAAATGGTTCAAAAACCGCTTTCCCTTCATCAGAAAATGAAAATGGAAATGGGAGATGCATCTGGTGACGCGGGCAATGATGCACTTCAAAATTATGAAACTGAGTCTTATTTAACAAAAGATGGATTTTTCATGTTCGATCCAACGCAGCAAAAATGGATGAAGATGCCGAAAGAATTCTCAGATCAGATCATGCAAATGTCTGATTATCAAACAAATCCGGGCGACGAATTGAAGAAGCTGAAACAGTATGCAGATGATTTTTCATTTGAACAGGATGATAAACACTTCATTTTAAAATTGAAGGCTTCCGGCGATAAATTCGACCAATTATTAAAGGATTCCATGAATCAAATGATGCCTGAACAATTGAAGGAAAATGAAGGAATGCTTAAAAATATCAAGTTCAATGGAGCTGAGTACGAAATTCTCATCAATAAAGAAACATTCTTGACAGATGCATTGAACATGACAACAGATATCGAAATGAAAGTTGATGATACTCAATCCCTCCAGATGAAACAAGAGATGAAAGGGACCTACTCAGATTACAACAAAAATTTGAACATCACAGTGCCGCAGGATATCCTGGATAATGCACAGGAAGTCAACTTTTAAAATTTTAAAAAGCATAAAAAGCGGACGCTTACTGTAGCAGCGTCCGCTTCTTTGTTTTATTTCTCATCCTTTGTAGGATCAGCTTCTAATATCCCCATGGATTCTATGTGAGTGCGTGCCTCATCATCGCCAAGATCATGAATCATTTGGTAGATCTGCTGAAGGTTTCGATCATAGGCATCATTTTCACGATCATAGTGGTATTGAATATATGGGACATGGGATCTAAGAAATCCTTGCCATCCCGTTGAATAATTGGAATCAAAGATCTCCCTCAACTGTGTGATTTCTTCGTCCGTTGCTTCAATTTTAAAATTCCATGGAGAATCAGTGGCACTGGATGAAATCTCGCCACTCCCCACTTCGATGTAATAGGTCTTCTTTTCATCACTCATCAGTTCTTCCACCTTCCGCGGGTTATACCTTTCGTTTCCCACAAAATTAGTGAATTTATACTGACTACTCCTTTTTATTGTTTTTCTTCTTCAGCAATTCAAGTTTGTCTTTAATGAAGTCCGGCAGCGGCAATCCTGCCCTCCCCGCATTCTCCAGGATGGAAATGATTTCATTGCAGAGATAGAAGAGGATGGTCGCATCACGGAGGAGGTCATTTGTTTTCAGGATCAAATCAAGGAAATGTGCTGCAGCTACTATGCTAAAAATGATTATTTTTTTAAGGATGCCTTTAAAACCAGCCGAACTGGAAAGTCTTCCTTCAATTGCTGAAGCAACAAGTCCTGTTAAATAATCAATAGCAATCGCGCATAAAAGAGTCAATATCAATGGATTCCAAGCCCCTAAAAACGTAGATGTGAACACTCCCCCGGTCAATGCCAGAATGGGTAATATGATTTTCAATGCAAACAACCGCCTTCTCCTGCTTCAAAAGATTAATTTATTCCTAACAGGGTATATATAATATATAAAAACTAATAATTACTTCTTACATAGTATGATGGAAGAACAAAATGGTTTGATAATTTGTCCCATAAATATATACCTAATTTACAGAAAGGAAGTTTGAAAATGAGGTTAGTTGATGAACTATTTGCAATGTATAGAGATCGGCTTTCTGGCGACGAAGAAGATTTGGATACCATTACATTTACTGTTCTTGAACATTTTGACCGCGAAGAGCTGATGTCGATTGTCAAGGATATGAGAAACGATGAATTAGAATACTTTATCCGTCAATATTTATTGGAGACGCTAAAGGAAAAATTCGCGCGCAAAGAAGGCAAAAGCATAGATCCCAACTACATCAGGCATCTTCATTAAATTTCACTGATAATTTTCTTCTCAAAAAAAAATCCGCAGGCGTTCAGGAAATCCTGAATGTCTGCGGGAATTATTTTATAGGCAGTTCTCAAGCCTTTACATCCACAGCGATCCCTTTATACGGATGTGGTGATGAAGCGGCTGGCGGCGCCATTTTCTGGAGCATGACTACAGCTTGGGCTGTTTCAGTCGCCATTTGGCTTTTCAGCAAATTCAAATTAAGTGTATGCCTTAATTCCGATACTTGGGCACCCATCATGGAAGACAAAGTCATTGTATCCCCTCCTTCTTTCAATAGTATCAAATTTTATTTGAAAAAGGTGGAATTTGTTGAAAATGATAGAAATTGCTGTAGCAATTCCGAATGGGCATGATAAACTTATAGCCAGAGAAATGACAGGAGGCAATTTAAAATGAATGGATTAGTCATAACCATGATTGTCATTGCAGTTATCATCGTTCTCATCGTGCTTCTTCTGGCTGTAGTGACCACATCAAAAGCCTATAAATATCAGCATACAGTAGACCCCATCACCGAAAAGCCAGCGGGAAAAAGCGACGAAAACAGCATAGCGGACTTGGATGAAGAAGAAATAGTAGAAAAAGAACATATCCAGGATGAAGAAAGAAAAGATCCGTCCTAAAAATGGACGGATCTTTTTTGTGTCTTTGAATATTAAGCAAATACTTGCTTCAAGTCTTCTTTGCTTTGGTCCAGCCAGAAACGCATCAAGCGTTTAGCACCTTCAAGGTCATGAAGCTTCGCTTGGCCGCACTGCTTTTCATTTGCAGCAGGAATTTCAGTGATTTCAACCGCTTCTTTCATTGTAGACTCCATTAAGTCAATGATATCCTCTACAGAAGGCTCACCGCTTACAACTAAATAGTAGCCTGTTTGGCAGCCCATTGGAGAGATATCGATAATATCGAAATGATCATATTGATCTGCATATTTACGGATGTTGAATGCCAATAAATGTTCGAGTGTATGAATGGCATCCGGTTTCATTGCCTGCTTATTCGGTTGGCAGAATCGGATATCAAATTTATTTACAACTCCATCTGTTCCAACTTTATGGACACCGCAATGACGGACGTAAGGTGCTTTGACAGCATTATGGTCTAATTCAAAACTTTCTACTGAAGGCATTAATTCCACTCCCTTATTTCATTTTCATTCGAATACATTATAACACATCTTTAATTCCTAGTATATTTATATGAATTATCGAATTTTAACGTTCATACTTTCCATGGTATACTAAAGGCTAGTGAAGGAGAGAAATTCGCTTATGAAATTTCTGTTTTTGAAACTCATTCGATTTTATCAAAAATTTATATCACCCATTAAACCGCCTTCATGCAGATTCCATCCAACGTGCTCGCATTATGGCCTTGAAGCCGTTCAGCGATTTGGAGCACTAAAAGGCGGATGGCTCACAATTAAGAGAATCGGCAAGTGCCACCCATTCCATCCAGGTGGATTTGACGATGTCCCCAATAAATGGCCAGGTTTCTTTAAAAGCAAGAAAGATTAAACTCTTGCTTTTTTATTTTGCATTATGTAAGATAAACTTTGTTAAATCGGAATGATTCTTATTCTACAACTTATAAATCGAAATGATTACGTTTTAAATGGAAAGGAGAAACACATATAGTGCGTATTATATACTCTTTTATCGCAGTTCTATTGGTTGTCGCCTTAGCAGCCTGCGGCAATCCCGGAGCAGAACATAAAGGCAGCAATGATAAGTTGAATATCTATACAACTGTTTACCCTATAGAGGAATTCACTAAAAAAATCGGCGGAAAGTATGTATCCGTTCATACCATCTATCCACCGGGCTCCGATGAGCATACATTCGAACCCTCTCAAAAAGACATGATGGATCTTGCAGATTCAGACATGCTATTTTACGTAGGATTGGGGTTGGAAGGTTTCGTCAATAAGTCAGAACAGACTCTAAAAGACGAGAATGTAAAACTGATTCCTCTTGGAAGCAAAATTAAAATAGACAAATCAGCGGCACATGCAGATGACGATGGACATCACCACGGTGATATCAACCCTCATATCTGGCTCGACCCGGTATATGCAAAAGAGATTGCAAAACAAATTGAGATTTCTTTAGCTAAAGAAATGCCGTCCCATAAAGATGAATTCCAAAAAAATTACGATAACCTCGCATCAGACCTGGATGAACTGAATCAAAAATTCAAAGAGATGGCAGATCATGCCCCTCAAAAAAGATTCATTGTTTCTCATGCAGCCTACAGTTATTGGGAAACAAGATATGGTTTGAAGCAAATATCGGTTGCAGGGATTTCCACCTCTGATGAACCGTCTCAAAAAGAATTGAAAAACATTGTAGATTTGGCAAAGAAAGAAAATATCCACTATATCCTATTTGAACAGAACGTGCCCTCCAAATTAACGGATGTAGTAAAGGATGAGGTTGGTGCCAAAGCACTGACACTGCATAATCTGGCAGTCTTAAATCAACAAAATATCAAAAAACATGACGACTACTTCAGTTTGATGAATCAAAACATCGAAACACTGAAAACAGCCCTTAACAGCAAATAACTAGCTTATCAGCAGTGCGGATATTAAAACCGCACTGCTTTTTTTGTGCCTCATTAAAAACAATGAATAGTTGCAGGAAATATGTGGACAATAAGGAAAAACTGATATTTAAAAAGGAGTAAGCAAAATGGACGACTTGACTTTGGCCAGATCCTTATTCGGCACAACCATGGCCTTTCATATTATTTTTGCAACATTGGGTGTAGCAATTCCTATGATGGTCCTCGTGGCTGAAATACTCTATCAGCGGACCAACAACAGGGAATATGTCATCATGGGAAAAAGATGGACGCGGGCTTTCGCTGTTCTTTTAGGGATTGGAATTCCAACCGGTACAATCGCAGGGGTGCAGCTTTCCCTCTTATGGCCGGGCTTCATGGAAGTCATCGGGCGTGTCATGGCACTGCCTTTCCAAATAGAAATGTATGCCTTCTTCGTTGAAGCCCTGTTCATGTCCATCTATGTCTATGCCGCAAACCGCATAGCCCCTTGGATGCGGATTGCAAGCCTTATCCTCGTGGCAATTGGAGGATTGGCATCCGCTGTATTGATCACGAATGTCCATGCATTTGAAGGGACGCCTGCCGGTTTTAGGATCAGCGGGGGTAAAATTGTGGACGTCGACCCTTGGAAAGCATTTTTCAATCCAAGCTTTTTAGTAACGGCGGGACATGTCGCTCTTTCAGCATATGTGACCGGGGCATTTACGATTGCATGTGTCTCCGCTTTTAAAATGCTGAAGAATGAGTATGGATCAAAAGTTTATAAATTCCACCAGCGGGCTTTGGTCCTATGTTTATTTACGGGAGGAATCTTTGCTCTTTTGACGGCTTTGAACGGACATGAATCCGCTCAGAAGCTGCATGAATACCAGCCGGAAAAACTGGCAGCAGCAGAAGGTCTTTTTGAAACACAGACGCATGCCCCTTTAGCAATCGGAGGGTTCACTGACCGTAAGACGGAAGAAGTGAAATTTGCCATTGAAGTGCCGTGGGCTTTAAGTTTCCTTGCGGGGAACAGCTTTGATACCGAAGTGAAAGGGTTGAATGACTTCCCGGAGGAATTCTGGCCGCCATTGTTTGTCCATACTTTATTTAACGTCATGGTCGGGATCGGAAGCCTTTTGATTTTGATTGGTTTGGCAGCCTTTATCTGGACCAGGATATTGAAGAAAGATCGATTCCCTAAGTGGAGCTTATGGCTATTTGTTTTGTCTGGGCCATTAGCCATCCTCGGAATCGAGTCGGGATGGATTTTTGCGTGCACTGGCAGACAGCCTTGGACCATTTATCACATTTTGACCACTGCTGATTCTGTTACCTCATCTGGCAACATAGGGATCTTGTTTATCCTATTCACAGGCATGTATGTTTTCCTTAGTGTTGTAGTCGTACTTGTACTGCTGTACTACTTTAAAAAGAACCCGGCCATCAAGGACTTGGAAAAGGACGATTCATCTAATGATGTATCGATCTATACGTAAAATACAGGGGGGATTATGATGGGGAGTGCATTAATTGCGATAACCATCCTTTGGGGATTCGTGTTTATCTATGCCGTCATGGCCACCATGGACTTCGGCGCCGGATTCTGGTCGATGATTTATTATAACCGGGATAAAACAAAAGCCACCAATATTGCAAACCGGTACTTGTCACCTACTTGGGAAGTGACGAATGTTTTCATCGTAGCCATTGTCGTGGCAATCTACAGCCTTTTCCCCGGTGCAGCTTATACACTTGGGACAGTCCTTCTCATTCCAGGAAGCATGATCCTTCTTCTTTTAACCATTCGAAGCGCATTTTTAGTCTTTTCCCATGTCGCGGATCACTATCGAAAAATGCTGACTTATATTTCGGGGATTTCAGGGATCCTCATACCAGCATTATTGATCAGCGTCCTTCCTGTATCCCATGGGGGGTTCGTTGATTTCTCGAATGGGAAGCATGCTTTATTGATCAAGGATTTATTTACTAGCCCAAATGAATATGCATTTATTGCATTCGCCATCTGCAGCACCCTATTTCTATCATCCTTGCTTTTGGCCGATTATTCAAAGGCTGCAAAGGAATGGGATGCGTACAGAGTGTATAGGAAAGATTCAATGATTCTTGGCCCCATTACGCTTTTGTCGGCATTTTTCATCATGTGGACATTAAAGTCAGAAGCACCTTGGCTATATGAAAAAATGATGGACCATCTGCCTCTATTGCTTGTTTCTTTATTATTTTTCATCATTGGCGGCTTGGCGATCTACCTTCCAAGAGATAAAAACGGAATAAAAGGATATCCTCGGCTGGCTGTCATCGCGGTTACGATTCAATACATGGTCGCAAGCTATGTATATGGACATGCACACCTTCCTTATTTCATTTACCCTGATCTGGACATTCAATCCGGCTTTACGGATCCAAGCTCATTTCGGGCAGTCTTTACGATTTATATCGTAGGATTCTTGATTCTGTTCCCTGGATTCGTCTACTTCTGGAGCTTGTTCATGAATGATAAGCGTTACTTAAGACAAAAGTCTGAATAGAGTCGATTCAAACAGAAAAGCAGGGATTCCCTCCCTGCTTTTCACCATTTTATTTCCTCTTTGTGAATGGTCACTTCTTTTAGGCGTCTTTCATTTATTTCAAATCCTATCCCGCTTTTCATCGGCGCCTGGATCCGTCCGTTTTTCACTTCAATTTGTGGTTCAATGATATCCTCTTCCCAAAAACGGCTGGATGATGAAAGGTCTCCAGGTATCGTAAAGCCTTCAAGAGTGGATAGGGCGATATTATGGGCCCGGGAAATGCCAAATTCAATCATTCCCCCGCACCATACATCAATACCATTTGCGAGACAGAGGTCATGGATACTTTTGGCTGATTGTATGCCTCCCACTCTTCCGATCTTAATATTGATGACCTGACAGCTTCCGAGTTTGATGGCACTTTCTGCATCATGATAGGTTGATATGCTTTCATCCAAACAGATCGGAGTTTGAATCTGCTTTTGGAGGATTGAATGGTCCACAAGATCATCCACGGCCAGAGGCTGTTCGATCATCATGAGTCCGAATGGATCCAATGCCTTTATTGCATCGACTTCTTCCAAGGAATAGGCAGAGTTGGCATCGGCCATCAGCGGCAGATCAGGAAACCTTTCTTTTATCTGCTTGATGATGGAAAGATCTTTTCCAGGAGAAATTTTGATTTTCACCCGCTCATATCCTTCGTTCAGATATTCCTCAATTTGCTGTTCTGCCTCTTCCACAGAATCGGCAGCAACCACTACCCCAGCTTTTACTTCCCGTCTCACCCCGCCGATCCATTTCCAAAGCGGCTCACCATTCTCTTTTGCTTCAAGGTCCCAAAGAGCTGTTTCTATTCCGGCTTTGGCCATGTGGTTCCCCCTGATTTTTTCAAATACAGAGGATAACCTTTCAGGGGTCGATGCTTTTTCCTTTTTCATAAGAGGGATTATGACATCCTTCAGCATATGGAGGGATGTTTGAACAGTCTCTTCTGTATACCAGGGAGTAGAGAAAGCAACAGTCTCCCCATACCCTTTCACTCCATTCTCGCTGATGGCTTCCACAATGATTCCTTTGCGATTGGTGACCACTTCAAGATGAGTATAAAATGGACTTTTTAATGGCATTTCAATTACATAAAGATTGATCTGTTTTAACACTCATTTCACCTCAGCTATCAAATCCGGCAATTGTCGGCGCAAAAGCTTATTTGATGCATTTCTAGGAAGTTCCTTTACAAAGTGAATTTTCTTTGGGAGTTTATATTTCGCTAGTTTTTGACGGCAATAATCGAGAAGCTCATTTTCTGTCAAACCTTGCTTGGCCACAACAAATGCGTGCGGGACCTCTCCCCATTGTGCATCGTTCATTCCTTTCACCCCTGCATCAGAAACATCAGGATGTGAAAGCAAAACATTCTCTATTTCAGCAGGATAAATATTTTCTCCCCCAGAAATGATTAAATCCGATCTTCTATCCAATACATACACAAAGCCATCTTCATCAAGGTACCCGATATCCCCTGTTTTGAACCAGCCTTCATGAAAGGATTCTTTATTTGCATCATCCCGGTTCAAGTATCCTTGAGTTACATTCGGACCTTTCACCACAATTTCTCCTTCGACGGTCGGGGGGGCATCCTTCTCATTCTTCATGATTTTTACCTGGCATGGGAATAGCGGCTTCCCTGCAGAACCCAGCTTACGGATGCTGTCTTCCGGCGCAAGTGTGACAATTTGCGATGAAGTTTCTGTCATCCCGTACGTTTGGAACACAGGGATTCCTTTATCCCTGCACTGTTCCAATATAGTCAATGGGGCCGGTCCACCGCCAAGGAGCATGCAGCGGAACTGCTCATGATATTCTTGATCATCCAAGTCGAGAAGCAGCCTTTGCAGCATGCTTGTCACTACAGATAGAATGGTGATTTCCCCTTGAATTAAACACTGATTGATTGCATGAACATCAAAGTTACCAAACAGTCGTACGGGCATTCCGTAGATGACACTGCGCATTAATATGGATAAGCCGCTAATATGAAATAGCGGGACGGTACATCCCCAAACATCTTTTTCGCTTAGCCCCAGATTAAGGGACGATCCGGATGCGCTCCACCAGTGGTTGCCATAAGTCTGCTTGACACCTTTTGGTCTTCCTGTCGTTCCAGAGGTATACATGATGGAGCAGATGGAATCAAGAGAGAATTCCTCCACCGGTTCAAATCTTTTTACAGGAGCATCTTTTAACTCCGATAACGAGAGGCAAGCAAGCTCTGGACATTCGTTTTGAATTTCTTTTAATTTCCCAAGGGACTCGGCATCCGCAATCAGAAGCTTTGCGTTCGCATCTTGAAGCTGCCAGGCCAATTCTGAGGGGGTGAGGCGAAGGTTTAAGAATAAGGTTTTGGCACCCATTTGCTGCAGGGCATGGATGACGGAGAACGTGTCAATATGATTGGACAACATTATTCCAACAGTATCTCCTTTTCTGATGGAATAACTGGCGATTTTAGCAGCCAAATCTACAGCTTGTTGAAAAAGTTCACGAAAGGTGAGCGTTTCATTTTCAAAAATGACCGCTTTTCTTTCAGGTGTAAGATAGGCTCTTTGTTTCAGCCAATTCGGCAAGTGCTGTTCCATGATGGTTCCTCCTGAAAAAGAAAGCTTGATGGCAGGACCACCAAGCTTCCGGATTAATAAGTTAAAATGGATTCCTCTTTCGTGATCCAGCTCCAGCACCCAGCCCCTCGAGTCATAAGCCATAACTCTACGGAAATCAGGATTACCTTCGAGTTCCCTCTTATGCTGGTCGGGTCTATCAGGGCGCTTCCGCTTTTCTATGTCCAGCTCCAGCGGCTAGAGGCTGGGAGGTTTCCTTCAGCGCGCTTACGATAAGTCAACATCGATTCGCTGGCTCTCTTCGTGTTTCCTTTATCTCGCTGCGCTTCAGTCCAACCTCGGCGCCTCTAAACAGCCGCTTCCGCTTTTCGTGATCAAGGGAATCTTGGGAATTGTCCGAAGTCCGGGCTGCGTTTTTCTTTGAATGCGTCGCGGCCTTCTTTTGCTTCGTCAGTTGTGTAGTAAAGAAGAGTTGCATCGCCGGCAAGCTGCTGCAGACCTGCAAGTCCGTCAGTATCAGCATTGAAAGCTGCTTTTAGGAAGCGAAGGGCTGTAGGGCTCTTTTGAAGCATTTCTTCTGCCCATTGCATCGTTTCTTCTTCCAGTTTCTCTAATGGCACGACTGTATTGACAAGTCCCATATCCAATGCTTCTTGAGCATTGTATTGACGGCAAAGGTACCAAATTTCTTTTGCTTTTTTATGTCCGATGATACGAGCCAAATAGCCTGCACCATATCCAGCATCAAAGCTTCCTACTTTAGGACCTGTTTGTCCAAAGATCGCATTTTCTGCTGCAATTGTAATGTCACAAACAACGTGGAGGACGTGTCCGCCGCCGACTGCATAACCTGCTACCATCGCGATGACCGGCTTTGGAATGACGCGGATCAAACGCTGCAAGTCAAGAACATTCAAACGTGGGATTTGATCTTCGCCAACATAGCCGCCATGGCCGCGGACTGTTTGGTCCCCGCCTGAACAGAATGCCAAATCTCCAGCACCCGTAAGAATAATGACACCAATGTTAGAGTCATCACGCGCATAAGCGAACGCATCAATCAGTTCCGCTACCGTTTTCGGCGTGAATGCATTGCGCTTTTCCGGACGGTTGATCGTGATTTTCGCAACGTGGTTATACGTTTCGTAAATAATTTCATCGTACTTTCTACCAGCTACCCATTCATAGTTCATTGTTTCTTCCTCCTTATGTAGTTAATAAAAACTCCTCTACCATTTTACCAAACTTTGTCGAATGTTCCACATGTAAAGCATGTCCGCATTGAGAAATTTTATGAAAGACAGCATTCGGCAGCCTGTTTTTCATTTCTTCGTTCAATAAACAGAACTTTTCATCGAGTTCCCCAGCCAATAATAGAACCGGCATCTGAAGATTATCCAGGCTATCCCACCAGCTTGGCTGGGCCCCTGTCCCCATCCCCCTTAAACTGTTCGCTAAACCAAGAGGGTCACAGTTCAACCGCTGATCCCTTATCTTCTGTCGTTTTTCGGCAGGAAGTTTTTTTTGTGAAGAAAATAATGCGATATTTTCCCAATAATCCACAAATGCCTCTATTCCTTCTTCCAGCAGTATCTGACACAGCTTCTCATCGGCAATTTTCCTTGATTTTTGTTCTGCCTTTGTCTTCAACCCCGGGGAAGAGCTCTCAAGGACCAGCCTTTTCACCTTGTCAGGAAATAAGACCGCAAATGTAAGTGCGAGTCTTCCGCCCATTGAATAGCCAAGGACATTAACAGAATCCAATTGCAGCTCCTCAAGAATCCGATTCAGATCATGAGCGCATTTTTCAATGCTGTACCGATGAAAATCATTTGGAATGTCGGAGTTCCCATGACCAAGACAATCAATGGTGATCACACGGAAATCCCGTGACAGCTGATGCTTTAAATCGTCCCATGTACTTCCATCACCTGTAAACCCATGCAGGCAAATGAGTGGTTCCCCTATACCCTCGGATTCGACAGCATAATAAACATCGTCGATGAAGATTTTCATTATTTGTCACCTTTTAGATAGTCTTCAATTTCCCGGGAAACAGTATTCCACAATTCTCGATGAACTTGTACATTTTTTTCTCTGTTTGTCTGAACTTCAATGATCTTCAATCCGTCATTTACTGCAGTATTTGTCAAAGCGGAATTAAAGTCATCCCAGCTTTCTGCCAAAGTATAATCCGCTCCATATAAAGCAGCAGCATGCTTGAAATCGAGGTTCGTCGGCGTACCGAACAGCAGCTCAAAATGAGGGGCTTTTTCCGCCTGTGGAAGGTAGGAAAAAATCCCTCCCCCATTATTATTCAAGATGATAATGGTTAGATTCAGTTTATTCATATTGGCTGCCAAGAGGCCGTTCATATCATGGAAAAAGGACAGGTCGCCAATCACAAGATGCATCGGGTGAATATGGGCGCTTGCCCCCAAGGCACTCGAAACCACGCCGTCAATGCCGTTTGCACCTCGGTTGGCCAAGATGTGGATGTTCTTCTTGTTATTGAAGAAGAACGAATCGATATCACGGATCGGCATACTGTTTCCAACAAAAATCCCGCTGTTTTCCGGAAGATTATTTGCCATTTCGAAGAATACTTTTCCTTCGTCCATATCTTCTGCCAATTCGATTTGAGCCATATTCTTTATTGTTATGGAATTGATGTCTTTCCACATCTTTAGCCAGCTGCTGTCCCTGTTTTGATTGCCTGCCCTCTTGATCAAGTTTTGGCAGAAGGAGGCTTCGTCGCTGTAGACCATTGTTGTGGCAATATGGGATGGGTCCCTCCAGCCGCTTCCGGAATCAACGACCACGTGCTGGGCAGATCTAAGACTTTTCATATACAGCATGGCTGATTTTGAAACCGGCATTGCCCCCAGTCGTATGACTACATCTGGTTTTAATGTCTGTTTCACAGCTTCTGTACGAAGGAACGCATCGTATCCTTCCAAAAGTATTTCCTGGTCCACTTCTTCCCTGCAACTTCTCAACTGTGAAAGAGGATCTGGAAGGACCGGATAGCCAAGCCTTTCAGCAAGTTCGATAATGGGACCTGCTGCATCCGCATCCATCGGGCCACATACAATGATCCCTTTTTCATGTGCTGAGAAAATAGAGGACAATTCATCCAATTGATTTTCATCTAAATGCAATGAACCATCCATTATTTTAGGGATCGTCATTTTCTTATCCATCCCATTGACCGACTCAAAAACTTCCCCGCTTAAGTCGGGGATGAGCGGTTCACGGAAAGGGAAATTAAGATGGACTGGTCCGGAAGGCATCGATTTTGCAACTCCAACTGCCCTGTTTGCAGCGGCTTTCACATAGTTGATCATGGATTCATCAGCATCTGGCAGCGCCATTTCATTGAACCATTTAACATGGGAGCCGAAAAGATGAATTTGATCGATAGCCTGCGGAGCCCCTACATTCCTTAGCTCATGGGGACGGTCGGCTGTCAGGACAATCAGCGGCACCCTGGAGAGGTTCGCTTCTACGACTGCAGGAAAATAATTTGCTGCAGCTGTCCCGGATGTACATAAAAGGACAACAGGTTTTTTCGAAGCCTTGGCAAGCCCAAGGGCAAAGAATCCAGCAGATCTTTCATCAACATTCATATATAAATTGATCGCCGGATGTTCTGCCATCAGAATGGCCATAGGGGTGGACCTGGAACCAGGGCTAACGACCATATCAGTGATGCCTGCCTGTACAAGTTCATCTATGAAAGAAGCTGTATATCGAGTCAGTGATTGTGTATGGCTCATGATTCTATTCCTCCAACAGCTCTCAACATCGGTTTAAGCTTTATCTTTGTTTCAATGTATTCACTTAGCGGATCGGAATCAGCTACAACCCCGCATCCAGCATATAGAAAAGCTTCATTGTTCTTTAAAAGGCCCGAGCGTATGGCAACAGCAAATTCCCCATTGCCACGGTAATCGAACCAACCGATGGGAGCAGCATATAGTCCTCTATCCATCTTTTCCTTCTGTCGTATTACTTCCATTGCCTTTTCCCTCGGTTCTCCCCCAAGAGCAGGAGTCGGATGCAAAGCTTGAATGAGGGCGGATAAAGGAACCTCTTCATCAATGGTTCCAACGACAGGTGTGTATAAATGCTGGATATCCCTTAATTTCAATAATGTTGGTCCGTCTGGAATTTTCACATCTTTGCAGTATTTTGCAAAGACAGATTCAATCATCCGGACGACAAACGCATGTTCTTGAAGATTTTTTTGATCGTTAAGCAGTTCCAATCCAAGCAGATTATCTTCTTCATCTGCTGTCCCTCTGCGGATGGAGCCTGCCAGGCATGTCGACAGAACCTTGCTTCCGTTCTTTTGAATCAATCTCTCTGGGGAAGCACCGATAAAGCAGCTTTCCCCTGATTCGAAGGCAAATGTAAAGCTGTCAGGCTGTTCATTTAATAAAGCCTCTAAGACAACCGGTGGTTTTATGGTCTCTTTGAAAGCTGCTTTGATTTTTCGGGCAAGGACCACTTTTTGCAATTCTCCTGCCCTCAATTCCTCTATGACATCTTCCACCGCTTTAATCCAAGCTTCCTTATGGATTTCTTCTATGGAAGCTTCTTCTATCGATTTTTTCCCTTGCCCTTTACCGCCCATGGACAAAAGATCATTTATTTCACTCTGCAGTGCAGGCGCTTCATCATTATTTGGCGAACATAGAATATTCACCGTCAAATATTTTTTACCTTGAGAAATAGTGAGCATATGTCTTGGTAAATAAAATTGGCTTGCAGCAAAATCTGCCCATTCTTCCTCTTTTTCGCTTAAAGGATCAAATGAATATCCTCCAAACAACAATGGGCCCGTACCGGGAATATCCGACGGGTTGTCGATGATTGCATGTTCAATTAAGCGCTTCCACTCCGATTCAGCCTCAAAAAAGCGATGGTCCACTTCATTATATTGAAATGATTTTTCCACACCTATTCCTGCCAAGATGCGTTCATTGGAGGAATCTTTCCAGAAAAACCGCTCTCCTCGATACTTTTCTTTTCCATTTTTAAAGAAAGCAAGGGGGTCGACAGCATTCTGGACCTCTATCGTTGAACTAAATAAAACCTGTCTTTTCTCTTGTTTGGCTTTCTTAAAAGCATTGTTGATTTTAGATTGCTGTATAATGGCCAATTTCTTCCCCCCACTTATGCCTTTACTTCGTTAATATGCAAATACAACTAAAGATACACCCTAAATAAAATGCCTGTCAATCATGTGACAATTATCCTTATTATAATATATCCCCCGATTTTTTTCAGGTAATGCCGCTTCTCATCAGGAAAACGCTCCTTCTGTATGGACAAAAAAGTGATTGACACCCACTGTCCCATTACCTACACTTTAGTTTGTAAAGAAATTGCAACATATGATAAAGGGAGAGACATATAATGGGTGTTCATTCTACTCCGGCTATTGAAAGGGATCATGGGTTTAAAATCTGGTGGCAGCTTATGCGGCCTCATACTCTGACGGCGGCATTTGTACCGGTGCTCCTTGGATCCGTTCTAGCTTTGAAATACACAGATATCCACTATGGATTATTTGCTGCGATGCTGATTGCAAGCCTGTTGATACAGGCAGCTACCAATATGTTTAATGAGTATTATGACTACGTAAGGGGCCTTGACAATGAATCGTCTGTTGGAATTGGCGGAGCCATTGTCAGGAACGGCGTCAAAGCGAAGACAGTCCTTAATCTGGCTTTGATTTTTTACGGAATTGCAATGCTTCTCGGAGTCTATATTTGTATGAATAGTTCCTGGTGGATTGCATTGGTCGGCCTAATCTGCATGGTCGTCGGCTATTTTTATACCGGCGGCCCGGTTCCGATAGCCTATACTCCTTTTGGGGAGTTGACCGCAGGATTATTCATGGGTGTTGCTATCATCTTGATTTCATTCTATATCCAAACCGGCAGCGTAACCGCTTCAAGTATTTTATTCTCGTTTCCGATCTTCCTTCTGGTCGGTGCCATCCTTTTGGCGAATAACATCAGGGATCTTGATGGGGACAAGCTTAATGGACGTAAAACCCTTGCAATTCTGCTCGGTCGAAAAGGTGCGATCTATCTTCTTGGGGCCATGTTCCTCATATCTTACTTATGGATCGCAGCATTGATTATTTTCATGCATGTTTCCTTCTGGATGCTGCTGACTTGCCTCAGTATCCCAAAGGCCATACAGGCAATCAAAGGGTTTATCGGCAAATCAGCTCCGATCCAGATGATGCCCGCTATGAAAGCCACCGCGCAGACCAATACCATCTTCGGCTTTTTGCTGACCGTCGGATTGTTCATCGCTTATATTATTTAATAATCATCTTTAAAAGGATTGCCCAAAAGCGGGCAATCCTTTTTATGTTTGAGAATTAGAATAGGGGATAAATATTAAAATAAAACTTCTTCATGATTTAGGTTGCAGAAGACAATACTAAACAAAGACGAAGTTATTCGAGAAGGAAGTGTAGATATGCTTACAACAGAACAGCTTTCCACATTGAAAGAAGAACTAACGGAACAGAAAAAGCAGTTTACGGGACATTTAAAAAGAGAGACTGAAAATATGGAAGACCGCAGCCAAAGCGAAAATTCCGGCGAACTGTCCATGTACGATAATCATCCCGCTGATATGGGTACAGAGTTGTATGAAAGGGAAAAGGATCTCGCATTGGACGAACATGACAAATCGGGATTACAGAAAGTGAATCAGGCTTTGGATGCCATGGAAGACGGCACCTACGGAAGATGTAAAACATGCGGGCAGGATATCCCTTTTGAGCGTCTGGAGGCCATTCCGACAACACTTTACTGCAAGGATCATTCCCAGGCACAACATATTGCAGGCGATCGGCCAGTTGAAGAAGATGTGCTCGAGCCTGCTCACGGAGATACATTCCGCCATCCAGATCAAGACGGCGTCAGGGACTACGAAGACAGCTTCCAAGAAGTTGCGCGGTATGGAACATCCGAGACCCCATCGGATTTCAAGGAAAGTGTCGAGGATTATGAAAGCCTCTATAATGAAGACGACTATGATACAGAAGGATTTACTGAAGACTATGAGTCCTTCATTGCAACTGATATCGATGGGAAGAATCGAAAAGTATACCCTTCGAAAAAACATGAGGAATACGAAGAAAGACTGGAGTCCGAGGATCTTGAATCACCGGTTGGAAACATCCCATATAAAAAGCGGGACAGTTATATAGATGATGATAAGAAAAATGAGTAGTTAAAACAAAAACGGCGGAAATCCGCCGTTTTTATTTTGCTAGTAAATTGGGGACAGAATGGATTCCCCAAATCTCTTCGGCATATTGCTGTATCGTTCTATCACTGGAGAAATAGCCTGAATACGCAATATTTTTTAAACTGATGGAAAGCCATTCGTTCCGCTTTTGATATACTTCTCCCGCCTTCTCTTGAATGGACGCATAGGAAGCAAAATCCCTTAGCACGAAATATTGATCATTTCCGTCTAAAAGCGAATCAAAAATTGGCAGGAATTCCTCCGCCCCATCTGGGAGGAAGCCGTCCACAAGCTGATCGACCACCCGTTTTATTTCTTCATGATGGTGGTAATACTCTGTCGAATGGTAGCCGCCTTGCTGTTGATATCTCAAGACTTCCTCAGCTGAAAGACCAAAAATAAAGATTCCATCCGACCCGACTTTTTCATGGATCTCTACGTTCGCCCCATCCATCGTTCCTACTGTCACAGCCCCGTTCATCATCAGTTTCATATTTCCAGTCCCTGAAGCTTCCTTGCTTGCAGTGGATATCTGTTCACTGATATCAGCGGCCGGGATGATTTCTTCTGCTAATGATACGCGGTAATTTTCCGTGAATATGATTTTTATGCGATCTCTCGCTACAGGATCTCTGCTGATTTTATCTGCCACCGTATGGATGAGTTTGATGATTTTTTTTGCATAATAATATCCCGGTGATGCCTTTGCCCCAAATATGAACGTCCTTGGATAAAATGTGAAGCCGCGGTCATCATGGATCCGATTGTATAAATGCATGATGTGCAGAATATTTAATAGCTGCCGTTTGTAGGCATGCAGCCTTTTGATGTGGACATCAAAAATGGAGGCAGGATCAACGGCAATTTGCTGCTTCTCCCAAATACGCTTTGCAAACTGCTCTTTCTTTTTTTGTTTAATCATGTCCAATTGCTGTAAAAATGCTCCATCATGCAGGAACCCATTTAATCTTTCCAATTCATCGGGATGATGGATCCATTGATCGCCAATTCCATTGCTAATCAACCTTGATAACTCAGGATTCGCCTTTAAAAGCCAACGTCTGTGGGTGATCCCATTCGTTTTATTGTTGAACTTGCCAGGATAGAATTGATGAAAGTCTTTCATTTCCCGTTCTTTTAAGATTTCAGTATGGAGATGCGCAACCCCATTGACACTGAAGCTTCCGGCTATTGCTAAATGCGCCATCTTGATTTGGCCATGAGAAAGGATGGCCATCCGCTCGATTCGTTCCCAGTCACCCGGGTATGCTTCCCATAATTCTTTGCAGAACCGTTCATTGATTTCTTCGACAATCATGAAAATCCGGGGAAGCAGCGGTTTGAAAAGGTGGACGGGCCATTTCTCCAGTGCCTCAGACAACGTCGTATGGTTGGTATAGCAAATGGTTTTGCTGGTGATGTCCCACGCTTCATCCCAGGAGAGGGAAAAACGATCAATCAAGATCCTCATCAACTCAGGGATAGCCAATACGGGATGGGTATCATTGATATGGATGCACACATGATCAGCAAATTCCTTCATTGTGCCTTTTCTCTCTAAATATTGTTTGATGATGGCTGATAGACTTGCCGAAACGAGGAAATACTGCTGCTTCAGTCGAAGGATCTTCCCTTCATCATGTGCATCGTCAGGGTAAAGGAATTCAGTGATGGCTTCGGTCTCCCGCTTATATTTCAGGATATCCCGGCCAGCCGGATAGGGTGAAGCTTCCGCACTCCATAGCCTTAATGTATTGACCGTACCATTTTTATAGCCTGCTACCGGTACATCATAGGGGATGGCTGTGACATATTCCGCATCGAGATGGGAAAAAGTCAGCCTCCCGTCCCGGTAATGGCTCTCCACCCTCCCCCAAAAAGGGATCTCCACTGCCAAATCGTTTTTTCTCACTTCCCAAACATGGCCGTTTTTCAGCCAATGCTCCGGCAATTCCACCTGATATCCGTCGACAATCTTCTGTTCGAATAACCCATGCCTATACCTGATGCCGCAGCCATGCCCAGGCAGCTGGAGAGAGGCAAGGGAATCCATAAAGCAAGCTGCCAGCCTTCCCAGTCCTCCATTGCCAAGGCCGGCATCCGGCTCCATTTCCTCTAATTCATCAAGCGAGATGCCCAAATCATACAATCCCTCTTTAACGACGTCATAAATCCCTAGATTAAGCAAATTCTGAACGAGGACTTTCCCCAGCAAAAATTCAATTGAAAGGTAGTATACCTGTTTGTTTTTTGAAATTCTGTACTGTTCATTAGAATTGATCCAATCCATGCTGATATGCTCCCGGACCATGTTGCCTAAAGCCATGAAATGATCGTTTGAATTGGTTTCCTGGAATCCTTTTCCGCTCATCATCTCCAACTTTTTCAGGAAGGCAAGCTTAAATTCATCGCGGTCAGAAAACATGGCTTTCTCTCCTGGCTAACAGACTGCTGTACAGTTCTTCATAATGAGAGGCAGATGCCTCCCAGCTATGATCCTGTTTCATGGCATTCTGTACTATTTGCTTCCATTTTGACTGATCATGGAAAAATTTTAGTGCACGTTCAATCGTGAACAGCATGTCATGGGCATTGTAATTTGAGAAGCTGAATCCGTTCCCTTCATTGGTAAACTCATTGAAAGGAAAGACGGTATCTTTCAATCCCCCAGTCTCTCTGACAACAGGGACCGCTCCATACCGCATGGCAATCAACTGGCCCAGTCCGCAAGGTTCAAACTTGGAAGGCATAAGGAATAAGTCTGCCCCGGCATAGATTTTGTGAGCCAATTGTTCATCAAAGCCGATGACAGCCTTTACTTTTTGCGGATATCGATCGGCCATTTCCCGGACAAAATTTTCGTATTCAGCATCACCAGTTCCTAAAATGATGAGCTGAAGATCATGGGCAAGGATTTCATGGAATACTCCCCTTATCAAATCAATCCCTTTTTGTGCCGTTAATCGGGAAATCATTGCCGCAACTGGGATATCCTCAGATACTGGCAGTTGAAATGACTCTTGCAGATTTAATTTATTGGCTACTTTTCCATCAAGGGAATCAGCATCATAATTTTTTGTCAGCCAAGGATCATTTACTGGGTCATACAGCTCGTAGTCAATGCCATTCAAAATTCCCTTCAGCGAATCTGAGCGCTTGCTCAATATTCCGTCAAGCTTCTCCCCAAAATATTCAGTAAGAATTTCTTTGCTGTAGGTCTCGCTTACAGTCGTAATTTGATCGGCTGCTGCGATGGCTGATTTCATAAAATTGACGTTCCCGTAAAATTCAGTTAACCGGCTGTTGTAAAATGATTCATCCATGTTCAATAGTTCTGTGAGCACCGATTTCGGGAAAATCCCCTGAAACTGAAGGTTGTGGATGGTGTATACCGTTTTTATAAACTCATAGCCTGATTTTTTTTGGTAATCTGCCCTCAGGCAGAGCGGCACCATTCCTGTATGCCAATCATGGCAATGAATGATATCTGGGAAGAAAGAAAGATGTTCAAATGACTCAAGCACCGCCCGGCAAAAAAACGAAAATCGCTCTCCATCATCAAAATGGCCGTACATATCACCCCGGTTAAAATAGTATTCATGATCAATGAAGTAATAGACGACCCCTTCCCATTCCATTTTTTCAATTCCGCAATATTGATTTCTCCAGCCCATTTGGACCCGATAATCACATGCGTGCTGCATCTTATCTTTAAATTCCTGGGGAATCTGACCGTATTTAGGCATCATCACCCTGATATCATGGCCTCTTTCCTTGAGTTTCTTTGGAAGTGCACCGGCTACATCAGCCAATCCCCCTGACTTTGCAAATGGAACGCATTCTGAGACAACGAATAATAGTTTCATAAATTCATCAGTGCTCCCTGTGTGGTGCCTTTTTGAAGAACGATAGGCGATGATTTCTGCCCCTTCAGCACAACCCCATTTTCTATTTTTACTTCTTTATCCAGTATGACCGATTCTAACAAGCAATCAGATCCAATTTGGCTTTTCTGCATGATGATGCTGTCTTTAATTACCGTCCCTTTAGCGATTTTCACTGCTCTGAAAATAATGCTGTTTTCTACGTGCCCTTCTATCACGCAGCCGTTGGCAATCATGGAATTTTTCACGACTGCACCACTCGAATATCTCGTTGGCGGTTCATCCTTCACCTTAGTGAATACCGGCTGGTCCCCTACAAATAATTGCTTCCAAATTGTCGGGTCAAGCAGGGATAGGCTCACCTCATAATAGTTGTCTATGGAATCGATCATCTTTGTAAAATTGGTAACTTCATACCTTCCTAACTGATAGCGGCTTTTACCTCTGGCAACTACATCTTTCATGCTCAAAAATCCTGTTTGCTGCCGCGATGTGATCAATTCAATGAGGAGAGATGTCTTTAAAATATACATCTCAATTGATTTTCCTTCATGGCAGATTTCCGTTATATCACATCCGGTCTGAATATGCCTTTCTAAGATCGGCTGAAAGTTCATCGTGTTCATGGTGAAGCAATTGCTGATCAATGAATATTCCTGTGAGCTGCGATAAAAGAAGTCCAAGTGATGAGAAAAGTGGCAAAAAGCATCTGCCGCCTCATCCACTCCTGATGCCGGAAAGAAAAATAAGCCATCACGCTTCCTGTTCAAATCCCAATTCTTCCCTGACTCCAGATGGTCCATCAATGACCTGTATTGTGATTTAGGAAAAATCCCAACGCTCTGAATCCCCGAGTTCACCATATTGGAGAGGATAAAATCGATCAATCTGTATCTTCCCCCGATTGGAACAGCTGCAAGTGAGCGGTTAGACATCAAAGGCTCCAATAATTCGTGGCTCGTTGTGGCATCAATGACACCAAGCAATGATTTATTCATTTTTCTCTCCCTGCCCTTCAACAGATATTGTGTGTTCTTAAATAGTCTTCCGTCACCAACAGGACATCCGAAGAGGCATCATCGGGATAGATGCGTGCACCATCCGGAACTTTCACAGATGAAGAGACGATGGCTCTTTCAATATAGACATTTTCGCCAACAACAGCATCTGGCATTATGACCGATTGATAAACCTTTGAATTCCGCCCTACATATGCCCCTTGGAAAAGTACGGATTTTTCAACATCCCCTTCCACGACACATCCTTCATTGATCAGAGATTCTTCCACTACAGCGTCCCGTCCGATATATTGAGGAGGCTGATTCGGATTGACAGAATAAATCCTCCAGTCATGGTCAAATAGATTGAGTTCACAGTTTTCTTCCAAAAGATCCATGTTTGCTTCCCAAAGACTATTTACTGTGCCAACATCCTTCCAATATCCGCTGAAAGGATATGCCACCAATCTTTTATTCTCTTTTAACATCATCGGGATCACATCCTTCCCGAAATCATGAGAAGATTCAGGATTCAAGCTGTCCCTCTGGAGGCTATCCCTTAAAATGCTCCACTTAAAGATGTAGATTCCCATTGATGCAAGGTTATTCTTAGGGATATCGGGCTTTTCTTCAAATTCAATGATTTCCATGCTTTCATTCGTGTTCATGATGCCAAATCTACTGGCTTCTTCCCACGGAACTTCAATGACGGATATCGTCGCATCTGCTTTTTGCTCAATATGGAACTGCAGCATTTCAGAGTAATCCATCTTGTAAATGTGATCCCCTGATAGAATTAAGACATACTCCGGATTGAACTGTTCCAGATAATTAAAATTCTGATAGATGGCACTGGCCGTCCCGCTGTACCACCTGACTTGGGATGACTCACTATATGGAGGCAGTACGGTCACTCCCCCGCTTTTCCTGTCCAGATCCCATGCACTTCCGATGCCGATATATGAATGAAGAAGAAGCGGCTGGTACTGCGTCAGGACACCGACCGTATCAATTCCTGAATTCGTGCAGTTGCTCAAGGCAAAATCAATGATTCGATACTTTCCCCCAAATGGAACTGCTGGTTTAGCCAAGGTTTGTGTTAATGAGTTTAACCGACTTCCTTTTCCTCCCGCTAACAGCATTGCTACGCAATCGACTTTTACCATTGATGTCTTGCTCCTTTCGTTGGATGGATGGTTTGAGATAAATAATGGAGAAAGGCGGGATGGTAAGCTCGATATAATGAGGCTTGCCGTGATATACCCCTTTGTTGGAAATGATGGGGCCTTCATTTATTCTTCCTGATCCGCCGAAATCCGAATGGTCGCTATTTAAAATTTCCAAATAAAAATCAGCCTCTAAAACTCCCACTTTATATTGATAGTATGATTTCCTGCTGAAATTACAGATGACAGTGACAAAATCATGTCGGTTCAACCCATGGCGGATAAATGAAAAAATCTGCTGGTCTGAGTTATTTACATCGATCCATTCAAACCCTTCGTGCCTGTCATCCATTTCAAATAGAGGCGGCATATATTGATATAAATGAAGCAATTGCTTCAAGAAAACATTCGTTTTTTGATGCTGCTCAAACTCCATTAAATTCCAATCCAATGCCCTCGCTTCATCCCATTCAGAAAAAGAAGCAAGTTCCGCACCCATAAACAGCAATTTCTTTCCAGGATGCGCCACAAGATAACCACATAGAAGACGAAGCTGTGAAAACTTATCCTCATAATTCCCGGGGCATTTATCGAGCAGTGACTTCTTTCCATGTACCACTTCATCATGGGAGAGGGGAAGGATGAATTTCTCCGAAAATGCATACATCAATGAAAAGGTGATAAGGGAGTGCACATCCTTTCTTTCCTCTGGAGGGGTTTCCATATATCGAAGGAGGTCATTCATCCACCCCATATTCCACTTATAGCCGAAACCAAGACCACCATTTTGTATACTGTCTGTTACTCCAGGGAAATCAGAGGAATCCTCCGCAATCATCAGGATACCCGGATCATACTGATGGACAAAACCATTCATTTCCTTTAAAAAATCAATCGCACCATGATTAAATTGCCCCTCTTCATTCGGCCAGTAAATAATATTGGCGACTGCATCCACCCTGAATCCATCTATATGAAAGCAGTTCATCCAATAATGCAGATTCGATATCAGGAAACTTCTCACTTCCCTCTTGCCGAGATCAAAGTTGGCCGTCCCCCACACTCCATTCTCCCGATGTTTTTCATTTTGATATTCATATACACAGTCACCGTCAAATTGATATAAGCCATGCGCATCCTTGCAAAAATGTCCAGGGACCCAATCAAGGATCACCCCGATGTTCGCAGCATGCAGCCGATTGATTAAATCCATCAAGTCAAACGGACTCCCATACCTGCTCGTAGGTGCAAAATAGCCTGTACCCTGGTACCCCCAAGACCCGTCAAAGGGATGCTCTGCAAGGGGCAGGAGTTCCACATGTGTGAATCCATGCTCCTTCACATATGGTATAAGCTCATCAGCAAGCTCAGAATAGCCTATAAACCCGTTATCACTATTTCTTCTCCAAGAGCCTGGATGAACTTCATAAATGGCAATAGGGGCCTTCACGGAGCCTTTAAGGGACCTGTTTTCCATCCAGTTTGAATCGCTCCATTGAAATCCATTTAATCGATAGATGATCCCTGCATTCCCCGGCCTCACTTCAGTATAAAAAGCAAATGGGTCCGTTTTATCCAAACGGTCCCCCCCACTTGTCAAAATCCTATATTTATACTGATGGCCCTCCAGGTTTTTCGGAACTTGCAGGCACCAGCATTCAGATCCTTCCCTCTCCATGACATGGGCGCTCCCATCCCACTGATTAAATGATCCAATTACCTGCACCTCGATGGCATGTGGAGCCCACACACAGAACCTTGTTGCATACTCTTTTCCTATGTGATAAACATGTGCACCGAAAAGATGATATGCCTGAAACAGCTTTCCTTCATGAAATAAGTGAAACTCCTTATCCGTGGGATTCATAACCTCCATACGCGGACCACCTTCAATAATTAAAAATGTTATGTTCAATTTTCGTGCAACATGTAAGAATCCCTTTTAATAAAAAAACAAAAGTATCGACAATGCATGCTTGAAGGTGTCTGTCACCACCCGACTTTTGTCGAATGATGGCGCCTCAATGGAAATGGTATGGGAGCGTTGGGTAGCTGGCACTCCTTGGTTTTTGTAGAGGTGCCTTGAGGGTGTCTTTAGGGTATCTTTGAGGTGCCTGTCACCCCCCGACTTTTGTCGAATGATGGCGTCGGCGCATAAGGGTGGGGGTTTGGCGCATAAGAGGCACTGCCTGGCGCATAGAAATCAATTTTTCGCGCATAAAACTAAAAAGTAGCTCATAGACACAGAATTTTCGCGCATAGAGCATGTGGAGGGGTGGAAATTACTATTAATTTTCATGCTATTTTACTCATTTAATACTTCAAAAGACTTTTTTTACCTATCTGGACAATCATTTTGGCCCCTTCAGCAGCTCTGGAGTTACATTTCGCTTCAATTCCGCTCACTTTTACACCATTAACCCATATCAATCCTTTTTAGAGATTAGAAAATTTCTTAAACGCAAAAAAAAAACAGGAAGAGATTATTCTCTTCCTGTTTCCTATTAGATGACCCGTACGGGATTCGAACCCGTGTTACCGCCGTGAAAGGGCGGTGTCTTAACCGCTTGACCAACGGGCCGTTATATATGGCGGAGAAGGAGGGATTTGAACCCTCGCGCCGCTTACGCGACCTACACCCTTAGCAGGGGCGCCTCTTCAGCCACTTGAGTACTTCCCCATATAAAAAAATAACTCCGCAGGCAGGACTCGAACCTGCGACCGATCGGTTAACAGCCGATAGCTCTACCACTGAGCTACTGCGGAATGGTGGGCCTAAGTGGACTCGAACCACCGACCTCACGCTTATCAGGCGTGCGCTCTAACCAGCTGAGCTATAGGCCCAAATAATATTGGAGCGGGTGAAGGGAATCGAACCCTCATCATCAGCTTGGAAGGCTGAGGTTTTACCACTAAACTACACCCGCATCTATGGGGCGACTGATGGGAATCGAACCCACGAGTGTCGGAGCCACAATCCGATGCGTTAACCACTTCGCCACAGCCGCCATAGTTAGTAAATATAGAAATGTTGCGGCTAGATAAATGGTGGCTTGGGACGGAATCGAACCGCCGACACATGGATTTTCAGTCCATTGCTCTACCGACTGAGCTACCAAGCCATTTTAGTTACGGTTTACGCTAGGCTGCGAATTTCTTCGTCAGCTTCGATCACTCAAGTCCTCACGTACGTACAGCACGCTCCGGCTTTCGTTCTCTCGCTTCCTCGAACTTCTTGCCTATCCTAAACCTTTCATTCTTGATGAGTCTTTACTTGACACATCAAATTCAGTTTTTCGCCTAAAAATAAATGGCGGTCTGGACGGGACTCGAACCCGCGACCTCCTGCGTGACAGGCAGGCATTCTAACCAACTGAACTACCAGACCAAAATTGCGGGGACAGGATTTGAACCTGCGACCTTCGGGTTATGAGCCCGACGAGCTACCAGACTGCTCCACCCCGCGACGATAAATAATTGATATTTGGTGACCTAACGCAATGGTTTGGTTATGACCACCCCGACTTCAGCAAGCTTTTTCAAGATGCAGCTCAGTCGGTGCGCTGAAGTGATACCTTCGAAGTTTATTCGAACGTGCTCCACCCCGCGACGATAATAAAATTCTTTAAAAAAATATGGAGGAGGAAGGGGGATTCGAACCCCCGCGCGGTTTGACCCGCCTGTCGGTTTTCAAGACCGATCCCTTCAGCCGGACTTGGGTATTCCTCCGTGTTGTATAAAAATCAATAGAATGGTGGACCTTGTAGGACTCGAACCTACGACCGGACGGTTATGAGCCGTCTGCTCTAACCAACTGAGCTAAAGGTCCATTATGGTAGCGGCAGAGGGGATCGAACCCCCGACCTCACGGGTATGAACCGTACGCTCTAGCCAGCTGAGCTACGCCGCCAAAAGTTAAATATCATATGGTGGAGCCTAGCGGGATCGAACCGCTGACCTCCTGCGTGCAAAGCAGGCGCTCTCCCAGCTGAGCTAAGGCCCCATGTTATAAGTAGAAATGGTCGGGAAGACAGGATTCGAACCTGCGACCCCTTGGTCCCAAACCAAGTGCTCTACCAAGCTGAGCTACTTCCCGATTTAAAAATTTAATATGGCGCGCCCGACAGGAGTCGAACCCATAACCTTCTGATCCGTAGTCAGACGCTCTATCCAATTGAGCTACGGGCGCATATAAATGGTGCCGAGGACCGGAATCGAACCGGTACGGTAGTCACCTACCGCAGGATTTTAAGTCCTGTGCGTCTGCCAGTTCCGCCACCCCGGCGATAAGAACTGGAGCGGAAGACGGGATTCGAACCCGCGACCCCCACCTTGGCAAGGTGGTGTTCTACCACTGAACTACTTCCGCAGAATGCGGGTGAAGGGACTTGAACCCCCACGCCTTGCGGCGCCAGATCCTAAGTCTGGTGCGTCTGCCAATTCCGCCACACCCGCTAATGGTGAGCCATGAAGGACTCGAACCTTCGACCCTCTGATTAAAAGTCAGATGCTCTACCAACTGAGCTAATGGCTCTTACTATAAAAAAAGTGGTGCCGGCGAGAGGACTTGAACCCCCAACCTACTGATTACAAGTCAGTTGCTCTACCAGTTGAGCTACACCGGCAAATGGTGTTATTACTATTTAAGAGAGATTTTTATACTTCGCTTCGTAAAAAATCTATGGTGGAGGATGACGGGATCGAACCGCCGACCCCCTGCTTGTAAGGCAGGTGCTCTCCCAGCTGAGCTAATCCTCCATATGTAATGCCCGGCGACGTCCTACTCTTGCAGGGGGAAACCCCCAACTACCATTGGCGCTGAAGAGCTTAACTTCCGTGTTCGGTATGGGAACGGGTGTGACCTCTTCGCCGTAATCACCGGACTTTTAAGGACAAGTATTATTGTATAATGCTTGCAGCCTTTTTTCAAGAGAAATTTCAAGAAATTGTTCTCTCAAAACTAGATAAAGAGTAAGTGACAAGTTAAACCGGAATCAACCAAATGTGGTTAAGTCCTCGATCGATTAGTATCCGTCAGCTGCACACGTCGCCGTGCTTCCACCTCGGACCTATCAACCTGATCATCTTTCAGGGATCTTACTAGCTTGACGCTATGGGAAATCTCATCTTGAGGGGGGCTTCATGCTTAGATGCTTTCAGCACTTATCCCTTCCGCACATAGCTACCCAGCGATGCCTTTGGCAAGACAACTGGTACACCAGCGGTGCGTCCATCCCGGTCCTCTCGTACTAAGGACAGCTCCTCTCAAATTTCCTGCGCCCACGACGGATAGGGACCGAACTGTCTCACGACGTTCTGAACCCAGCTCGCGTACCGCTTTAATGGGCGAACAGCCCAACCCTTGGGACCGACTACAGCCCCAGGATGCGATGAGCCGACATCGAGGTGCCAAACCTCCCCGTCGATGTGGACTCTTGGGGGAGATAAGCCTGTTATCCCCGGGGTAGCTTTTATCCGTTGAGCGATGGCCCTTCCATGCGGAACCACCGGATCACTAAGCCCGACTTTCGTCCCTGCTCGACTTGTAGGTCTCGCAGTCAAGCTCCCTTGTGCCTTTACACTCTACGAATGATTTCCAACCATTCTGAGGGAACCTTTGGGCGCCTCCGTTACCTTTTAGGAGGCGACCGCCCCAGTCAAACTGCCCACCTGACACTGTCTCCCGCCCCGATAAGGGGCGTGGGTTAGAATTTCAATACAGCCAGAGTAGTATCCCACCGATGCCTCCACCGAAGCTGGCGCTCCGGTTTCAACGGCTCCTACCTATCCTGTACAAGCTGTACCAAAATTCAATATCAGGCTACAGTAAAGCTCCACGGGGTCTTTCCGTCCTGTCGCGGGTAACCTGCATCTTCACAGGTACTATAATTTCACCGAGTCTCTCGTTGAGACAGTGCCCAGATCGTTACGCCTTTCGTGCGGGTCGGAACTTACCCGACAAGGAATTTCGCTACCTTAGGACCGTTATAGTTACGGCCGCCGTTTACTGGGGCTTCGGTTCAGAGCTTCGCTTGCGCTAACCCCTCTCCTTAACCTTCCAGCACCGGGCAGGCGTCAGCCCCTATACTTCGCCTTGCGGCTTCGCAGAGACCTGTGTTTTTGCTAAACAGTCGCCTGGGCCTATTCACTGCGGCTCTCTCGGGCTTGCACCCTACCAGAGCACCCCTTCTCCCGAAGTTACGGGGTCATTTTGCCGAGTTCCTTAACGAGAGTTCTCTCGCTCACCTTAGGATTCTCTCCTCGCCTACCTGTGTCGGTTTGCGGTACGGGCACCATTGATCTTGCTAGAGGCTTTTCTAGGCAGTGTGAAATCAGGAACTTCGGTACTAAATTTCCCTCGCTGTCACAGCTCAGCCTTATGATGACAAGGATTTGCCTCATCATCAGCCTTGCTGCTTAGACGCGCATATCCAACAGCGCGCTTACCCTATCCTTCTGCGTCCCCCCATTGCTCAAACGATCAAGAGGTGGTACAGGAATATCAACCTGTTATCCATCGCCTACGCCTTTCGGCCTCGGCTTAGGTCCCGACTAACCCTGAGCGGACGAGCCTTCCTCAGGAAACCTTAGGCATTCGGTGGATGGGATTCTCACCCATCTTTCGCTACTCATACCGGCATTCTCACTTCTAAGCGCTCCACCAGTCCTTACGGTCTAGCTTCAACGCCCTTAGAACGCTCTCCTACCACTGACACCAACGGTGTCAATCCACAGCTTCGGTGATACGTTTAGCCCCGGTACATTTTCGGCGCAGAGTCACTCGACCAGTGAGCTATTACGCACTCTTTAAATGGTGGCTGCTTCTAAGCCAACATCCTGGTTGTCTAAGCAACTCCACATCCTTTTCCACTTAACGTATACTTGGGGACCTTAGCTGGTGGTCTGGGCTGTTTCCCTTTCGACTACGGATCTTATCACTCGCAGTCTGACTCCCAACGATAAGTCTTTGGCATTCGGAGTTTGTCTGAATTCGGTAACCCGATGAGGGCCCCTAGTCCAAACAGTGCTCTACCTCCAAGACTCTTCCGTTGAGGCTAGCCCTAAAGCTATTTCGGAGAGAACCAGCTATCTCCAGGTTCGATTGGAATTTCTCCGCTACCCACACCTCATCCCCGCACTTTTCAACGTGCGTGGGTTCGGGCCTCCATCCAGTGTTACCTGGACTTCACCCTGGACATGGGTAGATCACCTGGTTTCGGGTCTACGACCACATACTCAAAACGCCCTATTCAGACTCGCTTTCGCTGCGGCTCCGCCTCATCAGCTTAACCTTGCATGTAATCGTAACTCGCCGGTTCATTCTACAAAAGGCACGCCATCACCCATTAACGGGCTCTGACTACTTGTAGGCACACGGTTTCAGGATCTCTTTCACTCCCCTTCCGGGGTGCTTTTCACCTTTCCCTCACGGTACTGGTTCACTATCGGTCACTAGGGAGTATTTAGCCTTGGGAGATGGTCCTCCCAGCTTCCGACGGGATTTCACGTGTCCCGCCGTACTCAGGATCCACTCTGGAGGGAACGAAGTTTCAACTACAGGATTTTTACCTTCTCTGATGGACCTTTCCAGATCTCTTCGTTTACTTCGTTCCTTTGTAACTCCGTATAGAGTGTCCTACAACCCCAAGAGGCAAGCCTCTTGGTTTGGGCTATGTCCCGTTTCGCTCGCCGCTACTCAGGGAATCGCGTTTGCTTTCTCTTCCTCCGGGTACTAAGATGTTTCAGTTCCCCGGGTCTGCCTTCCATACCCTATGTATTCAGGTAAAGATACTGTTCCATTACGAACAGTGGGTTCCCCCATTCGGAAATCTCCGGATCAAAGCTTACTTACAGCTCCCCGAAGCATATCGGTGTTAGTCCCGTCCTTCATCGGCTCCTAGTGCCAAGGCATCCACCGTGCGCCCTTTCTAACTTAACCTAATTGACAATAAAAATTGTCAGGTTTGATTTGCGTATGACTGAAAGTCATTCACCAAAAAAATTCTAAAGTGGCGATTCTCGGTTTATGTCACTTACTTACTTTATCTAGTTTTCAAAGAACAAGTCGACCAACCATCCAGCCATGCTGAAGATTGATCTCTCTATTTGTTTGATAGAATTGATCTATCAAAACTGAACAAAACAGAAACGGTCAACATCTTGTAAATATCCTTAGAAAGGAGGTGATCCAGCCGCACCTTCCGATACGGCTACCTTGTTACGACTTCACCCCAATCATCTGTCCCACCTTAGGCGGCTGGCTCCATAAAGGTTACCCCACCGACTTCGGGTGTTACAAACTCTCGTGGTGTGACGGGCGGTGTGTACAAGGCCCGGGAACGTATTCACCGCGGCATGCTGATCCGCGATTACTAGCGATTCCAGCTTCATGCAGGCGAGTTGCAGCCTGCAATCCGAACTGAGAACGGTTTTATGGGATTGGCTCGACTTTGCAGTTTTGCAGCCCTTTGTACCGTCCATTGTAGCACGTGTGTAGCCCAGGTCATAAGGGGCATGATGATTTGACGTCATCCCCACCTTCCTCCGGTTTGTCACCGGCAGTCACCTTAGAGTGCCCAACTGAATGCTGGCAACTAAGGTCAAGGGTTGCGCTCGTTGCGGGACTTAACCCAACATCTCACGACACGAGCTGACGACAACCATGCACCACCTGTCACTCTGTCCCCCGAAGGGGAACGCCCTATCTCTAGGGTTGTCAGAGGATGTCAAGACCTGGTAAGGTTCTTCGCGTTGCTTCGAATTAAACCACATGCTCCACCGCTTGTGCGGGCCCCCGTCAATTCCTTTGAGTTTCAGCCTTGCGGCCGTACTCCCCAGGCGGAGTGCTTAATGCGTTAGCTGCAGCACTAAAGGGCGGAAACCCTCTAACACTTAGCACTCATCGTTTACGGCGTGGACTACCAGGGTATCTAATCCTGTTTGCTCCCCACGCTTTCGCGCCTCAGCGTCAGTTACAGACCAAAGAGCCGCCTTCGCCACTGGTGTTCCTCCACATCTCTACGCATTTCACCGCTACACGTGGAATTCCGCTCTTCTCTTCTGCACTCAAGTTCCCCAGTTTCCAATGACCCTCCACGGTTGAGCCGTGGGCTTTCACATCAGACTTAAGGAACCGCCTGCGCGCGCTTTACGCCCAATAATTCCGGACAACGCTTGCCACCTACGTATTACCGCGGCTGCTGGCACGTAGTTAGCCGTGGCTTTCTGGTTAGGTACCGTCAAGGTGCGAGCAGTTACTCTCGCACTTGTTCTTCCCTAACAACAGAGTTTTACGATCCGAAAACCTTCTTCACTCACGCGGCGTTGCTCCGTCAGACTTTCGTCCATTGCGGAAGATTCCCTACTGCTGCCTCCCGTAGGAGTCTGGGCCGTGTCTCAGTCCCAGTGTGGCCGATCACCCTCTCAGGTCGGCTACGCATCGTGGCCTTGGTGAGCCGTTACCTCACCAACTAGCTAATGCGCCGCGGGCCCATCTGTAAGTGATAGCCGAAACCATCTTTCAGCCTTCCTCCAGGAGGAGGAAGGAATTATCCGGTATTAGCCCCGGTTTCCCGGAGTTATCCCAGTCTTACAGGCAGGTTGCCCACGTGTTACTCACCCGTCCGCCGCTGATATCAGGGAGCAAGCTCCCATCAATCCGCTCGACTTGCATGTATTAGGCACGCCGCCAGCGTTCGTCCTGAGCCAGGATCAAACTCTCCGAAAAATTGTTGGCTCAAAGCCACAAAGTTTCAAGCTTGATTAGCTCGATTTTAAAACTTAAAATTTAACGTTGGCGTTTTGTTTTGTTCAGTTTTCAAAGATCAATTTCGTCTGCCTCATCTCTCAGAAGCGACTTTTCTAATATATCATCTTGTCCACTTGAAGTCAACAACTTTTTTGAAAATCTTTTTGATTTCGTTCAGCTGTTTTATCGGACAAGAAATAATATATCACGATAACTTTGGGCACGCAATAGTTTTTTGCATTTTTTTATAAAAAAACTAAAACAAGATTATAAATCATATTCTATCACGTTCTATCATAAATTGAATTAACTATTTCTGAAAGGAGTACTTCTTTTGCTGACTAAGATCGCACTATTGATTTGTTTTTTCATGGCACTGTATTTATTCTCTTTCTCTTATATAGAAGGACTGAAAATCGGAAATAGAGGAGAACGGTTCGAGGCAGGGACTTTTCTATTTTTCACAGGGATGGCATTTGTGTTTTCTGGACTGACTTATTTGTTCATATAGCAAAACCAGGCCACTAGAGCCTGGTTTTCTTATTAATCCATTCTTATGATGGATGAAATGCAGGCATCTGTGAACTCGCCTTTCATCAAAAACCTTTTTCTCAAGGTTCCTTCATATTTAAATCCATTCTTATATAAGACTTTTTTCGAAGGTTCATTTAGCGGATGATAAATGGCCTCTATCCTATTGAATCCCATCTTATCAAAACCGAATTGTACGACTTTATTAATCGCTTCAGTCATTAACCCCTTCCCCCAATGATCGGGATGAAGGTCGTAGCCAATTTCCGCCTTGAAATGTTCCGGCTCCATTTCGTGGTATCCGATTGTTCCAATTAATTCATCTTTCTCTTTCAAGGTAATGGCCCAGCGGATTTGCTTTCTCAGTTCAAAATTCAGATGCAGTTTTTCTACTAATTGTTCTGCCTCTTCCACTCTTTCAAAAGAGTCGACATCATAAAATTTTGTCGCTTCATTAATAGAAAAAATTTCAAACAGGGAATCGGCATCCTCTCTATTGATCTTTCTTAATTTCAACCTTGGCGTTTCCAATTCAATGAAAGAGTTAAATGCGCTGTTCATCTCCGCCATTTATTTGATCCTTGCCTGGATTAATTCATGCAGTGTTTTAAGGCTCTTCCATCCATAGCACATTTCTACGAATTTTTCTCCACCGATTTCAATTTCTTCTTCTCCTAATTTTATCAGATTGAATGATTCATAAAATTTAATAGAAGGATTCTCTTTTAAAACCCAGACGCTCATGGAATGAAAACCTCTTTGAAGTAAATCTTCTACGCCGATTGAAAGCAGCTCCGTCCCTGCGCCCTTACGCTTGATGGAATCCAATAGGTATATGGCGTAAAGTTCTCCATCAACGTCAAATTCACCTGAACGCTCTTTGCCAAATGAAGCAAATCCAGAAACCCTGCCTTCTGACTCCGCCACATATACAGAATGGTCATTTTGTAAAACTTGACTCCATAATTTGAAGCGCGGTTCAACTTTTAATGATTTGAGATAAGAATCATTCACAATCCCTTTATATGACTGTCTCCAGCTCTCGACATGCACTTCTGCTATCTGCATTGCATCTTCCAGTCGTGCTTTTCTAATCAACATGTTTTCCCATCCCCCTATACTGTTTCGGCATTATTTTTAAGCAATTTCATTTTTTCTTTTCTTTCATTAATTAGAAAGATGGATATGCCCAGAATGACAATGAGCCCGCCTAATGCCTGCCATATGTGCAGTTTCTCACCAAGGAGGAGATAAGCAAGGATTGAGGCTCCAACCGGTTCAAATAAAATGGCCATGGAAATGGTGGATGTACTGACCCATTTCAGCGACCAATTGAATAAACTATGACCCAGGAGATTGGGGATGATGGCAAGAAGGGAAAAGTAAATCCAGTCTTCTGCAGGATATGGTCCGAATTTTTCACCTGACGCCAGGACATAAAAGAATAGGACCACAGAACATATAAAATAGACAACGAAGGTATATGTCATAAGGGAAAGACGCTTCCTTACATGCTGTCCGAATAGCAGATAGGCCGTGACTAAAGCACAGGCAGCAAGCGCCAGCAAATCTCCAAATAGGGCTTTGCCGCTGATGTGGAAATCTCCCCAGCTGATGATGACACTTCCCAGGATGGCCATTACCCCGCAGAGGATGGCTTTAATGGAGAGGCGCTCTTTGAAAAACAGAAAGGTCCCGAGGAATGCGAATAAAGGCTGCAGTGTTACAAGGACCGTCGAACTGGCAACGGATGTGTAATTCAAGGATTCAAACCAAAGAATGAAATGGAAGGCTAAAAAGATTCCGGCAATAATGGAAAATAGCCATTCGCGGCGGGTGATGATTTTTAATTCCTTCAAATGTTTAGTAAGGAAAAATGGCAGCATCAGCAGGACTGTAATAAATAAACGATAAAAAGCGATCACTCCTGCATCAGCGGATGACACTTTGACTAATATAGCTGAGGTCGATACAGATGCGACACCTATTCCGAGCGCCACATAAGGGTTGATTTTTGGTTCTTCCATTGTGTTTGCTCCTTAATGTAAATTAATTCATGTTGACGATAAAGCGTTATGTTAAAATATAAACACTATTCTATATTTTAAAAGTGGATTTTCCAATGGTTTTTTATAATTTAAAGGAGGTAGACACTTGGGGGTATCGGGTCTTAACTTAGAAACAGAAATCATACTGAAACTTTGCATCTCGGCCGTTCTTGGCCTGGTAATCGGCTTGGAAAGGGAATTGAAGCGGAAACCAGTGGGCTTGAAAACAAGTTTGGTCATTTCCATCGTCAGCTGCTTGTTGACCATTGTCTCAATTGAATCGGCTTATCTGTTTCCTGAACACGGCTTGGTGAACATCACAATGGATCCTTTGCGTTTGGCTGCACAAATTGTATCCGGGATCGGTTTTCTTGGCGCCGGGGTCATCTTGCGGAGAGGGAACGACAGCATATCCGGCCTGACAACCGCTGCCATGATCTGGGGGGCAGCCGGAATAGGGATAGCGGTAGGTGCTGGATTTTATGTTGAAGCCATTGCAGGAGTAGTTCTTCTGATTATCAGTGTAGAATTCATTCCTTTTATTATTAAAATTATCGGTCCGCAGAAGCTGCGGGAAAAAGAACTGTTAATCAAGCTTATTGTGGGAGAAAAGAAGAGCATCGAAACGGTCATCACAAAAATTCAGGATGAGAAGTTTTCTATTAAAAACATCCGGATCAGGGATAAACAGGATTTGACGCATTTAGTGGAATTGAAAATTACGGTCAACTTCAAGCGGAAGACGACCGATATCTACTATACAGTATCTGAAATCGAAGGCGTTCAAAGCGCGGAGGTCGAAAGCTTGTAACAACCAAACAAGGCGCAATTTCTATGACTGCGCCTTGTTCAATATTTTCTTCAATTTTTTCATCGATAGTATTGCAAAGCTGCAAAATTGTTGTATAATATCGCTTAGACGTACATATCGGGGCGTTAGCTCAGCTGGGAGAGCGCTACGCTGGCAGCGTAGAGGTCAGGGGTTCGAGCCCCCTACGCTCCATACTTAAAAACCTTTGCAAATCGCAAAGGTTTTTTTCTATTTCACTTCCTTCAGCCCCAAACCTTCAATCATTTCTTGAATCCCTTCTTCACAATAGCCATATGACTTCCATGAACAAGTACTGCACACAATCTGGACATCCGATGGCTCCACATGCTTTCTGATCCTGGATTCGATATCTTCCCATCGTATGACTTGATTGATGTGGAGTCCCAGTTTTTTAAGGATGACGGCATCTCTTTCGTATATATTCTTTTCCTGGCAGTGATACTCACCATCGTTTGGGTATTTTTCACATAGCTGATCCGGCCCTTTGACGATTTGTATCCATGTCTTTGGCCTGTTCCTCAACCCCTGATGCAGCTTTGTCATATTTTCTACATACTCTTTTGAATATCCCATGCCTCTGTAGCCCAATAAGCAAAAAAGATGGTGTCCCCGCAGCTTATACATAAACATCCCCTTTTCTTATCAACAATGCTAAAATGTTAACCTTAAATAATATTAAGTTAACTATTTTCCTCTATTATAATTTATTTGGACAAAATGAAAAGTGCCAAGGAAAACCTGAGCACTTTTAGTTAAATTGGCACGGTGACCTTCTTTAGCATGCCAATGGTTAAAAAACTGGCCAGCATGATAAGGGCAAAAGCCAAAAAGATATTGTGGACGCCAAGGACTGCAATCATAGTTCCAGTAAGAAGTGCGGATGAGATCTTTACGAAAGAAGCCAGGATGGTCCTCAGTCCAATCACGCGCCCGATGAATTCCTTTGTTGTGTTTAATTGGATCAGTGTTTGGACAACGATTAAATGAGACATTGTAAAGAGCCCCAGGATGAATATTAAGAAGGCAGATGGAATCGATTGGTCTGAGAAAAATAAGAGCACTGCTGATGAGAGCATGCCTCCCATCGTACCGATGATCACCCTGTGTTTATATTTTTTCATGAAATAAGCAGCAATCAACCCTGAGATGATTCCCCCGACGGAAAAAGCCATTTCGAAGGAAGAATACAGCCCGCTCCCTCCCTCTAACTGTTCAGCCAGAGGCAGAAAGAGAGTGGTCGACATTTGGATGCTGATGCTGTTCAAAATGGACAGAAAGAGCAGATATCTCATCCCTTCTTTGCCCTGAATGTATAGCCAGCCTTTTTGCATTTCTGCAAAATAAACGATTTTCGATTGCTTCACTTGCTTCGGGCTGGCCCGTTTAATGGCAAAGAAAAATATTGCTGCGAATAAGAAAGTCAGAGAATTGATAAAGAAGCCCATGGAGAGCGACATGCTCACAAGGAAGATGCCTGAAACACCTGTCCCTGCAATCAAGGCAGCTTCATTTAACGAAGAAGCTTTTGAAATGACAAAAGGCAGTTCTTTTGCCGTAAAAGCTTCTTTAAGGAAAGACTGTGAAGCTGGCTTATAGATGGTATAGAAAACGGCCAACATAAATTGAAGGAGATAGAAAATAAACGCTGAATCCACTTTATAATAAATCAATGCTGCCATGGTAAATACAAGCAGGAATCTCAGGAAATCAGTGATGATGACGATATTTTTTGAATCCCGATGATCCACATAAACCGAAACAAAGGGCGTCAGGAACATGCTCGGCAAATAATAGATGGCAATCATCAGTCCAATTGATGTTGATTCACCTGTCAGATGATAGATGTACCACATCAATGCAATTTGCTGGATGCCGTCCCCCAATCCATTGATAAAGATGCCGGCAAAGTACTTATATTTGTTATTCATCAGAAAAACCTCTTTAACATTATTTTCCTTCATTTTACCTCCCCTATCTTCATAAGGTAAATGACGGAAAATCTATATCCTAGCATAAGTTCTTCTTATCAATTTCCAATAAAAAAGAATGCCAATAAGACATTCCTTTACGTAAACATTAATTTAATTCCAATGATGATGACGATAAATGCAAGAAGCTTGGTGATGGTGCCGCCTGATATTTTAGAAGAAACCAATGCGCCTGCCTGCCCTCCGATCAATACTCCTATTCCACAGAATGCAGCGACGGCCCAGTCCACCCTGCCATGGATGATCGGCTGGATCAATCCGATGCCGGAATAGATTGCTAATGAGAATATCGATGTCGCAGTGGCATAATGGACACTTACACCAAAACCGTAGACCAATATAGGGACAAGAAGCCAGCCTCCCCCGATTCCAAAGAAGGAAGAAATCGTACCAAGGAGGATGCCGACGAGCGCAATCTTGATGCCATATTCCCAGGACATTTCATGAATGGCGTGTTCTGTTTTCTGTGCATCTGCACTTTTATCAGCTTTTCGGAAATTCTTCCAAAGAAGAAAGGCGCCGAGTCCGATCAATGTAACAGCAAATACAATTTTAAATACATGCTCGGGACTTCTCACAACCAGCCATGAGCCAAGGAATGTCCCAGGGATGGCCCCTATAGAGATGATCAATCCTGTATAAAGAAGTATCCTTTTTTGTTTAATGAATGCGAAAATCGAAGTGGAAGCATTAAAGAATACGAGAGCCAAACCAGTGGCAGCTGCCGTTGCAGGCGAAAGATCCGTCAGCATCAAGAGAAACGGAACAATGATGAAGCCGCCACCTGCACCGATAATGGTCCCATAAATACTCGCAATGAATCCTAATACAGCCAAACCTATGTACATCATAGAAGTCTCTCTCCCATTACATAAAAATAAGAACCCCCATTGACGGGATTCCTCTCTCTTACTACCATCTTACCCTTTTCCATGTTCAATGAAAATATTAAAAAAACACCAGCCCTATGTTGAGTAGGGCTGATGTCTTATTGTCCGATGATGCTTCCATCTTTTTCTTTTAATAATGTTTCTCTCAATTTCTTTAACTCTTTTTCATCAAATTTCTTCTGTTCACCCTCTACTCCAAGCAATGAACCAATTCCGAGATCCCCCAAAAGGGTATTCTGCATCTTCAGTAATTGTTCAGAAATAGAGGAATCCCCTTCACAGATCGCTGACAGCGGCTTTTTCTTTTGCAGTGCTTGATCGACCAGCTCCAGGCCTAGCTCTTTCGTGATTTTCCCTTTTGCATCGCTTGTCTTTTGGCAAACAGAAGTTAATGTATGATCAGCGGACTTGACTGTATCATCCACAATTTTCGTGGAATCTTTCAGGGGTTTTGCCACTTTGGAAACTGTTCCTTCAATAGGCTTAAGAATGGGTTTTACTGTATCTTTTATCGGTTTAGTGACAGAATCTGCTGTTTCTACCGTTTTCTTTACCAGGTCCCCTGCAGGTTTGACAGGTTGGGTCAATTTCCCTAAGGCATCATCGATCTGTTTTCCGGCTGATGGTTCTTCCTTCTTGGCCGCTGCCTCTTTTGTTTGCCCATCCCCGCAAATCAACGGGAGCTTGCCATCTTTTAAATTTCCAAGTTCTTTTTCAAGTTGATTAAGCGGCAGCAAAGCGGCGTCTTTTAAAATACTCAGCTCAGAAGGTTTCTTAGGCGACTGAAACCCTCTGACAGTCTGAAGGACAAGCCCCTCCAGATCACTGTCAGATGAGCTAAGATTATGGGCAGTCATGGCGACATCCTCCAAACCTGCAGATGGGATAAGTGCTGAAGGCTCAATGCAGGCGCCTTTGAATGATAAAGCACTCGCATCGACTGTCATATTATGAATCGTGACTGGCCCCTTTGCTTCCATTGTGATACTCATGGGACCCTCCGGCGTTGAAAATTCCTTAGTCAATTTCATCCCCAAAATCGTAGCTTTATCATAATGGATACTAAGCATGGTCATTTCCTTTTTTTGTGCAGACTGCCCTTTTATGAAATCAACGGTCATATTTTCTCCTATCACCCTGTCTGCCTGGACAAGGAAACCATCAATATCATGCGAGGGTTCTTCCTTTGCCATTAGAGACGGACATGAAAAACAAAATATCAATGAAAAAATCATGATGGAGACCGCAGTAATTTTCATTCGTATCATGTAATCATCCCGCTTTAGCCGTTTCTCTCGGCTGTGCTGCCGGGTCTCGATCATCTTTCCATTCTATTGGTCTCCATGCCAATAACGCCGCCCCGCCAATCAGACCTAAAATGGTTCCGATGAATAGTCCACCCAAAGCTCCGATGACGGATAGCACCGAGAGGAACATGATGATGATGCCCAGCACCTTTGCTGACTGGGGAAAGAAGAGACTTAATAAACCCAATAGTATGATAAGACCTCCGAATAATAAACCTACGACAGCGATGGAACCGGGAAGAAACGCACTTAGAAATAAATTTAAAGGAACCCATAGGATGAGGGAACCGCTGATGATAGCCATCACAGATCCCCAAAATGGCCTCGTATGCCTCCAATCGGAAAAGTTCACAAAATCCCCTCCTACTTTTTATCAATTTTGTGCACAGTCAATTTCATTCCATTCATCGTGATGGTTTTTTGGAATAAGTAATGGGTCTTGAGTTTAGCGCTGCCAAGTGTAATGTGTGAAGAAGACTGTTTGAACTGTTTTGTCCAGTCGCTGCTGTAATTTTCCTTTAATACAAGGTTGCTGAATTTCGCATTCGCCTGGATTAAGCTTGCATCCTGCTGCAGACCAGTGATCTGAACCGGCTTTGATGCAGTGATTTCAACGCGAATCCATTGGTCCCCGACTTTAAAATCTTTATAAAGCTTCAAATTTTTGATGGTCAACTTTTCGATTAAATTGGTCCCTTGAGGCGCTGATTTGGAGCTGCTTGTCTCCCCCATTTTTGGATAGAACGTATATCCATCCCCCTCAAGATTATCGAATTCCACATAAAAATCCCCTACACCTGCGAGCGGGACTGCATAAGCAACACCTGACAAGCCGATCGATACCAGCAGGGCCCCAAGCAAAATCATCCCTGAAAGAAAGGAAGTCCAAAATACTTTTTTATTGGTCCTTCCCCCTCTGTCGATTTCCCTCTTCTTCTCGTTCAATCTGAACACCTCGCCTAATTCGTCTTATTCCTAATGTAGGCCAATCTAATAAAGGAAACCATTACGATTTTTTTCGGGGAATCAATCCGCACCCCTCAAATGTCGGGTTTAGTAAGTTTTTATCCCCATAAATTTTCACTTTGTTTCGAATATAATGAATAATACGGTGGAGGTGTTGAGTCATGGAGACCAAAATCAAAAATCTTTTTCAAAGGGCAATAGAATTGCTGCTGTCCTATGAAAACGAGTTTTTCTTGGAATGGGGAAACTGGAAGAAAACACTTATGAACAGAGGTTTTCGGTTGATACCGGAATTCGACCAAATGCTTAGATCCGGGTTTTCGATTGCAAAATCAACCACTGAATTCTCCATTGATCAATTTGCGTTTGCGATGGCTGCAGAGTGGAACAAAAAATATCCTCTCCTGAAAGATGACACTGAAGGCATTTTTATCATTACGATGATCGAGGACAGGTTTCATCATTTACTTTCAAAAGAAAAAAAGGAACTGCTTGATCATCAAGCCGTTCAAGCATTTTTTTCACGCATGATCGACCAGGTGCTCCTGACCAGCCAAAATGAAATTCAATCCGACCATTGGCTGCGTTTGATGACATCGACAAAAATGCTTCCGCTGCAATGGATGGCCATTGTTCATGAGAATCAAGCAGAATATAAGGTCCACAAAATTTCTTGTCCGGAGAATCACCCGATCACACAGCAGATGATAGGGATCAGCGAAAAATTAAGAGCTGATAGCCTTGCTGATCTATCTCTCGCATTAGAAAAACTATTATCTACTGAAACGTCAGGCGGACAGCTCATTCAGATCCCTTGCCTTCATGACCATGTCCTTTTAATGGTTCCGGATGGGGAAATTGTGACGAAGGAAAAAAAGGAATGGTTCCGGAGAATGTATGTACGGCAATTGACCGTCAGTCATCTGCAGTCCGAATTAGAATGGAAGGATGCTGCACTTCTTTATTTGCAGAGGCTTCTTCACTCACGAAATGTGGAGGAAGCGATAGAGTCGGTTTCACAAGGACTCGTTGATTATCTTCCTTTCAAAAGATGCGGGCTATGCCTTTACTCGCCCAGCGAAGATAAGGGAATCGGCAGCCTCTACTATAATGTTGATTCACAAGGTGTCTCAAAAACGAAGGGCGAGATACATCGAGATCCACTTCTAAAGGAATACTTTGAAAAATACGCAAATGCCAAACCAATTTTTTGCAATGAACCCTCAAATCTATTGCCTGATGAATATGTAAAAGAATATCATTTGAAATCCTTTGTGGCCGTCCCTCTTTATGCTCCGCTCCATTCAAAATTGATCGGGGTTGCTTTACTGGACCAGGGAGCAGGTAGGGATTTCACCATTTCCACACAGACATTGGCCACTTTGATCAAATTTGGGAGATATGCAGGAGATTTGCTTCATCCCTACTGGAATGAAGCTTCCAATCATCTATGCTTGGCACATAACCTGCTTTCCCCAAGAGAAAAAGAAGTCCTGAAACACATATCAAACGGCGCATCGATCAGCGAAACAGCAGATGCCCTCTCTCTCAGCAGCTACACTGTGAGAGACTACGTATCCATCATCATACAAAAGATGGATGCGAAGAATAGGACAGAAGCCGCAGTCAAAGCGATAAAGCTCAAGATTATCTAATCTCATGCCATTATTAAGTTTTTGTAAACGCTTAAGAAAGGGATAATATACCTATTTTTATGGTGTTGCAAGCTCATGTATAGTAGTAGAAAAGGAGGGAATTTGAAAAAATGGGAAATAAGAAATTTTTCAATAAGTTTTCGAAGTTAGTCTTTGCTGCTTCTTTGCTGGCGCCATTCTCCACAATGGCCCATGACAATGCTGCACATGCAGAAACAGCCGCGGATCCAGCACCATACATAAATCCTTCTGTGGCGGCCAACGGAAAGAAAGTGTTATTCGATAATACACATGGACAGACGGCAGGTGCTGCTGACTGGGTCATCAATGGTGGATTCTCGGACTACGGAAATGCTTTGGCAGGCAAAGGATACTATGTCAAGGAACTAAGAAAAAGCACACCTATTACACTGGACGATTTACAACAATATGACGCATTTGTCATCGGGGAAGCCAACATTCCATATAAAACATCTGAACAGCAAGCGATGCTGGACTATGTCAATCAGGGTGGAAGCATCTTCTTCATCGGCGACCACTATAATGCAGACCGCAACAAAAACCGCTGGGATGCATCAGAAGTCTTCAACGGCTACCGCAGAGGCGCATGGGACAACCCTGCTAAAGGAATGACAACAGAGGAAGCTAACTCTGCTGCGATGCAAGGGGTAGAAAGTTCTGACTGGCTATCCGACAACTTCGGGATACGCTTCCGATACAATGCATTAGGTGATATTACAGCGAATCAGATCGTTGCTCCTGACCAAGCTTTCGGAATCACTGAAGGCGTCGACACTGTAGCGATGCATGCAGGTTCGACTCTTGCTATCACAGATCCTACAAAAGCAAAAGGGATTGTCTATCTTCCTGAAACTACTGAGAGCTGGGGATTTGCCGTTGACCAAGGAGTCTATGCAGGCGGCGGAAAAGCTGAAGGTCCTTTCGTGGCAGTCTCAAAAGTTGGTAAAGGGAAAGCT
This sequence comes from Falsibacillus pallidus, assembly GCF_050990905.1. GTDB lineage: Bacteria > Bacillota > Bacilli > Bacillales > DSM-25281 > Falsibacillus > Falsibacillus pallidus_A. Next base: position 3,080,027 of record NZ_CP158866.1, read on the forward strand.
GCTTTCATCGGGGATTCTTCACCTGTTGAAGATGCATCTCCTAAATACCTTCGTGAAGAAAACGGCTCTAAAAAAACGACTTATGATGGGTTTAAAGAGCAAAACGACGGAACATTGCTCGTCAATTTAGTGAATTGGCTATCTACTAAAGAAGACTATACAGGATTTGATCAAGTTCCTGGCTTGACGCTGGACGAGCCTACAAAGCTTCTTGATTTTGAACAGCCGGAAAAATCAACCGAACCACAATCAGAACCATGGTCAGCGCCGGAAGCAGGCTATAAATGGTATGATTCTTCAACATTTGCTGCTGGTTCATACGGATCGAACAAGACAGCTACTTTGCCTGCATATTCTTTCGTTCATCAAAGTGTCCTGCCGAATGCACAGGAGTTCCAGATCCGTGTAGTGCTCGACAATCTTCAGCCGAATGAAACAGTAAGTGGATTGAAGCTCGGACTATACTTGGATGGCGGTACTCAAGTCGGCTACTTTAAAGGCGCAGATGGCACCTATCCGAAAAGTCCTGGCTACAGCAGTGAATTTTCCGTAACTGCCGATAAAAATGGAAAAGCTTTCAAAGACCTGGATGTTACAGTTGTGAAAGGAACGGAAGGCGCAGCAAACTTAAGGCTGAAAGTCGGCAGTAAGAATGCATTGACTGAAAGCGTAACGTTTGGCAATGTCAATTCAGAACCGCTGCCAGATCAGCAAGGTCCAAAAATCCCGGATTTGATGACAATCGATGCAGCTAGGGCAGCTGGTGAGAAAAACCTCGTCACTGTTGAAGGTGTCATCACATCTGAACCTGGTACTTTCGGTGGTGAAGGTTTCTACCTTCAGGATGATACCGGTGGAATTTATGTCTACCAATCAGAAAGCAACTACCATAAAGGCGATAAAGTTAAGCTTACAGGAACCACTTCCCTTTATAATGGTGAATTGGAGCTTTCCGATTTGATTAAAGTGGATAACTTGGGGACAAGTGAAGTCCCAGCTGCCAAAACGGTATCTGCTGTGGATGCGTCCAATCAAGGACAATATGTTAAACTTGAAAATGTAAAAATAGCGAATCTGCCAGAATCAGCTGGCGGCACATTTGAATTCGATGCAGTATCTGCTGACGGTTCTACAACAAGAGTGAGAGTTGACAGCCGCACTGGCGTTTCGTTGAATCAGCTTCTTGAAACCCTTCAAAATGGAGACACAGCTAATATTTCCGGTATCTCCTCTATCTTCAGAGGAACATATCAATTGAAGCCATTGAGCATCACTGATTTTGAACACATGGACACAACAGCACCAGTCATTCAAGATCTTGCTCAAACAACTTTCTATCAATATGAAGGATTCAACCAGACCATACTTGCAATGGATGAAGACAGCGGCGTGGCGAAACTATCCATCACATTGGATGGTGTGGAAGTTGACAACCCAGTCGTTGTTGAGCCATTGAGTCTATCCGTTGGTGATCATACACTTCACGTTACGGCTGTGGATAACGCAGGCAACACGAGTGAGAAAGACTTTACGTTGACAGTAAAAATGGATGCCGATCATTTGGACGAACTTCTCCAATACGGTTTTGATCAAGGAGAAATTACAAACCACGGCATCTTGAACAGCTTAAAAGCCAAAGTAAAATCAGGCAATACCAATGCTCTTGCACATGAAGTTTCTGCACAAAAAGGGAAGAAGATTTCTGCAGCATTCGCCGACCTTCTTCTGAAAGACTTGGCGGAATTGTAATCAAACTGAGGACCGAAGAATTGATTCTTCGGTTCTTTTTTTGCGCGGGTTAAGTTATGAGGGAATTTCATAATGGGCATACTGGTCAATGCGATTTGTATATAGGAGCTGATATTTCTTGGCAACATATCTTTATCAGACTTTTTCACGCTGGCCGCTTCTCCCAAGGATTTTCTTTATGGCAGTCTTCTCCATTATCCTTTTTGGATTTGTCATCCACCTTGTGGAGCCCAAGACATTCCCTTCCACATTCGATGGAATTTGGTGGGCAATCATCACAGCTTCTACTGTAGGATATGGTGACTACACACCACATACTACTGCAGGCAGGCTCGTTGGCATATTACTGATTCTTGTGGGGGCAAGCTTCCTTTCCTCCTACTTTGCCACTCTTGCTACGACTGCTATCAACACTCAGAATACACTTAAACAAGGGAAATCCCTTTATATCGGTAAAAAACAGACATTGATCATTGGCTGGAATGAACGATCCCGAGATGTCATCAACCAGCTCATTCAGTTAAAGAATGAAGCACAAATCGTTCTCATTGATGACTCTCTAACAGAAAACCCCTTTCCCGGAATGCATGTCCATTTCATTAAAGGAAAACCTTTTTACGATCATGTTCTCACTAAGGCAAATGCAAAATCTGCTGAATTGCTTTTAGTAACTGCTGATCAGAACACCCCTGAATATCAAGCGGATATGAATACCATTTTAACGCTGATTGCTGTCAAAGGGATAAATCCAGAAGTACACAGCATTGTTGAAATTTTGACTGCTGAACATGTACTGAATGCAGAACGCGCCGGAGCTGATGAAATCATCCAAACGAATAAACAAACTAGCTATGTCATGATGAATAGCATTTTAGCACACGGAATGGCATCAAGCCTTTTGATCATGCTCAATCAATTAAAAGGCAGCAGTTTAAAATTCATTTCCGTTGACCGGGACTGGATGGATCGTCCATTTAACGAAATCAGCAGGATTTTATCTGAACAAAGGGTAATGCTTTTAGGATATAAAAGAGGGGAGAATTCTATTGTGAACCCTCCTCCTGATGACAAAATCCATTTGAATGATCAGCTGCTTGTCATATCTGATTAATCTAATAAAACCTCTTCCAGTTCCTTAACCAATTCTTTTCCAACCGAAATATACTCTTCCGGGAAGCTTGCGTCTTTATCCACCGGTTCCTGGAATTGGTTGAACGATGCAGAAACGTTGAAGATATTCGCATGATCATCCAGCCCGCGCTGATATTTATGGGATAACAAATACGGCTTGCCTAATTTTACAGTGGCACCTCTGGCATCCAACTGGCCATCAATGGATGTGAATGGCAGGCGCAAGAATTGATAGCCTACTTCATCATCAATCTTATAGTCAAAGCAGCCATGATCATATTCCCAATTGCCGCCAATGGTATAGCCAAGCGGTTTTAATAGCTGTTCTAATTTATATAATTGGTAATGCTGCCCTTCAATTCGTGATTCTAATTCAATCATTGCTGCTGCACTCCCTTAAGCATATTTTTCTTAGTTTCTCATGGCAGCGGCCGTACTATTCCCTTTCTTTCCACATATATAAAAAAACCTTGGCAGTCCAATTCTGCCAAGGTTTCTTATTTCACTGTATTACTTCAGACGATTTTCAAGCTCTGCTTTTTTCTCTTCGAAGCCAGGTTTGCCTAAGAGAGCAAACATGTTCACTTTGTACGCTTCAACCCCTGGCTGGTCAAATGGATTGACGCCAAGCAGGTATCCGCTCATAGCGCATGCTTTTTCAAAGAAATAAACTAAATAGCCAAATGTATAGGCATCCATCGCAGGGATTTCTACGATCAAGTTTGGAACTCCTCCGTCTGTATGGGCAAGCAACGTTCCTTCGAATGCTTTGTTGTTGACGAAATCGACCGTTTTACCAGCTAAATAATTCAAACCATCGAGATCATTGCTTTCTTCTTCAATGGTTAATTCATGGCGCGGTTCATCCACTTTGATGATTGTTTCGAAGATGTCGCGTCTTCCTTCCTGTACATACTGACCTAAAGAATGCAGGTCTGTAGAGAAATTCGCAGATGAAGGATAGATGCCTTTTTGATCTTTCCCTTCACTTTCACCGAACAGCTGCTTCCACCATTCAGCAAAATATTGAAGTCCTGGTTCGTAGTTGATCAGCATTTCAATCGTTTTCCCTTTGTTGTAAAGGACGTTTCTTACAGCTGCATATTGATATGCAATATTGTCTTCGATCTCTGAATGGCTGAAGTCTTCACTTGCTTTTTTGGCACCGTCCATCATATCTTCGATGTTCACGCCGCTTACAGCAATCGGCAGAAGTCCCACAGGAGTCAATACAGAGTAGCGGCCGCCGACGTCATCCGGAATGATGAATGACTCATAGCCTTCTTCTGTTGCCAAGGTTTTCAATGCACCTTTTGCTTTATCAGTTGTAGCATAAATGCGTCCCTTTGCTTCTTCTACACCATATTTTTCTTCCAAAAGCTTGCGGAAGATGCGGAATGCCAATGCCGGCTCCGTTGTCGTCCCTGATTTGGAAATAACATTGATGGAGAAGTCTTTTCCTTTTAAAAGGTCCATTAAATCCTTCATGTAAGTGGAACTAATATTATTTCCTACAAAGAAGACTTGAGGCGTCTTGCGGTCTTCTTTAGACAATGCATTGTAAAAGCTATGGTTCAGCATTTCGATAGCCGCACGTGCACCAAGGTACGAACCGCCGATTCCGATGACAAGCAGGATATCTGAATCATTCTTGATTTTCTCAGAAGCCTTTTGGATTCTGGAGAATTCTTCTTTATCGTAGTCAGACGGAAGATTGATCCAGCCTAAGAAATCATTTCCTGCCCCTGTTTGTTCATGCAGGGAATGGTGGGCGACTTTGACTGCATCACGCAAGTATGTAAGTTCATGTTCGCCGAAAAACGAAAGAGCTTTGGAATAGTCAAATTTAATATGTGTCATGAAATTTCCTCCGTTTAATTAATGGTCTTTTATCACTTTATCGAAAGCTGGGATGATAATCAAGAAATCCCCTGTACTGTAAGCGTATCCAATTATAATTTTTTTATGGAAATAAATCGGGTGGTGACAGGCACCACCCGATTTTCCTCGAATATTGTCGAATAAAAGAAGGCTGCTCCATAAAAGAGCAGCCTTCATCTTCTTTTTATAAAGAAGCTTTCAAGATGGACATGACATCGTCACGATTCAATTTTGTGAAGTTGCCGAATTCACCATTAGACATGGCTTTATCTGCGATGGCATCGAGTTTGCTGTCATCGATGTCGTAGTCGGCAAGTCGAGACGGCGCACCGATTGAACTCCAGAATTCGCGGAGCTTTTCGATTCCTTCAAGGGCTGCTTCTTTATCGGATTTCCCTTCTGGGTCTACTCCGAATACGTTGACAGCCATTTGCTTGAAGCGGGCAGGATTTACATCAAGATTGTGCTTCATCCAGTTAGGGAACAGGATAGCCAATCCGCCTGCATGTGGAATATCGTAGACAGCTGAAACTGCATGCTCGATGTTATGCGTAGCCCAGTCACCTCTGTATCCCATTTGCAGCATACCATTCAATGCAATATTTCCAGCATAAAGAATGGTTTCGCGAAGTTCATAATTTTCCAGGTCATTAATTAATTTTGGAGCTGTTTCAATGACCGTATTCAAGACGCCCTCACACATGCGATCCTGTACAGGTGTATTGTCGGCGTTGTTGAAATATTGTTCAAAAACGTGGGACATCATATCCACCATTCCATAAATGGTATGGTTTTTTGGAACAGTAAACGTATTTTGGGGATCCAAAATAGAGAATTTAGGGAATGTTGCCGGGCTTCCCCATCCGTATTTTTCATTTGTTTCCCAGTTTGTTATGACAGAACCAGCGTTCATTTCAGAACCAGTGGCAGCTAAAGTCAGCACCGTACCAAATGGCAGTGCTTCTTCAGCAAATGCTTTTTTCGTTACAAGATCCCAAGCATCTCCGTCATATTTTGCACCTGCAGCGATCAATTTCGTACAGTCAATGACGCTTCCGCCTCCGACTGCGAGCAATACATCGATATTTTCTTTCTTGCAGATTTCAATCCCTTTGCGTGCAGTTGTTACACGAGGGTTAGGTTCCACTCCTGCAAGTTCAAATACTTCTGCATCCATTTCCTTTAATTCTGCTACTACTTTATCATAAAGACCGCTTTTCTTGATGCTTCCCCCGCCATATACAAGAAGAACTTTCTTTCCGTATTGGGGAAGCTCATTTTTCAACTCTGATAATTGATCTTTTCCAAATATTAATTTTACCGGGTTATAAAAAGTAAATTCATTCATTACAAAAATCCCTCCTTGGCATCATTATTAACCACAGAACTAGCATTTGCAAAAAAGATGCTCGGCCATACGTTTGCAGCTGCATAAAAAACAAGAAGTTGATGAATAATTTAAGTAAGCTCGTCAGAATCTAAAGACGTAGCTATTTGTTAAGGAGGAAACAACATGAGTGGAATTCAACGTATTGCACTTGTTCTTACCATTATCGGCGCCATCAACTGGGGGCTAATTGGGTTCTTCCAATTCGACTTGGTCGCAGCTATATTCGGTGGACAAGGAGCTGCACTTTCCCGCATTATCTATGGTTTAGTTGGAATCGCCGGGCTTATCAACCTCGGTCTATTATTCAAACCGAGCGAAGAGCTTGAGCGCGATCCAGAACCGCGTGCAACTCGCTAAGCGCCTATATATAAAGCAAAGACACCCAGGATTAATCCTCGGGTGTCTTTGCTTTTCTTATGATCCAGCTACAGCGCCTAGCCCCTCGAGTCATAAGCCGCTCCTCTACGGAAATCAGGATTTCCTTCGAGTTCCGTCTTATGCTGGTCGGGGCTGACCAAGGCGCTTCCGCTTTTCTTATACCCATCCTCTAAATTTCGACGCTTCGGCCATTTTGCGTGCACCGACCATGTAGGCAGCTAGACGCATGTTGATTCTGCGGTTTTCAGCTGTTTCATACACGTTGTTAAAGGATTCCACTAATTTTTTGCGCAGTTTTTCGTTTACTTCTTCTTCTGTCCAATAGTAGCCCTGGTTGTTCTGTACCCATTCAAAGTAGGATACAGTAACGCCTCCAGCGCTCGCAAGGACATCCGGCACAAGGAGGATGCCTTTATCAGAAAGAATCTTTGTTGCCTCTAGAGTTGTTGGACCATTTGCAGCTTCAACGACAATAGACGCTTTAATTGAATGTGCACTATCTGCAGTAATCTGGTTGGAGACTGCAGCAGGCACAAGGATATCACATTCCAATTCAAGCAGTTCCTGGTTGGAAATTGTGTTTTCGAATAGAGTCGTAACCGTACCGAAGCTGTCTCGGCGATCTAATAGATAATCGATATCCAAGCCATTTGGATCATGCAGTCCGCCGTATGCATCGGAGATCCCGACAACCTGTGCGCCAGCATCGTGCATGAACTTAGCTAAAAAGCTTCCTGCATTCCCAAATCCTTGAATGACGACACGTGCACCTTTAATATCTATTCCTTTTTTCTTAGCTGCTTCTTCGATGCAGATGGTAACCCCTTGAGCTGTAGCTTTTTCACGGCCTTGAGATCCGCCCAGGGCAATCGGCTTCCCGGTGATGAATCCAGGAGAATCGTATTCTCTCAAACGGCTGTATTCATCCATCATCCAAGCCATGATTTGTGAATTTGTATAAACATCCGGTGCCGGTATGTCTTTTGTAGGTCCGACAATTTGGCTGATTGCACGCACATATCCACGGCTCAGCCTCTCAATCTCGCTCATGGACATGGTGCGGGGATCGCAGATGATCCCGCCTTTTCCTCCCCCATATGGCAGGTCGACAATCCCGCATTTCAAACTCATCCACATAGAAAGTGCCTTTACTTCTTCTTCATCTACTTCAGGATGGAAGCGGACGCCCCCTTTTGTAGGGCCTACAGCATCATTGTGCTGGGCGCGATACCCTGTGAATACTTTTATTTTACCATCATCCATTCTGACGGGGATGCGGACTGTCAGCATTCTTAAAGGTTCTTTTAATAATTCATAAAGTGCCTCATCATAGCCCAGTTTTGTGAGCGCTTCCTTAATGACTTCTTGAGTTGATGTAAATAAGTTCAGGTTCTCCATCACTATTCGCCTCTTTTTGTAGTTTCTTTATGCTGTCATTTTAACACATTAAGAAAGCACATTTTTGATTCTTTCGATCGCCCAGTCCAATTCTTCTTTTGAAATGACAAGCGGTGGAGCAAAGCGTATTACTGTATCATGGGTTTCTTTGCATAGTAATCCCTGCTCTTTAAGACTTTCACAATATTTACGCGCCGGCTCTTTCAGCTCGACACCTATGAACAGTCCTCTTCCCCTGACTTCTTTGATCATTGGATTTTCAATTTCTTTCAGCTTATCCATGAAGTATTCGCCGAGCTCCAAGGAACGCTCTGCAAGCTTTTCATCGATCAGCACATCCAATGCAGCTACAGACACGGCACAAGCCATTGGATTGCCTCCGAATGTGGAACCATGTGAACCAGGGTTGAATACATTCAAAATCTCTTTATTTGCCACTACGCAGGAAATCGGGAATACCCCGCCGCCGAGGGCTTTTCCAAGGATGTACATATCCGGATCGACATCTTCCCATTCACACGCAAACATTTTGCCGGAGCGTGCAAGGCCAGCCTGGATTTCATCTGCGATGAAGAGGACTTTATTTTCCTTGCAATATTCATGCGCAGCCTTTAAAAATCCTTCTTCAGGCAGGACGATTCCTGCTTCTCCTTGAATCGGCTCAATAAGGAATGCAGCCGTATTTGGCGTAATTGCTTCTTTCAATGCATCTAAATCCCCGTATGGGATCAGCTTGATGCCCGGAAGCATCGGCCCAAAACCGCGTTTATATTCTTCTTCAGAGGAAAGTGAAACAGCCGTCATCGTCCTGCCATGGAAATTCCCGACACATGCGATGATTTCTGCCTGGCCATCAGGGACGCCTTTAATATCGTATGCCCATCTGCGTGCCGCTTTGATGGCAGTTTCAACGGCTTCGGCTCCAGTATTCATCGGGAGAGCCATTTCTTTATTTGTCAATTCGCAGATTTTTTCATACCAAGGCCCAAGCTGATCATTATGGAAGGCACGGGATGTCAAAGTGACGCGATCCGCCTGATCCTTCAATGCCTGGATGATTTTTGGATGGCGATGCCCTTGGTTTACCGCAGAATAGGCGCTGAGCATATCCATATATTTATTTCCTTCAGGATCTTTCACCCACACACCTTCAGCTTCTGAGATGACGATTGGCAGAGGATGATAGTTCGGTGCACCGAAACGTTCTGTCTGTTCAATGATTTCATTTGTTTTAATCATGCTAATTCCTCCATTCATGAAGTTCATTATTTTAAAACAGGGCTGGCTAAAGAAAGCCAGCCCTTTTATTCAATGTCCAGCTTCAGCGCCTAGCTGCTCGAGGTCATTAGCCATTACTCTACGGAAATCAGGATTTCCTTCGAGTTCCGTCTTATGCATGTCGCAGCTTTCAAGGCACTTCCGCTTTTCTATCTTATAACATTTCTGATGTAGTTTTCGCTTGCATATGAAGCATTAGGTAGTCTGGGCCGCCCGCTTTGGAGTCAGTTCCGGACATGTTGAATCCGCCGAACGGCTGGTAGCCGACAATCGCGCCTGTGCAGCCGCGGTTGAAGTAAAGGTTGCCGACGTGGAAGTCTTCCTTCGCCTGATCGATGTGTGCACGGTTGTTCGTGATGACCGCACCTGTTAAACCGTAGTCGGTATCGTTGGCGATTTCGATCGCTTCTGTGAAGTCCTTTGCTTTGGCAAACGCTACAACCGGTCCGAAGATCTCTTCTTTCATCAGACGGTCTTCGCGCTTCAAGTCTGCAAAGATCGTTGGCTGTACGAAGAAGCCAGTGGAGTTGTCGCCTTCTCCGCCTGCCATCAAACGGCCTTCTTCTTTGCCGATTTCCACATAGCTCATGATCTTGTCAAACGCCGCCTGGTCGATGACAGGCCCCATGAAGTTGGAGCGGTCAACCGGGTTGCCGACTGTCAATTCTTTCGTCAATTCAACGACGCGGTCAAGAACCGTATCGTAGACGTCTTCCAAGACGATCGCGCGAGAACATGCCGAACATTTTTGGCCGGAGAATCCGAATGCAGAAGCCACGATGGACTTCGCTGCCAACTCAAGATCGGAATCGCTGTCGACAACGATCGTATCTTTTCCGCCCATTTCCGCGATGACGCGCTTCAGCCAGATTTGGCCTTCGTTCACTTTGGATGCGCGCTCATAGATGCGGACACCGACGTCGCGGGATCCTGTGAAGGAGATGAAGCGTGTCTTCGGATGGTCAACCAAATAGTCGCCCACTTCCGCACCGCTTCCCGGTACATAGTTCAAGACGCCTTTTGGAAGTCCTGCTTCTTCCATGACTTCAACGAATTTCGCTGCCACGACTGGCGTTGTGGATGCCGGCTTCAAGAGAACGGTGTTTCCTGTCACGATGGCCGCAACTGTTGTACCTGCCATGATCGCGAACGGGAAGTTCCAAGGGGAGATGACGATGCCTACGCCCAATGGAATGTAGCCGTAGCGGTTGAATTCGCCCGGACGGCTTTCCACTTTCACGCCGTCTTTGATTTTAAGCATCTGGCGTGCATAGAACTCCAGGAAGTCAATCGCTTCCGCTGTATCAGCATCTGCTTCGTTCCAAGGCTTTCCTGCTTCTTTTGTCAAAAGCGCGGAGAATTCATGCTTGCGGCGGCGGATGATCGCTGCGGCACGGAACAGGATGTCCGCACGGGATTCAGGCTTGAATTTGCGCCAAGTCTGGAATGTTTCATAAGCGGTGTTCATTGCTTTTTCTGCTAGATCTTTATTGGCTTTGGACACGCGTCCAATCAATTCTTCTTTATTGGCTGGGTTGATGGAGACGATCTTGTCGTCTGTCGTGATGCGCTCTCCGCCGATGACAAGCGGATAGTCCTGGCCTAAATAGCCCTCGACTGTCTTCAGTCCCGCTTCATAGGCTTTTTGATTCTCTTCATTTGAAAAATCAGTAAATGGTTCGTGTTTGTAATTAATCATTTTATATCCTCCCTTTCATAGCACACTGATAAATTAAATTCAGAACTTCTATTGATTCAGGATATGCGAGTGCAAAAAAAATTTGCGTTAAGAAAACCCTTACATATATAATAATGCAAAATAATGTTGCGTTTTTCAAGCATTTTCTTTTGGCTGATTTTTGCATCTTATTAAGGAGGCAGAAGATGAAGCAGTCTTTGTTCATTTATGAAAAAATCATCGATGCGATTGATTCAGGCGTCCATGCCATTGATTCAGAAGGAAGGACGATCATCTATAATAAAAAAATGAGGCAGATCGAGGGAATGGAAATCTCTGATGTACTCGATAAAAATATTTTGGATGTCTTTAAGTTTCATCAATTTGAGGAAAGCACCCTTATGAAAGTACTGAATACGGGTGAACCGATAGTGAATGTCAAACAGACGTATTTCAATAATAAGGGGCATGAAATCACAACCATCAACGATACTTACCCTATCTTTGACAACGGCAGGCTGATCGGCGCCATGGAAATTGCCAGAGATGTGACGAAACTTGAGAGGATTATGAGGGAGCATACCAATTCTGATCCCACACAGTCGTTTTTGAGTATAATCGGAAAAAGTAAAGGAATCTATCAAGCCATTAGCCAATGCAGGCAATTAGCAGCATCAGGGGAACCCGTTCTCATTTACGGGAATCCCGGAACCGGCAAAAGCCTTTTTGCATCCATCCTTCATCATGAAGGTCCAAATAGCAGCGGGCCATTTATCGTACAGAACTGCAGCAGCCTCAAGGAAACCATTTGTTTTGGAACTAAAGAAGATGGGCATCCCTCCTCTCTCTTTGAACAGGCACTCGGAGGAACACTCCTGTTAGAAGGAATAAATTCACTATCCATTCCTCTTCAGGAAAAGCTTTTAAAAGTTGTTCAAGATAAAGTGATAACAAGAGATGAGACAGGTGCAGGCGTTCCATTGCAAGCTAGGATCATCATGACGATAAATGAAGATCCCATCGATTCCATTTCATCCGGCAGGCTCCTAAAGGACCTTTTTTACCGGTTGAGCCCATTCACGATCTTTATTCCTTCTCTAAAAGAGAGAAAAACAGATATCCCACTCCTTGTTATGGACTTTATCAGCAAATACAATGAGAGATTTGGTCTGCATGTAGAACAAGCATCTGATGAAGTATCGGGGCTTTTCGAGGAATATGACTGGCCGGGGAACGTAAGGGAATTGGAGCTTATCATAGAATCCGGGATGAGCATGATGGGATCTGAAACAGAAATCAATACGGAACACCTGCCAATATACTTTAGGCAAAGAGCTATCGGAGAGACGCAAAACAGTTTGAACCTTGAAGGTGGAACAGAGATAAAACCGCTGGAGCAATATATCAAAGAGGCAGAAATCTACTACATCCACAAGGCCCTTAATCATCACAGCCAAAACATCACGAAAACCGCTAAAGCATTGGGGATGAGCAGGCAGAACCTGCAATATAGAATCCGGAAATATGAAATAGACCGGTAAATCAGGACACAAAAAAACTCGCCGTAATTGGCGAGTTCCATTGTTATTATTTTTGGATCAAGTCCTGGCGTTCAGACTGCTCGATCCACTCTTCAAGCTTGTCCTTAAGCGTATTGAATCCTGTTGGCGCTTCAGTTGTCTGCGCTGCAGGCTTTACGCTGCCTTGACGGCGAGGCTTTTTAGCTTTTGCTTGTGGTTTTTCTTCCTGTGCTGGCGCTTCTTGAGTCGCACGGATTGAAAGGCTGATTTTTCCAGCGTTTTCGTCAACAGAAAGAACCTGAACTTGAACTTCATCTCCCAGCTTCAAGTGATCGTTGATATCTTTTACAAATCCGTGAGTGATCTCGGAAATGTGGACTAATCCTTGAGTTTCTTCATCCAATGCTACGAACGCACCGTAGGGCTGGATGCCTGTAACTTTACCAGTTAAAACGTTACCTGCTTCATATTTTGTTGACATGGAAACACTCCTAATTATATATATTTTTTCTCCATTTGCACGCAATTGTAGATTATATCACAAATCCCTTCAGGAATCAAAAAAGGGTTTGTCCCCTCTACATTTTTTCTGCACTCATTCATACTCTTTCCTACTTTATCAAAAATAATTTAAAAAGGATGTATAAAGATTTTGGAAGCTGGCCATCCTATAGCTACAAGACTTTCTAGTATTCCCCCCTTTGTTTTGAGGCTCGAACAAGTGCAATGCACATCGTTCCAGCCTATTTTTTTGTCTTCTGCTCGTCCGGAAATGATTGTAATTCCTTGTTCGGGGTATTCTACATAGTAGAAAAACGAAGAAAAGGAGCGAACCTGGATGGATGCCGTAATTGAAAAACATATCACAGTCAATGGAATTGAATTATTTTATGAAGAATATACCAATCCAACTGCTAAACATACACTGGTGCTATTGCATGGATTTTTGTCATCCACCTTCAGCTACAGGCGGCTCATCCCTCTGCTTCGCGAAGATTTTCAAGTCATCTCAGTGGATCTGCCCCCTTTTGGAAAAAGCGGAAAGACGCCTTCATTTATGTACTCCTATAAAAATATCGCCCATACAGTACTTCATTTCATTGAAATGATGAACTGGCCCAGTGTGCATGTCATCGGCCATTCAATGGGGGGACAGATTGCCCTCTACATGATGAAATTAAGACCCGACCTGATAAAAAAAGGAATTCTCTTATGCAGTTCAGGCTACCTAAAGAGGTTGAAATGGCCGCTTATCCTATCAAGCTATCTGCCTTTCTTTCATTATTATGTTAAATTTTGGCTGGCAAAATCAGGCGTAAGAAAGAATATTGAAAACGTTGTCCACAATACAGCCCTGATAGATGACGATATGATGTATGGATACTTGAGGCCATTTTTAAATGACGAAATATTCATTGCTCTCACCCGAATGATCAGGGACCGGGAGGGGGACCTCACCACAAAGATGCTCAATGAAATCAATACTCCCTGCCTGCTCATCTGGGGTCAATATGACAAAGTCGTCCCTCTCTCAATTGGAGAGAAATTAAAACAGGACCTTCCGAAATCCAAACTCATTGTACTGGAAGAAACAGGACATCTTGTCCCGGAAGAAAAGCCGGATGAAGTAAAAAAATATATTGATGAATTCCTTGCCGATGGCATCCTTGTCTAGCTGAACATATAAATGCCCCTAACGCAATGCGGCAGGGGCATTTACTTATTAGACTGTCTCATAAAGAACAGGAAGCGCTATTCTTGATCCTTAACAGTTTGGCAGCCATTTCCCTGCATTTAGCCATAGGGATCATTTCTTCAAAAGAGAACTCGTAGATGGATTGGATCTGCTTTGCTAATTTCCCTTTATCGTCCATGCTGTGAACCGCTTGAACCACATCTACGATCTCCATTTCATAAGATTCCGGTCCATATCCCAGCGGATCCCATTTTTTCAGTGTTTGGATCAGGGTTAAATTCAATTCTTGTATATTCAAAGTCATCACCCTATTCATTTATTTTTCTGGTCATATCTTATCATAGTATCAATTCTGACAAAGATTCTATAGGGAGAATAAGCATAAATTTTTTCTTTCATTCTCAAATATGCAATGCTAATAGTATAAAGCAATTCATTAAGAAAACCAGGTGGTGAGGAATTTTGAAAATTAATTTTGATGAACAGATTAATCGCCAAAATACATCCTCTGTAAAGTGGGATGCATTAAAAAATGTTTTCGGCAAAGAGGATCTCCTTCCAATGTGGGTGGCAGATATGGATTTCAGGCCGCCATCCGCCGTTATAGATGCACTGAAGGAGCGTCTCGAGCATGGGATGTTCGGATACACATTTGTACCGGATCATGCGTCAGCATCCATTCAGGAGTGGGTTTTAAAAAGACACGGATGGAATATCGATACGGAGTGGATCATGTACAGCCCTGGGGTCGTCCCCGCACTGGGAATGGCCATTCAAGCCCTTACGGAGCCAGGAGATCGAATCCTTGTGCAATCCCCTGTCTACACACCTTTTTTCAATATGGTCAAGGAAAATAATCGGGAACTCGTGAACTGCCCGCTTGTGCTGGAAGATGATCGGTACAATATTGATTTTGAGGCATTCGAGGAAACAGTCAAACAAGATGTAAAGATGTTCCTTTTATGCAATCCGCATAATCCTGGAGGACGTGTATGGTCAAGGGACGAACTGGTCAAAATCGCAGAGATCTGCAAGAAGCATGGTGTTCTTATTGTGTCGGATGAAATTCATTCTGACCTGGTGATGCCGCCGCACAAACATGTCCCATTGGCATCCATTGATCCATCCTATGGGAATATTGCCATTACATGCACCGCTCCAAGCAAAACGTTCAACCTGGCAGGCCTTCAGGCTTCGAGCATGATCATCCCCAACCCGGACCTCAGGGAAAAGATGGCCGCACTTCAAAAGCAGCAGGGCTTTTTCACGCTCAATGCATTTGGGATCATCGGCATGGAAGCTGCTTACCGCCATGGAGAAGATTGGCTGGATGAACTTTTGGACTATATAGGCGGAAACATCGCTCTAGTAGAACAGTTTATTGAAAAAGAGATGCCGGACGTGAAGGTCATGAAACCGGATGGCGGATATCTGATATGGATTGACTGCAGCAGGTTGGGCCTTTCAGATGAAGAGGTTCGGGATAAACTCATTAACGAAGGAAGTCTGGCATTAGAGCCTGGGACTAAATACGGGCTTGGCGGTGAAGGATTTGTCCGGATGAACATTGCCTGTCCAAGGGAAATGGTGCAGGAAGGATTAAACCGAATGAAAAAAGCATTAACCATTTAAACATAAGAGCCTCCCTTCTAATAAAGGGGGCTCTCTCTTTTTATCTCATGTCCATCTTCAGATGATCTTGGCAATTCAATACCTTCGTCCCCACTTTGCCATCTTTCAGGATAAAATGATGGAAGCCCGTGTCCCCTGTCGCAAACCGGAAAGGGGAAACCACCGGCATTTGATAAAGTGCATTAATGATGTTTGAAATAGCACCGCCATGTGAAACAATCATGACTTTTTCATCAGGGTGGGCATGTTTGATCATTGAAACCGCCCGTTCAATCCGCAAGCGAAAATCGATATGGGATTCCCCATTTTCGACTGGTACGTGCGGCTTCCTGCCTCCTTCAGGCTCAGGGTATCGTTTGGCCGCTTCCTCTCGTTTGAGTCCGGCGAGAACCCCATTGTTCCATTCCATTAAATCCTCTAAATAATGCAGAGGACAATTCAATTTCTTATGTACGAAGCCAGCGGTCTCTCTAGCTCTTTTTAATGTGCTGCAATACATCACATCGATAGAAAAATACAGGGATGCATACTCAGCAAATGCTTCTGCCTGCATACGCCCTCTATCTGTCAACGAAAAATCCGCTCTTCCTTCATGGACATTCAGAAGATCTGCTTCTGATTCCCCATGCCTCGCTAAAATCAATTCCATCGTTATCAACCTCCCCCTCCCATAATTCTCCAAAACATAAAAAGAACCCTCTTTTCAGAAGGCCCCTGTTTTACTTATTCTTATTTTTGGTTATGACTCCACACGCAATTCTGTCTCCGCTGTCCCCTGCGGGCTGGCTCATCCCATCGTCCTTTGAATCATGAATGACAATGGAGGTCCCGTCCTTCGTATATAAAGATGTCTGCGACTCTTGAAATGTAAGATTAGGAGCGAGTATCTCCGCCTTGACCGTGCCATCGTCCTTTACGATTAAATTGGGAAGGTCCCCAGCGTGCGCCCCTTCCGGATGAAGAAGTCCATGCTTTTTGTGATCGGGATTGAAGTGATTTCCAGCTGAAGTAAAGTCAGGCGGCTCGCACTTTCCAAATTCATGGATGTGGATGGCATGCTCCCCAGGAGTGAGTCCCGTTAAATTAATTTTCATCATCACGCCTTTTGCCTGCTCTTCAAGTTTAATGGTCCCTAAAGAGTCTCCGTCGGCATTCTTCATATCGACTTCCGTTTTTTTCGGATTTTGCTGTGCGCAGCCCCCTGCTAAGGCACTGCAGACGATCAAACTGATCAACCATTTCATATTAATTCCTCCAAGCCAAAATTCTATTAACCATTTTAGCCATGTGGAGGAATCCCTATTCAATCGATCCTTACCTCACCTTATTGGAGCAAAATGCCTCTTACGTCTATTAAAGGCAGCAATTTCGGATTTTCCTAAAGACTTTAGCAGCTCTGTGTTTTGGTGAACATATTTTCCAAGGTCATCAGGAAAATGGGAATCGGATGAAGTGGTAAAAGCGACTCCCGCATTCACCAGTTCTTTTAGAAATAAAGGACTGGGGCACATTTCTTTAATAGGGTAGCGATAGTACAGCCCTGCGTTCACCTCTGTAGCCGTATCGGTTTCACAAAGCGCAGCTGCGATTTTTCTATAATGAGGAAGCAGACCATCTTCATCTGGACGAATGCCAAAAACCTTCAAATTATCAAGGTGTGCGACAAAATCAAAAAGGCCGCTCCTAACAGCCTGTTCTACAATCTCAAAAAAGCGGCTGTACAGCAACGGAAGATCATAAGTAGAGAAGTGATCGACCGTTTCCGGATTGTCAAACCCCCATCCATCCACAAAATGGACGGATCCAATGACATAATCCCATTGATATAATTCCAGCAGCTCCTTTAGCTCAGATTCACAGCCTGGAAAGAAGTCCGCTTCGATGCCGAGGCGCAGCTGAATTCCCTGCTCGGCCCATTTTGCCTTCTGACCTTCGATAAACTGGACAAATTCCCCCATATTCTCGGTCATGACCTGCTTCAGCCACTTATGCTGCAGCCTGCCTAATTCAGTATCACTGATATCCATGTGTTTTTCAAAGTAGCTTTTTGTTTCGAAAAATCGATATAAATGGTCCACGATCCCCACTTCAGACAAACCGATCTCTTTTGCCTTCATTAGGTATAAATCAAGCCATTCTGTTGAATATGCCCCATTTTTTAATCGGTCTGCCAATAATTGATGCCTTGATTGGATCCATGACAATCCATGTTTGTACTCTTTCTCAGGGTGAAAGTATTCTAGTGCTTTATTTGTCCTGTCCAGCCACCGGAATGAGTATGGCCCCTCTTCTAGATGAACATGATAATCTACTGTCATTGACCTTTCCTCCTTATGGTGATATCCACTTCAACGAAGTGCTGGAAATATAATTCTTCCACTCTTCCGGAATGGGCTCATCGCAAATGATATAATCCAAATCACTCAATGAACAAATCCGGCAAAAAGAAGACTTTCTCAACTTTGAGGAATCTGTCAATAAAAAGCATTCTTTTGCTTGTTTAATAACTGACTCTGAGATGAGCGATTCCTCTAAATCGTAGTCATACACATCATCCATTGAAACACCTCCACAAGATAAAAAGGCCTTATCGAATTGAAAGTGGCTCAACATTTGTCTTGTTAAAGTGCCCGCTACAGATTTTTGCTCTGGGTTTGAAATCCCCCCAAGGACAATCAGCTTTCCATCAAACATTTTATTTTCTAAACGTCTGTTGATGATTTCAGCAGCGGCTAAAGAGTTCGTGACGATCGTGACCCTCTGCAGCCCATTTAAAGAATTCGCTAATTGATAGGTGGTCGTACCAACATCCAACATAATGGTATCTCCGTTATTTACATATCTGGATGCCAGTTTTCCGATTTTCTTTTTTTCTTCAAGTTGTACATTCATTTTTTGCCTGAACATAGGTTCATTAATATTAGGTGTGTATTTTACGGCGCCGCCATGAACGCGGGTAAGTTTTTTTTCAGATTCCAGATAATCAAGATCTTTTCGAATCGTCTCTGGCGTAACGCCCATTTTATCTGCTAAATGAGAGACGATTATTTTGCCTTGGACCTCTATCTCTTTTAAGATTGCCTGATGGCGGTCAGATATAAAAACACTCATGTGAGCGGAATCACATCCTCTTTTGGAAGGAATAGCCTGACCTTTTGGTTTATCTCCAAATTCACTCCGCTTTGCTGCAGTAAATCCGCCGAAAAACTGATTCCATTCAGTTCCAATCCATATCTAACAATGCTTCCCAGGACTGCAATGTCCTTTACTTCTGCATTTAACAAGATTGTATTTTCTCTTTCATTCAGGAGAAATGCTTCTGGACGGATGGCGTACATCATCCCTTCCCCTGGGTCTTGTCCGATGAGCTGGGTCATTTCATCTTTTCCAAGTACATTATAGTTGCCGATAAACCTGGCTACGAATTCAGTAGCAGGGTGCTTATAAATGTCTTGCGGAAGTCCACTTTGTACGATCTCTCCTTTATTAAGGAGAAAGATGCGGTCGCTGACAAGCATAGCCTCTTCCTGATCATGTGTCACAAGAATCATAGTGATTCCGAGTCTTTGTTGAATATCACGAAGCAGCTTCTGCAGGTTTTTTCTGATTTGAGCATCCAGTGCACTTAATGGTTCGTCCAATAATAGAACCTTTGGCTCCACTACAATACTTCTTGCCAAGGCTACCCGCTGCTGCTGTCCCCCGGATAATTCATGTGGGTAGGCTTTTTCCTTTCCATCCAATCCGACCAGCTTAATCATATTCATTACCCGTTCATCCAGGTGTTGTTTCTCAATCTTTTTCATTTTCAAACCGAACGCAACATTTTCATAAACGTTCATATTGGGAAAGAGAGCATAGGATTGAAATACCATCCCTACTCCCCTTTCCTTAGGAGAGACATTTGTGACATCGATCCCATCTATGAAAATGGATCCCCCATCGGCAGAGACCAACCCCGCAGCGATGCGTAGAAGGGTACTCTTGCCGCACCCGCTAGGACCAAGCAGTGTGATGAATTCCCCTTTTTCAATGGTAAGATCCATATTTTTCAATACTTTTTGGCCATCAAATGATTTTTGGATGTTGTTTATCGTAATGAAACTCATGTTATAACGACTCCTTTTTACGCTGGGTGAATTTCACGACCAAGCTTGATAGGATAGCAATGAATAAGAAATAGCAAACAACAATGGCGCTTGCAAAATGACCGCTTTTTCTTAGCTGCTGATACAGGAAGATTTGAACAGTTTCATAGCTTCCACCCAGCAATAAATTTGCAAGGACGAATTCTCCAAATAATATCGAAAAAGATAGAAGCGCTGAAACGAGGATCCCCGTTAAAATATTTGGAACGATGATTTTCAAAAAAGCAGTAAATTTGGATGCTCCAAGGAGCTCTGCCGCTTCCATCAAGTTTCCGGCATGGATATTCCTTAGACTATTTCTCGTTCCTTGATACATATATGGCATGATGCCGACAAAGTAGGCTCCGATCGTTATCAGTACCATCGAAACGCCTGCATGTGCATATGATTTCAACAAACCAACTGCCATAATGACTCCTGGCATGGCATAGGTTAAAAGCACAATCCCTTGCAGCAATTTTTCAAGTTTAGGTGCATAGACGACAATCACAAAGATTGCCGGAACCATAATGAGGGCTGAAATGACTGTTGCCCCAGCTGATAACAGAAGCGAATGCAGTACAGCATTGATGAAATCAGCGTGGCTGAAAAGCTTTGAATACCATTGAAATGTGATGCCCTCAGGTAAAACCGTTTTATTCCATTTCGTTGAAACAGAATAGAGAAATGTAGCTGCCAGAGGCAATAGAAGATATAAGAACACAATGCCCATAGGAATAAAGGAAGCACTTCTCTTTTTCATCCAACATCCCTCCTTACTTTCCTCATCAGCCATTCATTGAGAAGCATGGCAAAAATCAAGATAAGTCCGAGAAGGACCGCCAAAGCACTTCCAAGTTCCGGCTGTGCGAAAATATCTCCGGAAATCAACGCTCCTATTCTGATTGTTACAAGATTATACGTACTTCCCGTCAGCGCATATGCTGATGCATAAGCCCCCATCGCATTCGCAAAAAGAATGCTGGATGTTCCGGCTATGCTTGGAAGCAGAATCGGCAATCCGATGCGCCTCCAGAACTGCAGCGGGGATGCGCCCAATAAAGCGGCAGATTCTTTCCACTGCCCCTGAATGCCATGAAAGGCGGGAAACATCAGCATGACTGCGAGCGGCAACTGAAAATAGACATAGATCAGAATGAGCCCTGTCCATGAATAAAGATTGAAATGCTGCAGAAAAGCAATGTCCAACTCTTTTGCCAGTATTGTGAAGACTCCACTGTTTCCAAGCAGGACAATGAAGGCAAATGACAAAGGGATTCCGGCAAAGTTGGATGTCAGGTTCGCCATTACAAGGATCCTGTCCTGAATTTTCTTTTTAAAAAATGTAATGGCATAGGCTGTAAAAAGTGCTAGAACCATTGCGATTACACTGGCAGACAACGAAATGATGATGCTATTTTCAAACGATTTATAATAATACGGATTCGTAAAGATTTCGATGTAATTACTGAGAGAAAGATTGGTTTCCCCATTTTTGAAAAGACTTGAATATATCATTGAGATCAGCGGGACAAATAGAAATAATATAATAAAGGAAATTAAGGGTACGAGAGTAAGGTATAAACTTGCCTTCCGTTTCTTCATATGCTGCAACTCCTTTTAAACATTGGCTCTTTTCTCAAAGTTTATTGTTTTAGCCATAAAAACAGGTCAGCTTTGCAATCTAAGCAGAAAATCCAGCTAGAAAAGAGCCTGGATACTTCATTACAACACGCCAAACGGCTATTTTTACGTTAAAATCGGCATTAAGATTTTAACAATCATGTTTACGAAAACAGCCTAAACCTTAAATGGCTCAGCGGCTGATACTTCCTTCGTCATCTTGCGCTGAGCCACTATATACAGGTTTATGACATTCTTTCAATCTACTTTTTCAAGCCTGGAAACTTTAATGTTTGCATGGCATCAGATGGGTCAATGTTTAATAGTCTGCAAACCATTGGAGCTATTTGCAGCTGTGGAATTTCCTCTTCATAAATGCCTGGCTCTAATTTGCTGCTCATAATGAACAACGGCACTTCTCTATCGGCAGGAGTCGTCCCCCCATGCTGTCCATCGCTATTCATTCCATGATCAGCAGTAATGACAATCTGATACTCTTCGTCAAGCCAATCAGGGAGAATAGTCGCAAGCATTGTGTCCACTGCAATCACCCGATTACGATATCCTGCAGAATCCGCCGTAAATCGGTGCCCATCATCATCCACATTCATGCTGTGGATATATAAGAAGTCAGGATTGTGATTAACTCTTAAATAATTGGCATCCGCAAAAAGATGATTGTCGGGATAATGATCTTCCCAATAGAAGATTCCATTTTGAATCGGTTTGTCCTGATTGAGCTGAATCCTGTCTTTCATAGGATTGAATGGTGCCGAGTTATAAAGTTCACTTACCCAATGATAAGAAGCGGTCGCATTCTTCAATCCGTTCTTCTTCGTCAAATGGAAGATGCTTTCTTCCTTCGAAAGCCTAACAATATGATTGGAAGTGATGCCGTTTTTGTACGGCGGCGTTCCTGTCAAAAGTACCTCGTACAGCGGCCTTGACATAGCTGGAACTTCTGAAAGCACTTTATACCTCGAGGCTCTGCCTTTCTCAACTAAATGATGCAGATAGCCCATATTATCCACTGCTGTATCATACCGGAGTCCATCAATCATGATGAAAATCAGTTTTTGATTAGTTGACATGAACAAGCACCTTTTCCTGCCATTTTTGAGGAAGGTTTTTGGCAGTCTCATCCCATGCCTTTGTATCTTTGACTGGCTGAGCCTTCTTGTACATAGATTCAGGAAGTAGTTTAGCCTTAGCATCCTCAGGCAGCTTCACATCTTCTCGAATCGGACGGGCATATCCTCTGGCAAGATTGGCTTGTCCTTCATCTGAAAGGATGTATTCACGAGTCAACATAGCTGAATAAGGATCTTTCGCATTTTTATTAATGACATTTGCATATCCGGAAATGACCGATGCATCAGATGGAATCACCACATCAAAACGGTCTTTCTGGATTTGGTCTCTATAGTTCAAAGCATTGAAATCCCAAACAATCGCTACATCATTTTCGCCTTTTTCCAATGATGACAAGGAAGGATCCGTTGTCTGCAGGCGGCCTTGTTTAGCCAGTTTTTCGAAGAATTCAATACCAGGTTCGATATTTTTCTCATCACCGCCATTGGCATACGCTGCAGCTAATACTGCAAATTGTGCCTGATTGGCTTTCATAACATCGCCCACGTCTACCTTGTAATCTCCATTAAGCAGATCCTTCCATGATTTCGGAGGATTTTTAACATTGTTTTTATCAGTGATGAAAGCAAGTGTGCCTGTATATCCAATGATCCAATCTCCATTATCATCTTTGGCCCATTTAGGAATTTCATCCCAGTGGGATGTTTTATAAGGAAGTGTCAATCCCTTTTCTTCAGCCAGTGGTCCAAATGATGCACCGACATCTCCTACGTCAGGGTTGCCTGATTCAAACTTGGCTAACTCTTCTGCACTGGACATATCTGTATCGGTATGCTTGATCTTATATTTTTTCGTAATATCTTTCCAAGTCTGTCCCCAGTTGGCCCATGAATCCGGCATACCGACTGAATGGACTTCCCCTTCTTCTTTTGCTTTTTGTTCAATTTTATCTAAGGAGAGATTGCTCGTATCTATTTTGCTGCCATTTGCTTCGTCATTCCCAGAACAACCCGCCATAAGAAACGCGGAAGTCACCCCGATTGATAACACCTTCATTAAGGATTGCTTTTTCATGGATGTCTCCTCCTGTTTTGAAAAGTTTTTGTTTTCTTTTGTTTCACAATCTAATCATAAAAAAACAAAGTAAAAGAGGAATTAATCAAATGTAAAACTATCTTGAAATAATGTTAAGGAATTGTTAAGAGATTAGAAAAGCGCAAGCGCCTTGTTCAGCCCCGACCAGCATGAGACGGAACTCGAAGGAAATCCTGATTTCCGTAGAGGGGCGGCTTATGACTCGAGGGGCTAGGCGCTGGAGCTGGACAAGAAAATGGACAAAAAAAATACCCCTGACAAATGGGTCAAGGGTGCTTGCTGCCGTTCATTTTATTGTAATGTTCTTCGATTTCCTTTGTTTTCTTCTCTTCTTTTTTGGATATATAGACGACCACTCGAAAAGCAATGACGGCCAATATGACGAAAATCCCCATAGTGATGCCTGCAGGGATATATTCCCGCTTATCTTCCGGAAAGTATAAGAACAAGCCCACTGCATATGTTTGGAATAATGAGAGCATTGAAATACTCCTTTCCTGACTAGTTGTTTGCGCTACCTTCTATTATAGCAATAGTCCCATTGGAAAACTATGTGCCTCGTTGGATAACTTTTCAACTTATTCCTTTACGACCTTGATCTTTTTGATGACTACATCCTTTTTCGGCTTATCGTTTTGATCAGTTTCGACAGCGGCTATCTTGTCTACGACATCCATTCCGTCAATAACTTGTCCAAAGACAGTATGCTTGCCATCAAGCCAAGGTGTTCCGCCATTTTCTTCGTATGCTTTGATGATTGGCTCCGGGAATCCTGCATCTTTCATCTGACTTTTCAACTGCGGATCCAAATGGCTGTTCTGAACGATGAAGAACTGGCTTCCATTTGTATTCGGTCCGGAATTCGCCATGGATAATGCTCCTTTGATATTGTAGAGCTTTTTGGAAAATTCATCTTCAAACGGCTGGCCGTATATGCTTTCCCCGCCCATTCCAGTTCCATCCGGGTCTCCGCCTTGGATCATAAAATCATTGATGACCCGATGAAAAATCAATCCATCATAATATCCGTCTTTACTATGCTTAATAAAATTCTCAACTGCTTTTGGGGCTTCATCTGGAAAAAGCTTGATAGTGATATCACCCATACTGGTTTTCATCACAATTTCCTTCTCGTTGTCTGCCACTTTTTTGGATAATTGCGGATAGTTTGCTTCCCCGCTTTGAGATCCATTATCTTTCTTGGGTTCTGCTGCTGAGGAGCCTTCCTTATCCTTTTGCCCGCAGGCTGCCAATGCTGAAACTAATGCTACGACTAATAAAATACCAATCCATTGTTTAAAAGTTTTCATCATTTCCCCTCCAAATTTTACTTTACTAAATTCCGATTAGAAAATCATCCTTTTGTTTTTTCTCAGTCCTTCCATCATAATAAAAACAGGAATAAAGAATTTAGGGGGAATCGCTTTGACAGTACAACCAGGTGATAAAGTAACTGCAATCTATAAAACTGGGAAATATATCGGGGAGGTCACAGCTGTAAATCCTGCATCCACTGTGGTACGGATTTTGGCCGTCATCAAACACCCTGTCCAGGGAGACCTTCACCATCCAAAACAAATCGGGGAAGGATTCTTTCATGAAAGAAAAGCCCTTGCCTATCGGGAACAAGCCAATATCCCGACAGGCATGGTGAAGCCATTTCAAGATTCGATCCCTGAATACGGAGAATCACTTATAGGTGCCTTTAACACTTTGAAAGCACAGCTTATAGAGGACAATACTCCTTATTCTGAGCAAAGCCTCACCGCACTTGCTGAAATCCAAAAGGAATATGAACTGATGTATAATCTTACATTCTAGAATTCCACATACAAACAAAAGTCCAGGATCTTCAAGGGAAGACCTGGACTTTTATAATGCGAATTTATTCAATAGCTGGGAAAGGTCAATCCGATCTCCAATCGTGGTCGTTGCTGAATTTTGCAGATATTGCTTATCTTTTTCGACCAGCCTGTAGATATGGAGGGTAGTCAAAGCATCATCCAGCGCCCTGTGGTGTTTGCCGACTCCATCCTTGCCGTAATCCCTTACAGCTTTCCAGAGTCCTGTCTGGTTTTGATCGCCGAAGAATTTTTTGTATTCCATGGACAGGTCAACGAATTCGCCGGTAAACGGAAATGGAAGATCTGCCTTCCTGCAATTATCGCGCAGTACCTTCATGTCCATATTCCCCCAAGTGACCACCTTGCACTTTCCTCTTTCATTGTAGCCCTTGAATCGATTCACCAATTCTTCCAAAGAAATCCCCGTATTGACTTGATCCTGTGTAATGGAGAGGAACTCCATGCATCTTGAAGTCAAAATTGGGAAAGCTGTCGGACGGACATACTCAGAGAATTGTTCAATGATTTCATTATTATGAACCACAACAATCCCCGCCTCAATGATCTCAGGATAAAAATCCTTGGGCATTCCCTTTTTTTGGGGCATAGAAAATTCAAAATCGATGAAAATCGTATAGGATTCCGTCATCTCTCTTCCTCCAACCGTCATTTTTAGCAACGTTCAAAGTAGTATGCCTTTATTATATCATGATAAATGGCAATAATATGCTTTTTTCATATCTTTTTATCCACACAGTTTTAGGGGGACTGGCTTCCTTGCAATCTCATTTAGATAGTTTATAATAATAATATTTAGTAAACCGAAATATCTTGCAGCAATGTGATAAAAAACTAAATAATATGAAGAAGGTGTTTAAAATTAATGTTCAAAAACGAAATTTAATCATCATGTGGTTCGCTAATTTTTTAGTTGCAGCCAGCTCCACGATGATCATGCCGTTTTTGTCCCTTTATATTGAAACATTCGGACACTATGATCATGAATATATACAGCGCTGGTCTGGATTTGTATTTGGAATCACGTTTTTGACAGCCTTTCTGGTTTCACCGATATGGGGCAGGTTTGGAGACCGGTTTGGCTATAAACCGATTCTATTGATCACCGGATTCGGAATTGCTTCAAGCATATTTTTAATGGGATTCATGCACAGCGTCATCGGGCTGTTTATTTTGCGCCTGTTCATGGGGGTTGTTACGGGTTTCATCCCTACCTCCCTTGCGTTGATTTCCAGTCAGACACCGAAGGAAATCGCCGGAAAGACGCTCGGGACTTTGGTGATGGGAAATGTATCAGGTGGTTTATTCGGTCCCCTGATCGGAGGAATGATGGCAGATACATTCGGGTTTGAATACACATTTTTCATAACATCCGCTGCTATCTCGATTGCAACAATAGGTGTGCTTTTCGGAATCGTCGAAAATAAACGCCTTTCCAAGAAAGAAAAGACAAAAACTTTTTCAAGAAAAGATGTGCTGAAGCAGATTTTCAGCCACAGGCTGTTAATGACCGTAATGCTTCTCTCCTTCTTGATACAGGTGGCTAACTTCAGCATTCAGCCATTATTGGCCCTTTATGTCAATCAATTGAATGGTTCGACAAACATCGCCTTCCTTGCAGGGCTTGCCTTTTCGGCAACTGGCTTCGGAAACCTGCTGGCGACCCGCCAGTGGGGAAAACTCGGGGACAAAGTCGGGTATGAGAAAGTCCTTCTTATCCTCCTTGTGCTTGCGGCAGTTTTTGTCATACCTCAAGCATTGGCGCAAAAACTGTGGGAACTTGTCTTTTTCCGTTTCTTGTTCGGTACAGCCATCGGGGGAATGATTCCTTGCATCACTGCGTATATCCGCTCAGAAGCGCCAGTCTCCATGCAAGGGGAAGTGATGGGGTATAACCAAAGCTTCCGCTTCCTCGGCAACGTGATTGGACCGGCGATCGGGGGCATCGTTTCGGGCTATGTTGGAATTTCTCCTGTTTTTTACGTCACATGCTCTTTATTCCTGTTTGCTTTTGGATTATTATGGTGGAGTATCAGACGGGAGCACCATCCGTCCCTAAAAGAAAACTATTAATCTACCATTAAAGGCGGGAAAACCATAAAGTGCGGACGTTTACAGGCATTTCAGCCATATCCATCATGTTCATATTATTTGCTGTCATTCTCTCCGGCTTAATTCGCGACGCCGGGGATGCACAGCGTTTTAATACCCTTTTAGATAAAAAAATAAATGTATCTGACACTCGCTTGCCAGAAGCGAGTGTTTTTCTTGATAAAAATGGGAATATCTTTGCAGAGGAACAGCATCCCTTTCGGATTTCCCTTTCAAGTAAAGAAATCCCTGCTTTTATCCAGGAGCTCTTCATCACCTCAGAGGATCGGGACTTTTACAGCCATAATGGATTTGACATGAGCGCAATTGCCCGTGCATTTATGGAGAATGCAAAGTCAGACGGCGTTGAACAAGGCGGTAGCACCATCACACAGCAGCTGGCACGCAATCTATTCTTGAACAACCAAAAAAACTATAAGCGTAAAGCCTCAGAACTTCTGATAGCCTACGAGCTGGAGAACACTTTTACAAAAGATCAGATCCTCGAAAAATACTTAAATGCTATATATTTTCAACACAATGTGTATGGAGTCGAGGCGGCGGCAGAATTTTATTTTTCAAAACCGCTCTCCAAACTGTCCAAGGGAGAAATGGCATTTATTGCAGCTATCCCGAATAATCCGTCAAAATATGATCCTTTCATCCATTTTAAAGACACCAAAAAGAGGCAGGAACGCCTGCTGGATCTTTTAGCCGCAAACAATAAACTGACGGTTCAGGAATCCAAGAGCATAAAACAGGAAAGAATCACACTGGTCCCATATAAGAAACGGAATCAATATCCGGATTATGCAAGTTTGGCGAAAAAAGAGCTGAGGGATTTGATTGCTGCCGAAGAAGGCTACAGCCAAAAACTGCAATCTGCCAATTCATCTATCAGGAAAAAAGCAGAAGAGGCTTTGAATGCACGTATGAAGGCCGTATTGCAATCAGGCGTTGTCATCCACACCAATCTGGATCCCGACATCCAAGCAGCCGCCTCCACAGCTGTCAATCAGCAGCTTAACGGCCAGCCTGAAGAAGGTGCAGAAGTCGTCATCCATTATAAAGAGCACCGTATTGCGGGCGTCGTCGGGGGAAGGAATTATAAAGAAGGTTCGTTTAACCGCGCATATCAAGCATTCCGGCAGCCGGGTTCTGCCATCAAGCCGCTGCTTGACTATGGACCTTATATCGAGACTTTCCATGCAGCTGTTTCAGATAAAGTATCCGGTGCTCCATTTTGTGAAAACAACTACTGCCCTTCCAACTACAGTGGTTCATTTTATGGAGACGTCTCCTTAAAGACTGCTTTTACGTTTTCTTATAATACACCGGCTATAAGGCTACTAAGTAAAACAGGCATTCAAAGAGCCTTCTCATACTTGGCTCCTTTCCAATTCGAACAGCTGCAGCCTGAAGATCAAAGGCTTCCGGCAGCAATCGGGGGATTCACCTACGGAATGACTCCTCTCGAATTGACCAATGCGTATTCTGCTTTTGTAAACAACGGCTACTATCAGCCCGCGAGAGCCATTTCAAAAGTAACAGACCGCAGCGGAAAAATTATATATCAATGGCATGATAAACCAGTAAAAGTCTGGTCTAAGTCCACAGCTGAAAAAATCAAGGAACTCATGGCTTCTGTAGTAGAGAATGGAACCGGCCGGAAAGCATCCATTCCAGCAGCATACATCGGGGGAAAAACCGGCACAACAAATGACTATAAAGATTTTTGGTTCATCGGCATCAAAGATGACTGGCTCGCAGGCGTGTGGGTTGGCAGGGATCGGCCATCAAGCATGCAATCCATAGAATCATCCGTGCCGCATTTAAAAATCTGGAAGAAAACAATAATGGGCAGATAGGAGATATGGAAGGGGTTTTTGATTGATTGAGAGTGAATCCGCGAGACTCCGGCGGAAAAACGGGCCGGCAAGACCCCACAGCGAAGCGAGGAGGCTTGCAGGTTCGTCCGCGGAAAGCGAGTGGATTGACTCTCAAAATCCTCATATAGGAAGACTGGCCAGCAGCCCTTGATATAGCTTGAAGCCTGAATATACCACCACAAGTAAAAACAACGCCCATGACAACACTTCATATAAAATGATGCCAACCATCCCCATTACAGACAAGCCAGCACTCACTTTGTATAAATAGAAAACAAAATACCCAAATGCGGTGATTAGAAAAACAATCACCAGCACCCATACAGAAAAGGCACAAAAAATCGATAAAGTGCCGCCGATAAAGAAAATGAGGCTTCCGGAGCGCACTTTTTTCAAACTTTCACCCTCGACATCTTTTGAAAAAAACAATAAGGCCAATTCATGAATAGTTTGTGCAATAAGCTTCAAGGCAGAAAGCAGCATGAATATAAATAGAGCAATCATCACGAGGAGTGAAACTTTTATTTCCCCTGTACTCATGATTTCGCGCATGCCTTTATATAATCCAACCCATTTAAAGAAGGAGATAATTTGTCCTTCACCATAGATTGAAAAGGATAAGCTGAATAAAAGGATTGATAATAGCGGCATATAGCCGGTTAAGTAAGTATTTTTCACTTCAGTAGACCCCTCATTGTCGGTTTGCCTTTTTATTGTATCTCTTTCTATTAAGCGTGCAAATGACAATTTTGGCATCTATATTGTTAATCGTTTGTGATGGACTCGATTCTTATATATTCCCTCGGCTTGAATGGCTTCCGCGTTCTATGATTCTTTTTTTCAGCTTTGATTGTTTCGGCATTTGCCCGATCGGCCCCCTCCAGCAAGGAAACGGACTCGTCTCCGGGACTATATACTCGCTTTTGCTTCGAATGGATTTCCCACGCTCCTCCAAAAAGGAGGGCAAATAGCAGGATTGCCATTGTCCATTTTTTCTTCATTTTTATCACCGCCTGCTATTTATTCTTTCAGCAGTGAAAAAATATATTCAAAAAAATACTCCTTATTTTGACACTTCTCTACATATTTAATACGAAATCCCGCAACTTGGATAAATCAACCTTTCACGCATGCATACTGTTTTTTTTTACGTTATAATTCAGATAACATCGGTTTGCAGGAGTTTAAATGGAAGAATGGTTTTCGGAAAAGAGGAGAACATTTATTATATATTTCCAATTTGTAGAAAACACATATTTTGACAAATATTTTATTCATTAAGGGGGGATTTTTTTGTCACTGCTGCATTTAGCCATTTTTCTGCCTTTTGTCATGGCAGTCTTTGTGCCATTTCTATATAAAGGTTTTCGTAAAATTCATACAGGGTGGTTTGTCCTAGTCGTTCCAGCCCTTTTGTTCGGCTATTTCCTGCACTTTATCCCAACGATACGGGAAAATGAAATAATCAAGCGGACAATCCATTGGATTCCTTCACTCAAGATCGATTTTACTGCTTATTTGGATGGACTAAGCCTCCTATTTGCCCTTTTAATTACAGGGATCGGCACATTGGTCGTATTCTACTCCATTTTTTATCTTTCAAAAAAACGGGAGCAACTACATAACTTTTATGTTTATCTGCTTATTTTCATGGGCGCAATGCTTGGGGTGGTCCTTTCTGACAATCTCATCAGCCTATATACTTTTTGGGAATTCACCTCACTTTCCTCTTTTCTCTTAATCGGCTATTGGTACCAAAGAGAGGGATCACGCTACGGTGCCCAAAAGTCCATGCTGATTACCGTATTCGGTGGATTATCCATGCTTGGGGGAATCTTTCTTCTCTATAATATGGCTGGAACCTTCAGCATCCGTGAACTGATCACACATAAAGAGATGATCATGGCTTCTCCGCTGTTCATCCCTTCCATGCTGCTGATTCTGCTCGGGGCATTTACAAAGTCTGCTCAATTCCCATTTTACATCTGGCTTCCAGATGCCATGGAGGCACCAACGCCAGTCAGTGCATACCTCCATTCGGCAACAATGGTAAAAGCGGGCATCTACCTTGTCGCACGCATGAGCCCGGTTTTTGCGGAAAGTCCTGTATGGCTTTGGATCATTGGGAGCTTCGGGATCTTCACCATGTTCTGGGCTTCATTCAATGCGATTAAACAAACAGATTTAAAAGGGATCCTTGCCTTTTCGACAGTCAGCCAGCTGGGTCTGATTATGTCCTTGCTCGGAGTCGGGGCAGCTGCACTGCATTATAAGGACATGGATGAGAATATTTTTATCGTGGCGACAGCTGCTGCTGTATTCCATTTAATCAACCATGCAACATTTAAAGGAGCTCTCTTCATGGTCGCCGGCATTATCGACCACGAAACAGGTACCAGGGATATTCGGAAACTCGGCGGCCTGATGGGCTTAATGCCGATCACTTTCACCATCGCCTTGATTGGATCATTTTCAATGGCAGGATTGCCGCCATTCAATGGCTTTCTCAGTAAGGAAATGTTCTTTACCGGTATGGTCCGGGTGACGGAATTGGACCTTTTCAGCCTAGATACTTGGGGCTTGCTTTTCCCGATTATCGCTTGGGTGGGAAGCATCTTTACCTTTCTTTACAGCATCATGCTATTTTTCCGCACCTTCACAGGGAAGCTTCAAATGGACAAGCTGGAACGCAAACCGCATGAAGCACCTGCAGGAATGCTCGCACCTCCCATTATTCTGGCAGCTTTGATGATCATATTCGGCTTTTTCCCGAACATCCTTACCTATAACATCATTGAACCTGCTGTCGGAGCGATTCTTCCGGATCTGTTGGAGCCCGGTGAACATTTTGTCGGCCATATCTCGTTTTGGCATGGTCCTGGAATTGAACTATACATGACCATTGGAGTCATCGCTTTAGGGGTCATTCTTTATTTGACGCTCTCAAAATGGTCAAAAATCTATTCCTGGTTTTCTGACAAGCTGACATTCAATCATTTATATGATCAAATCATCAAATGGTTGGAATCAGGGTCAAAATCGATCACTAAAGGATATATGACCGGATTTATCCGTTCGTATCTGGTTTACATCTTCCTATTCTTCATCGCTATTTCCGGTGTGACGCTTTTCACGAAGGATGCATTCAAGATCGATGTTTCGAATACTGCGCCAATCGGTGTATACGAAGTTGTCCTGGCACTTATCATTGTCATCGGATCGGCAACCATCCTGTTGGCGAAATCAAGGCTGACCTCCATCATCGCGCTCGGTGCTGTAGGGTATACCGTATCCTTGTTTTTCGTTATTTTCAGGGCGCCGGACCTTGCATTGACACAGCTTGTCATTGAAACTGTTTCGGTCGCTTTGTTCCTTCTGGCCTTCTATCACTTGCCGCCATTGAACAAACACGAAAAAGGGATCGGGTTCAAGCTTGGGAATGCCTTGATTTCCATCGGGGTAGGCCTGATCGTGACGCTGGTTGCCATTTTGGCTCACAGCAATAAATTGTTTGATTCAATCGCTAAGTATTATATTGAAAACACCCATGACAAGGCTGGCGGGGAAAATATGGTCAACGTCATTCTTGTTGACTTCCGTGGATTTGATACGATGTTTGAAATCTGCGTCCTCGGAATTGCCGCGTTAGGCATCTTTGGAATGATCAGGCTTCGATTAAGCAGCGAAGGAGGGAAAACAAATGAAAAAAAATGATGTTATCTTACAGACAGTGACTAACGTTGTCGTTTTCATGATTTTTCTATTTTCCCTTCAGGTATTCTTTTCAGGGCACTATCATCCCGGCGGTGGGTTCATCGGAGGTTTGATGACATCGGGTGCCATTGTACTCCTCCTGCTGGCGTATGATATCAAGACGGTTTCAAAGATCATTCCGATCGACTATAAGTTGTTAATCGGCATCGGACTATTCTTTGCCGTTGGGACAGGTGCGGGATCCCTGCTTTTCAATGTCCCGTTTTTGACACATGCATTCAGCCATTTCGATTTGCCGATTCTGGGAGAAACCTCCCTTCATACGGCAGTCCTGTTCGATACTGGCGTTTATCTCGTTGTCATTGGTGTCACAATGACCATTATTCAAACGATAGGAGAGGGTGAATAATGGAAATATTAATGGCTGTCATTATAGGAGTTTTATTTACCAGTGCGGTCTATCTCATGTTATCCAAAAGCTTGCTGCGAATCATCATCGGGACCGGTCTATTAAGCCATGGCGCCCATCTGCTGATTCTAACCATGGGCGGCTTGAAGAAAGGTTCCGTACCGATTTTGGGAGAGCATGCCAAGCATTACGTCGATCCCATCCCGCAGGCCTTGATCCTGACGGCGATCGTCATCAGCTTTGGAGTAACTTCATTCTTTTTAGTCCTGGCATATCGAGCCTATCAAGAATTGGGTACAGATAACATGGACCAAATGAGAGGAACAGAAGGCAATGACTAATTTATTGATTTTACCGATCATCATACCGCTGTTTACAGCGATTCTGCTGATCTTTCTAACTAAATATATCGTTTTGCAAAGATGGATTTCAGGCATTTCCATGCTTGGGACCATTACCGCTTCAATCATCTTGATTCATACGGTCCATACAGATGGCATACAGACATTGAACTTGGGAAGCTGGCCAGCACCATTTGGGATCACACTTGTATCGGACATGCTTTCAGCCCTGCTTGTGGCTACTTCAAGCATCATCGCATTCTGCTGCTTGATCTATTCCTTTAGGTCAATAGGGGAAGGCAGGGAAAAGTTCTATTATTATTCTGTTTTCCAATTTTTGATGGTGGGAATCAACGGGGCTTTTACGACAGGGGATATTTTCAATCTTTTCGTATTTTTCGAGGTCATGCTGATGTCTTCCTATGTCCTTATGGTCATCGGAGGGACGAAGATTCAATTGAGGGAATCCATTAAGTATATTCTGGTCAATGTCATTTCTTCAGCTTTATTCGTCATTACCGTTGCGTATCTTTATTCGGTAATCGGCAGCTTGAACATGGCTGACATTTCCAGAAAGATCTCCGAAATCAACCAGCCAGGGATCGTTACAGTCATCGCGATACTATTCTTGATCGTATTTGGCTTGAAAGGTGCGATTTTTCCACTTTATTTCTGGCTTCCTGGATCGTATTATGCACCTCCCGCTCCGATTATGGCATTATTCGGTGCTCTTTTGACTAAGGTGGGCGTCTATTCAATCTTAAGGACATACACCTTGTTCTTCTACCACGATACAGGGTATACCCACCAAATCCTTATGGTCCTGGCTATCTTGACGATCCTGGCCGGCATCATCGGCGCCATCGCCTATGAGGATATTAAAAAGATCATCATTTACAACATCATCATCGCTGTTGGTATCATTACATTCGGAATTTCCGTCATGACAGAAGAATCACTGACAGGCTCTGTGTTTTACCTCATCCACGATATGCTTTTAAAAGCTGCCATGTTTTTATTGATCGGCATCATCATTGCCATTACAGGGACAAGCAGACTTTCACAAATCAGTGGAATGATCAAGCGATATCCCCTTCTTGGATGGGTATTCTTCATTGCCTCCCTTTCATTGGCGGGAATTCCCCCTTTCAGCGGATTCGTAGGAAAACTTCTTCTGGTGAAAAGCGGGTTTGCAGCAGGACATTATATCGGGGCTGCTGTGGTCCTGATGTCGAGTCTCTTTGTACTTTATTCTGTCATGAAAATCTTCATCAATGGTTTTTGGGGAGTGCCGAAGGAGTTTCCTAACGAGGGCAAGGTTCCTGTTTATATGTTAGTAGCACCTGTTGGGCTTCTGGTCGCAATCGGGATTACCTACGGGATAGGGGCAGAATTCGTACACTCCTATATCTCGCAGGCTGCAGAAGTCCTAAAAAATCCAGCAATCTACATAGATGCTGTATTAAAGGAGTAATAGGATGGCATTTCAAATACTATTAAACTTTTTCCTTGCATTCTTATGGATGTTTCTCCAGAACTCGTTCAAAGGAAAAGATTTCTTTATCGGATATCTATTAGGACTGCTTATCATTTTCGGTCTGAGAAGGTTTTTCAAAAGCCGTTTTTACTTGCTGAGAGCAGCTGCAATCCTGAACCTTCTCTATATTTTCATCAAAGAGCTTCTTTTAGCCAATTGGGCGGTCTTTAAGGTGATCTTAAAGCCTAAATTGGACATGAAGCCTGGAATATTCGCTATGACGACCACTCTCGAAACAAAATGGGAAGTGACGGTGCTCGCCAATTTGATCACATTGACTCCCGGCACATTTGTGATTGACGTCTCAACTGATAATAAAATACTTTATATCCATGCCATGGATGTACCTGATGTGGAAGAAGCCATCGACGGCATCAGGAATTCGTTTGAAAAAGCGATTTTGGAGGTGAGCAAATAATGCTGGAAATGATCATGAAAATTTCGCTGATTTGCATATCTCTCGCCATGCTGGCATTGATTTATAGGGTCATTAAAGGGCCCACCATTCCTGACAAGGTCATCGCACTCGATGCAATTGGCATCAATCTCGTCGCTTTGATTGCACTCATTTCCATGCTCCTTAAAACGAGCGCCTTTTTGGAGGTCATCCTGCTCGTCGGGATTCTTGCTTTCATCGGAACCGTCGCATTCGCCAAATTCCTCGAGAAAGGGGAGATCATTGAACGTGACCGAAATCATTAATGTTTTTGCAGGCATCTTTATCGCAATCGGGGCTTTACTGAGCTTAGTTACGGCACTCGGCATCTTGCGCCTTCCTGATGTATATACGCGAAACCACGCAGCATCCAAGGGCTCCACACTGGGAGTCATGTCCCTGCTCCTTGGAGCATTCCTTTACTTTTATACATTAGATGGCATTTTCAATTCAAGGCTGATTCTTGCCATTGTTTTCATCTTTATCACATCACCGGTCGCCGGCCATTTGATTAGCCGTGCAGCCTATCATACTGGGGTACCCATGTGGGATAAAAGCGTCCTCGATGAACTGAAGGATAAAGAAAAGCATGAAAAAGAAGGCCTCAAAAGATCAAAAGAATAGACATATGAAAAGACTGGCCTATGATGGCCAGTCTTTCTTATGAATCATACAGGGTTGTTTCAACAGAACCGTCTTCTTTATGGATCACGAGTGAACCATCATGGTCATTAGCATATTTTTTTGCCTTATCCAATAGCTTGTTCTTCGTTTCCTCTACATAAATGGCACGTTGTCCATCCGCTTTTTTCAGCTGCCATCCATTGTCATGCGGCAATAGATGATATTCTTCTTCCTTCTGGCCGCCTTCCTCTGCCGATCTCGCTCGGTCAATCGCAATCGGAATGGCCCTCTCTTCTTCATACCCTTCGTCAAGAAGAGCATTGCCGATTTCAATGGCTTTGGATCTCGTATCATTCTGCAGATTTTTGAATGAATCCGGGTAATCATTTTTGGACCAGCTCATTTTAATGAATCTCTCCTTTAAAATAGTAGTCCTTCATTGTTTTCCCAGACATTATCCAATTAAACGCCAGTCCCTTATTTTTTTGGAACCACTGCCATCGTGCATCTGGACGTACAGATAAGCTTCTCTTTCTCGTCCACAATTTTTATTTCCCACACCATCGTACTTTTCCCTCTATGAACAGCTTCAGCAATGGCAGTGACAACACCATCTTTCTTTGCCCGGATGTGATTGGCGTTGATTTCAAGCCCGAAGCAAATTTCTTTTTCCAAATCAATCAGTTCAACCGCTCCAACACTTGCGACCGTTTCTGCCAATGCAACAGAAGCCCCTCCATGCAGATAGCCAAACGGCTGTCTCGTCCTTTCATCCACAGGCATGGTCGCAACGACCTTCCCTTTTCCGATCTCCACAAATTCCATCCCAAGCGTACCGATCAATGTATTTTCATATTTCATGATAATTGCCTCCTCCTCTAGTCTTCATTAGGGATAATTCAAGATTACCAAACAAGAATCCTTTTTTCCTGTCCAAATTCATTGCAACCCGGGAGCCTGCTTAAACGTCTAATCGAAAAAGGAGGCTTTGAAATGAAGAAATATATTGTATTCGTTTTTTTCTTGATTATAGCCTTTTCAAGCAGCACTCCTATTTATGCTTCTCCTGATCCTGGAAGCATACATGAAAGGAGGACAGACGCCAAAATACATATAAAGGGAGTGGTTGTGAAGGACACTTTGATTAAGAAAAATGATAATCCTCTATCACAGGAGCGGGTTGTGACCGTGAAAATTGAGCGTATCCTTCGAGTGGATCCTGCACTGGCCTGGCATGTAAATCAGGAAGTGGATATCCCCTATTCCTATATCCCTGGCTGGGGATACTATGATGGCGGTAAAAGCATCCAGGTGCGAGGTGGGGATAAGGTCGAATTATGGGCAAATATCGAAAAAGGCCAGCCAAGTTTAGTACTTGGAGGATATGGAATTGAAATTCTCAAGGCAGCAGGTCCAAGAATTGAGCATATAAAAGAACCCTTGGATTCAAAATGGAGACGTTGGCAGCACAGTGAAGGTTCCTTATCCGTGATTATTCTGATTAGCTTAGGGCTTGCGGTCATTTTTGTCTATGCATTGACATCAAAATTTGGACACCAGAAAAAAGCATAGTACAAATTAGGGCCTTCATATTTTATAAAGTATCAGAACCTGCACGTTAAGAAAGGGGACCACATCCATGAGGAGACGCTATTTATATCCTCCCTCTTACTACCCTTATAGAAGGCCGATTCCCCCTTTTGCAGCCAATTACTATCCTTCTTATATACGCGATTTCCCTCCAGCAAATCCCGAACTGTTCATGAGATC
Source organism: Falsibacillus pallidus (assembly GCF_050990905.1). Lineage (GTDB taxonomy): Bacteria > Bacillota > Bacilli > Bacillales > DSM-25281 > Falsibacillus > Falsibacillus pallidus_A. The sequence goes on from NZ_CP158866.1 coordinate 3,118,368, forward strand.
CGCCAAGCAAATGAAAATCCTATTGAAAGATGCCGAATTGCTGATGGGAAAAATCTCGGAATCCCGGGAATTTGCCGCAAAAATCATGGACATGGCACAGCAGTCCAAATCCGTAGAGGTTGGAAAAATCCTTCAAGGCTCAGGAATCAAGTCCAAACCCGTCATCAAATTCAACCCGGATGGACTAAGCCTCATCTTCCACAGCAAAGAAGCCAACGACCTGGACTGCTGCAACCTGCAAGTCGTGTTGAGATGGGGGTGACAGAAAAGCGGAACCGCCCTGTTTAGCCCCGACCAGCATAAGACGGAACTCGAAGGAAATCCTGATTTCCGTAGAGGTACGGCTTATGACTCGAGGGGCTGGGCGCTGGAGCTGGATCGAGAAAAGCGGAAGCGCCCTGAAAGCCCCGACCAGCATAAGACGGAACTCGAAGGAAATCCTGATTTCCGTAGAGGTACGGCTTATGACTCGAGGGGCTGGGCGCTGGAGCTGGATCGAGAAAAGCGGAAGCGGCTGGTCAGAGGTAAATTTTGCTCCGGATATTGAGGAAAGATCCATAAAATGGATAGTTGAGCGGTTAGAGCGAAAAGTTGCGAGATAAATCCCAAAAGTGCGCCGGTTAGCACCAAAAGTGCAGAGCAAATCACACAAAGTACGTCGGTTAACCCAAAAAGTTGAGAGCAAATCCCAAAAGCGCACCGGTTATTCCAAGAATCACCGAGCAAAATCAACAAATCCGCACTAGTATCATGTCAAAAAACTCAAAAAGGAGCCATGCACAAAGCACAGCTCCTTGTCTTTCGCCAATTTTAGTAATAATAAGGGTATGGGTATGCATAAGGGTATGGATAACCATAGCCGTAACCGTAGCCGTATCCTGGTGCAAGTAATGCACTTCCCAGCAATCCACCCGCGATGCCTCCTAGGAATGGTGCACCAAATCCCCAGCCTCCGAAGCCCCATGGCCTACCGAAACCAAATCCGGGTCTTCCAAAACCAAAGCCCGGTCTCCCAAATCCAAAACCAGGTCTGCCGAATCCAAAGCCTGGTCTTCCAATAAACGGTCTTCTCAAGTCTTCATGCATTGGGTATTCCTCCTTTTATATATACAGCTCAATGGCCTCTCTACTTTTTATGCAGGCTAAAGCTGATTTGCGTGGGCGATACCCTAGCAAAAAGAATCATACTAAAAAGAGAAAAAAGACTTATTAGGGACCTGTCATCCTATCAATCCCATGATAGCCGCTCTTCTTTCCATGGATTTCCGTAATTATGATATCCATTTTCCTCCCAAAAACCTGGCTTATCTACTTTGGAAAATTCGATGGCCCTCAGCCATTTTGCGCTCTTCCAAAAATAGAGATGCGGAACCACTGCTCTTAGTGGATATCCATGTTCAGGTGTAAGCGGATGCCCTCCATGTGAATGAGCCAATAAAGTGCTCTCTCGCATAAAATCATCCAAGGGGAGATTCGTTGACCATCCTTCTTCCGCATGGAGGATGACAAATTGGGCTTCGGGCTTCACTTTCACGATGTTTGCAATATCCGGAGCAGCAATTCCTTCCCACTCATTATCAAGCTTAGACCAGCCGGTTACACAATGAATATCATTGGATCCCTTTTTCTGGGGCAGCTTCATCAAATCATCGAAGGTAAAAAGAGCTTCATTCTCTACTTCTCCAAAAACTCTAAGGTCCCAATCCTTCAAGTCTTGTGGATAGTACGGAACATTGCCTGCATGAAGAACGGGGAAAGTAGTGGTAACATTTTGATTCGGCGGCACCCTGTCACCGTCAAATTTCTTTTTGACTTTGCCAAAATACATTCGCTCTCCTCCTGAACGGAAAACAGTTATTTCTATCATTGTACCCAAAAAAGGGACACGGGGACAGGCTCCTTGTCCCAGTAAATGGGACGAGGAACCTGTCCCCGTGTCCTAAATCTTATAAAATAATCGCTGCAATCCATCCGAAGATGATTAGCGGCAGGTTGTAGTGCAGGAATGTCGGGACGCATGTATCCCAGATATGGTTGTGCTGGCCGTCTGCATTCAGTCCTGATGTAGGACCTAATGTACTGTCAGATGCTGGTGAGCCTGCATCACCAAGGGCACCTGCTGTTCCGATGATGGCAATGGTCGCCATCGGACTGAATCCCAGCTGGACGCATAGTGGTACAAAGATGGTCGTGATGATTGGGATTGTAGAGAAGGAAGAACCGATTCCCATTGTCACCACAAGCCCGACAATCAACATCAATAGGGCCGCAAGCGATTTATTATCCCCGATTAAGGATTCTGCTTGCTTGACCAGGCTTTCTACATCCCCTGTGGCCTTAAGCACTTCTGCAAATCCTGAAGCGGCAATCATGACAAATCCTATGAATGCCATCATTTGCATACCTTCAGACAAAAGGGAATCCGCTTCATTCCATTTAACGGAACGAGTGATATAAAGCACAAGTATTCCAGCCATGGCACCGAATACCATGGAGTCAAACAATAATTGAATAACCAAGCCTGCAACGATGGCAAGAATGGCAAAGATGACGCCTTTCTTTGAATATGAAGTCCCTTCTGCCGCGTAGTCCTGATCAAACTCACTAGAGTAATCTCTTGGTTTCCTGTATGAAATGAAAATAGCAATCAGCAGCCCGACTACCATCCCTGCTGTCGGCAGAAGCATGGCAGTTGGGATGTCATTTACATGGATTTCAAGACCGCTGCTCTTCATATTCACAGCCACAATCTCATGGAAGATCTGCCCGAATCCTACAGGCAGCAGGATGTAAGGAGCAGTCAAACCGAATGTTAATACAGAAGCTATCAATCTTCTATCCAATTTCAATTCGTTCATGACTTTTAACAATGGTGGAATCAACAATGGAATAAAGGCGATATGAATCGGAATCAAGTTTTGGGAAAAACAGGCCATCAGCAATATAAAAAAGATGATAAGAGCTTTAGATAAATTCTTCTTTGTCCTGTCTTCCTTCTTCCCCACTACATTCAAAACAACATCCACCATTAGATTAGGCAGTCCGGTCTTGGAAATGGCGACCGCAAAACCACCTAGCAATGCGTAGCTCAACGCAACGCTGGCTCCGCCTCCCAATCCATCGGTAAACGCTTCTACTGTTTTTTCTATACTTAAGCCGCCTGTCAGACCGCCGATCAATGCGCCGGCCAATAAAGCAAACACTACATTGACGCGCAGAAGACTCAATATGAGCATGACAACGACAGCAATTACAACTGCATTCATAACCAGTAACTCCTTTCGAAATATCAATACGCTTTAGTTTGGTAAATTGGTAGAGTGATAAAATAACAAAGATAAAGTTAGCATAGTACATTTTTAGTGTCAAATAATTAATTTCTATGAAAACTTAAAATATTTTCAGAGACATAAAAAACCAGGGACTCCTAACGAAATCCCTGGTTGAATCATTTAATTATTTTATTGGTTCAAACCTCTCCACAAGCAGCGCCAGTGTGCGTGTCATTGCTCCTGTTGCTCCTGCTGGACCAAGGTCGTATCCCTTAGTCGTTGTAGCTGTTCCTGCAATGTCCAGATGGACCCATGGAGTGCCTTCTGCAAATTCACCTACGAATGCACCGCCCATGATCGCATGGCCGTCTCTGCCAGGAGAGTTATTCAAGTCGGCAATTTGGCTTCCACGCACTCTTTCGATGTCTTTTTTCGTATAAGGAAGGCGCCAGATGAATTCTCCTGCCTCATCAGAAGCTTCCAGTACCTGCTCGAATAGTTCTTCATGGTTCGTAAGGGCACCGGTCTTATCAAGCCCCAGAGCCACGATCACGCCGCCTGTCAACGTAGCTACATCGATCAAGTATTGTGCTCCATGATGTTTAGCATATGTCATAGCATCTGCCAGCGCAAGGCGCCCCTCTGCATCAGTATTCAGCACTTCAATCGTTTTGCCGCTCATTGATGTGATGACATCATCAGGTTTAAAGGCAGCACCGCTGATCATGTTGTCAGTGGAAGGAATGACAGCAACCACGTTCTGTTCCGGCTTCAGCTCTCCAATGACTTCCATTGCTCCAAGAACGGCAGCTGCTCCGCCCATATCCGATTTCATGCCGACGATTCCATCTTTCGGCTTGATGGAATAGCCGCCTGTATCGAAAGTGATTCCTTTTCCGACAAGGCCGATGACATCTTCCCAGTTTTCTTTTCCTTGATATTTCAGGACGATCATTTTTGGCGGCTCCACAGAACCCTGATTGACAGCGAGGAAGGCACCCATACCGAGTTTCTCCATTTCCTCTTTATCAAGGATGTCTGTTTCGAACCCATATTTTTCAGCCAATTGAATTGCATGATTAGCTAAATCTGTTGCAGTCAGCAAGTTACCCGGCGTATTCACAAGTGTTCTTGCAGAGTTCGTCCCTTTACCATATGCGTAGCCGACAGCAAGGGCTGCATCAATTTCCTCTTCTGCTGAAGCGGAAAGAACGGTAATGGATTCAATGCGCTTCTCAGGCTTATTGGATTTGCGCTTGTACCCTTCAAATTCATAGGTAGAAAGAGCAAAGCTTTCTGCAAGGGCGTGTGCTGCATCCTGTGCCTGAATTCCTTCAGCAAGGAACGTATCAAGCATAACAGATACATTGCTCTGTCCCTGGGACTTCAGTTCCTTGAATACACGTCCGAAAATTTCTTTAAGCAAATCAAAAGTCAGGTCTTTTTCTTTACCTGTCCCTGCAAAAACCAGTCTTTTGGCCTTCACTTTTCCGAATGTATGTATTTTAGCTGTGGACTTGGCTTTTGCTGATACATCACCTGATTTAACGAGCTCCGTTAATTCTCCACTAAAGGCTTCATCAAGCTCAGACAACAAGCCTTCAAATTTTTCAGGTTTATCTTTCAATCCGACAATCAATACTTCAGATTCTTGTTCAAAAGGATGGATATTCATTGTTTTAAACATCCCCGCTTCACCTCCTTCTTCATTATAAAAGAAATGCCCAAATATTTCGAACCTCTAAATTTATGAATACCATTAAGATTCCTTTGCCCTATGTTATAATCGATTCAATAAGTTAGAAATTTCTGCATAACCACCCAGTGTTTATGGGTATAGTTAATAAATCCGACTTTCTATTACTGTCTGCTTGAAAGGATGATCTCACTTCATGGATTTACTTACAAACTTTCCACTATGGGCTGCCATTGCCGGAATCTTTTTTGCTCAATTTGTTAAAGTTCCCATTCAATTCGTTGCAACCAGAAAGATCGACTGGTCGCTGCTTACCTCCACAGGCGGGATGCCAAGCTCTCACTCAGCTGCCGTAACAGGGCTTGCTACCGGTGTGGCAATTGAATCCGGTCTTGGTTCTCCTGTTTTTGCCGTATCGGCTGTATTTGCCATCATCGTAATGTTCGATGCAACCGGGGTCCGCCGACAAGCGGGGGAGCAGGCCATCGTGCTGAATAAGCTTGCCGCTGATTTCCAGAGGCTTGTGGACGAAGCGAAACTGTGGCAGAAAAAACCGGCGGAGCAAAGGCAGAAGGAATTAAAAGAGCTGCTTGGCCATAAACCAATCGAGGTTTTCTTCGGCGGCTTGACCGGAATTCTTTTAACTTTGATTCTATATTACTTTTTCATATGGTGATCTTATGAGATTGATTTCAATTTGCCCCAGCAATACAGAAATATTGGCTTACTTGGATTTGACGGGTCAACTGGTCGGAGTCGATGATTTTTCTGATTGGCCCTCTTCGATCAGCAGCCTCCCAAAGCTTGGTCCGGATCTGTCCATCAGGATGGATGATCTCGAAAAGTTGAATCCTGATTTAGTTTTAGCCTCATTGAGTGTACCCGGAATGGAAAAGAACATTGAAGAATTGAAGAAGAGGGAAATTCCCCATGTTGTGCTGGATCCGCAAAGCCTGTCTGATATCATCCGTGACATCCGGACGGTTGGAGACCTTTGTGGAGCAAGCGAAAGGGCCTCACAAGTCATTGAAGAGATGTCAGGGGTCATTCAGTCCTGCAAGGATATAAGCAGCACGTTGGAACAGAAGCCTTCGCTATACTGGGAGTGGTGGCCAAAGCCTGTCTTCACCCCTGGCAAGACGAATTGGCTGACTGAGTTAAGTGAACTGGCAGGAGCCGTGAATCTTTTCTCTGACGTGGAATTAGCGAGTGTACAGACCGATTGGGAAGATGTCCTGAAAAGAAACCCGGACTTCATCTGCTTGGCCTGGGTCGGCGTGCACAAGAAGAAAGTCAATCCTGCCATCGTCAAGAAACGCCCGGGATGGGAAAAGCTTCTTGCCGTTCAAGAAGATAAAATTGAAGTCTTGGAAGAAGCTTTATACTGCCGTCCCTCCCCCCGCCTTCTTGAGGGATTGATACATTTGGCTAAGCGCATCCATCCTGGCCAGTATAGCGGGATAGAACTCCCTTCTTCCATTCAAAAATAAAGCAGCAGGCTGAAGCCTGCTGCTTTTTATTTCATTGATTATTCACATTGACATATTGCTGCCTGAAAACTTGCATGGCCTTAGCTTCATTCAAGGCAGATAATTCTTTTTCCGTTATTTTGCCATCGCCTTTTTGAACGATATATACATCAAGGTTTTTCTTGCCCCAATGCGCATATACGTCCTGGACGGTTTCATAATATAGGTCGAGCTTATTCCCCTTTATGGCAGAACCGGTGTCAGCTACAACACCATATCCATAACCCGGGATAAACAAAATGGTTCCAATCGGAAAGACTCTCAGGTCGGCTGCGACAGTGGAATAGAGATCCCTCTTCACTTTTAATCCTGAATATGTAATTCCATAGCTTGGATTATCCGGATTTTTTCCTGTTGATTCGTATCCGGCTGTATATCCTGTTGCAGTGACAGTCAATTTAGGGTATTTGGACCAGTCGAATGCTTCTTCCAGATTTGGTGGATTTCCTTTCACCTCTGCACTAGAAGAAATTTGAGTTTCCCCCGCTGATAAAAAGTTGAGCTTTTTAAATGCCAACCCTAATGTTTTATAGCTGTTGCGCAAATAAGGACTAATGGTCTGAGATGAAATTCGGCTGTAATCATCAGCCACCCACTCCGTAACCATTTTCGCCTGCACACCGGAAACGGATTGAAATGTAGCAAAAAGAGCTGCCGTAAATAACAGCACCATGAATATCCTTTTTATTGCCGTATTAGTTCTTTTCATATATTTTTTCACTCCTCCCAAAATTATTCCTTTCCCATTCTGAGAGGATTTATTCATTTTTTAGGGAAAAACTGACTAAGCGGAGCACATCCAAACTTCAAATCCGCTTATTTTCTCATAAAAAAAACACCTTAATGAGGTGTTTGTTAGAACATTCTATAGCCTTTTTTCCTAAGGACAAGCATAGTGATCCCTGATACAATCGCTCCGGCAAAACCGCTTGATAAGATGAGGATATCTGCAGGTGCCAGGGAAACTATCTTCTCTCCCAGTTTCTCAAAAGAAGGGCCTGCATTTCGGAAATATTCGATGAACCGGACATCATCAATGATCAATATTGTAATGATTGGATAGAAAACAGACATGATCCAAGTCATTCTCAGCAGCATGTTCAATAAGAAACCGATTCCAAAAAATAATACGAAAAATAAGAGCATGGAAATTGGCAATGTCGCAATCGTCATGACGGTATGTACACCTCCTAAACACTAATGTTAAGTGTACTGAATGTTGCATTTACAGTCAATGACAATCGTTTGACGATTTTCCCTCTGCCGAAATAAAAAAATTCGCTGCCCCAAATTTTTCTAGAGCAGCGAATGTAGTTATAAATGAGTAGTATTTATGAAAGGGCATCTAACATCCCGTCAGAGGTTCTTTTTTCCTGTCCCTCCGCAGCATGGGCACGTTTCTGATCCGCCTAGAACCAATTGAAAATAACCTTTGCCAGAGCAATAGTCGCATTTTTTAACTTTGGAGTCGATCATTTTCATTTTCATTGAAGCTCATCTCCCTTGAATGTTTTGTCTTAATTTTCTGATAATATATCATTGTTCCATCCGATTTGCCAACCTTCAAAATGAGGGGAGATAAGCCAATGTAAACGGATACATAACTTGTTTCTTTTCATTTACTTCGTTTTTCATAAAATTTCAGAACATTACAAAAATAGTTTATATGCCGTATACCCGAACTGGTCGCCTGGGTTGATGCCATCTGTCAATGGTTTGACGTCCCTTGAAGCTTCCTTGGCCATTTTATGTAGAAGGACAGAGGCATTCGGATCTCCCAGCAGAGTCTCAGGATGCATCCACTGAACATCCATTAGTTCGTCGTGCTGGATCCTTATTGTTGTATGGTGAGGAGAAAGAGAAAACAGGAGCATATTGTCACTGATATCCCCTTTGATGACACCAGTGCGCAGGCCAATCAGCCCATTCAGATTTGTGTCTATCCCCGTTTCTTCCAATACTTCTCTTCTAACTGCCTCATCTGCTGTTTCGTCGTTTTTTACAAAGCCGGCTGGAAACGACCATTTCCCCTTAAGTCCACTGTACTTTTTCTTGACGACAAGCCATCTGCCTTGTGCATCAATCACCAGTCCTGAGACACCCAGCCATACATTCCCCCGTTTTGCATCACTCATTTATTTTAACCCTCCTTAAATATCAAAAAGGCAGAACAGCTGCTGCTGTCCTGCCTTTTATTATAAACGATTCGGCTTAGAAAAATTTGAATTTACCTTTTTTGAATACAAGGCCAGCTCCGCCAACCATGTAAAGCGAACGGTTATCAATAACTTTTTTCATGAAAGAAGCTTTTGTTCCCATAAGCTTTTTGCCGTATACAACTCCGATTGCATCGTCTTCACCCAATGAGCAGACAGTACCTTTGATATCCGGAGTGAATGTTTCCAATTCTTCGTTTCCATGAAGAAGGGCTTTAATGTTGCGAGCCACAGCTTCACCCTGCTGCATTGCAATTTGTGCAGTCGGCGGGTATGGACGGTTGATTTCTTCATTGATGATCAAAGAAGAATCACCGATGACAAAGATGTTGTCATGGCCTGGAGCACGAAGGTCAGGCTGTACTTTTACACGTGCACGCATGTTTTCGATGTCTGCTTTTTCAATGATGTGGCTTCCGCGTACACCGGCTGCCCAGACAACTGTACCAGCTTTGATCTCTTCTGGTTCGCTTTCTCCTTTAGCTACAATGATGCCTTCTGGAGTTGCTTCTTTGATAGCTGTTCCGATTTTGAACTCGATGCCTTTTTTCTCAAGCTTTGCAACAGCATATTTAACTAGTTCTTCGTCGAAGCCAGGAAGTACCATTGGTGCTGCTTCAACACATACCACGCGGACTTTCTGGAAGTCGACATCGTATTCATGGCAAAGTTCAGGGATGCGGTTTGCAAGTTCACCAAGGAACTCGATGCCCGTAAATCCAGCTCCACCGACAACGATTGTCAAACGCTCGTCCTTTTTATGCTCTTCTGTTTGATAAGTAGCGAATTGGTATTCAATGTGTTCGCGGATTTGACGTGCATTGTTCACATTTGTGATAGTGAACGCATATTCGTTCAAGCCTTTGATGCCAAAAGTTTCGGCTTCGCCGCCTAATGCGAATACAAGATAGTCATAATCCACTTCACCAGTGCTTAGGATGACTTTTTTCTCTGCAGTGTTGATATCTTCAACAGTCGCTTGGATGAATTCTACTTTATTTCGGTCGATGACAGAACTTACATCATAGCGTACACGGTCATGATGAAGAGTTCCTGCGGACGCTTCATGCAGCCAAGTTGTTTCATAATGGTAATCGTTCTTGTTAACCAAAACGATTTCTGCTTCGTTGACCCCTACAAGCTTCTGTAGACGGGTAACTGTCATTAAACCGCCGTAACCTGCACCTAAAACTACAATTTTAGCCTTTTTCAAATGAATCACTTCCACCTTTTGAATTTGTTGTGTGATTAATGCTATTAGCATCCACCGCCACACCAGATTTTATTTGTTTAATTTTCCGCACCAAAGTATGTGATGCACTTCACGAATGATAATAAAAAAATGCACGAAAAATGTCATAAAATAATTACATAATGCCTCCATTACATATTATTCTTTTTAGTATTCTTTTTCAAGATATATATAGGAAATAACAAAAGATAAGAATATTATGAAAAACCAATCAAATCAATCAGTCTTTTGACTGATTTTTCGAAATATTAAAAGCGTTCATTGCCACTCTTTTTATTTAATATGATAAAATATAAGAATAAAAATTGATGGTTCGAATTGGAGGGAGCTCATTGAAAGAAGATCAAAAAATATATGATATTACGATTATCGGCGGCGGTCCTACCGGCCTTTTTACTGCGTTCTATGGTGGAATGAGACAGGCATCCGTAAAAATCATTGAAAGTCTTCCACAGCTGGGCGGCCAGCTGTCTGCTCTATATCCCGAAAAATACATTTATGATGTGGCGGGATTTCCAAAAATCCGCGCACAGGAATTAGTCAACAATCTAAAAGAACAGATGAAAAAATTCGAATCGACCGTATGTCTGGAGCAGTCTGTTGAAGACCTTGAAAAGCAGGCAGATGGGGTTTTTAAGATTACTACAGATAAAGAAGTCCATTACTCCAAAACCGTCATCATCACAGCTGGGAACGGTGCATTTCAGCCGCGCAGGCTCGAATTGGAAGAATCCAAAAAATATGAAGGGAAAAACCTCCATTACTTCGTGGATGACCTGCAAGCCTTCGCGGGTAAAAAAGTGGTCATTTGCGGCGGCGGGGATTCAGCTGTCGACTGGGCGCTGATGCTCGAACCTATTGCTGAAAAAGTGACGATTGTCCATAGACGGGATAAGTTCAGGGCCCATGAACACAGCGTAGAAAACATGGAGAATTCAAAAGTCGAGATCAAGACTCCTTTTGTACCTACGGAAATAATCGGGGATGAAGAAGGGATCAAACAGCTCGTTCTCGAAGAAGTGCGAGGAGAGGAAAAAGCCGTCATCGATCTTGATTCCTTGATTGTAAACTTCGGTTTTGTATCCTCACTTGGCCCAATCAAGAATTGGGGCCTTGAAATCGAAAAGAATTCCATTGTGGTCAATTCCAAAATGGAAACCAACATCCCTGGCATTTATGCTGCAGGAGACATCTGTACATATGACGGGAAAGTAAAACTGATTGCCTGTGGATTCGGCGAGGCTCCTACAGCCGTCAACAATGCAAAAGCGTACATGGATCCAAAAGCAAGGATTCAGCCGATGCACAGCACATCCATGTTTGAATAAATAATTTTCTATACGCTGCCTGTATTCTGGCGGCGTTTTTTATAGGTTTTTTTAAACATTCCACACATACCCCGAAAGATTCCCTCTTGTTTAATTAAAATCGCAAAGGGTACACAAACTAATAGAGACTTTACAGTAAAGGGTGATAAATATGAACGTACTTGTAATCGGAGCAAACGGAAAAACCGGCAGGATGGTCGTGAAGTATCTAGCGGAAAGCAACAACCATTTGGTTAAAGCCATGATTCGAAAATCGGAGCAGACGGAAGAAATGGAAAAGCTGGGGGCAAAACCAGTAGTGGCAGACTTAGAACAGGACTTTGAATATGCTGCTGAAGATGTCAATGCAATCATTTTTGCCGCTGGATCCGGCTCGAAGACCGGTCCTGACAAGACGACTTCCGTCGATGAAGAAGGGGCAAAAAGAGCGGTCGATATTGCCAAAAAGAAAGGAATCGAACGTTTCGTCATGCTTAGTTCCATGGGAGCAGACAATCCATCGGCGGGTTCAGAAGGGATGCAGCACTACCTGCATGCAAAACACAGCGCCGATGAACATCTGAAAGCGAGCGGATTGAAATACACCATCGTCCGGCCTGGCGCTTTAACCGACGATGCTGCTTCAGGCAAGATCCAAGCAGCTGAAAAAATCCAGGATCGAAATACGGATATTTCACGTGAAAATGTGGCAAAAGTTCTCGTGGAATCGCTAAACATGGAAAATCTTCATTATAAAACGTTCGAGATTCTGAACGGTGATGTAGAAATTCATACCGCATTGAAGAATTTATAATAAGGGAGGCCTTTGGCCATCCCTTTTTTAGTTCTATCCATTATACCGGATACATTGATCTTGGTTCATCGATTCAAAATTCCGGAACTCCCCTGGATGCCATCCGTTCTGCAAGGCGTAACGGTCGGATTCAAAAAGGCCTCCAAGGCCTCCTCCTGATGATCCGCCCCCCGGGAATCCGCCGGGCAACTGACCTTGGCCCATTCCACCCTGAGGACTCCCGGCGGGTCCCCCTGGCATTTGACCGATCTGTCCAAATGGACTGCCTTGCCCGCTTTGACCCATTCCTCCAGGCAGACCGCCTTGACCGCCAGGCATCTGCCCGATTTGTCCCATTGGTCCGCCCTGTCCGCCCTGACCCATGCCGCCCGCTTGACCACCTTGGCCGCCAAACATCTGCCCGATTTGTCCCATTGGTCCACCTTGCTGTCCACTTTGGCCACCCTGCTGGCCTCCTTGTGCACCACCGGAAGGCTGTCCTTGTCCTCCCTGCTGGCCTTGCCCGCCGGAAAATTGGCCAAGCATTTTCTGCAGTTCTTCCATCGAAGGAGGTTTAGCCTGCTGGCCTCCCCCTTTCTTTCCTCCACCATCGCCTGAATCCTTTTTCTTGTCTTTTCCCCCATTGCCGCCATCCCCTTTAACTTTAGGAGGCGAATCGAGATTTTCCACCTTTTGTATATCTTTAATATTGGATTGATTCAACGTTAATTCAGGAAAACTTAAAAAAACAGCTGTCCCATTATTTTTATCAATCCTAATGAGAAATACTTCCTTTTGGGCATTATTTGTATACGTCAACTTCGTCCATTTATATAATTGAGGCTTTAAGTCATCCGCAGAATTCACGCGGGATTCTCCCCAAAATGCAGCTGACTGATATGGATGAATGAACATTCTTCTCTCCCCTTGAAATGAAATTGGCATTCACCCATATCATATGCATGACGACTGCTCGGATGTGAAATGAGTATACGAAAAAACGCGTGGATCCGATAGTGAAACCACGCGTTATATCTTATCAACAGTTTTCCGGCGTTCCGGCATTCTTAGCCGTCCTGAAAGATGATCCACATCCGCACGAAGCGATGGCATTTGGATTATCGATTGTGAAGCCCCCGCCCATCAAGGATTGTTTATAGTCAATTTTCGTTCCCTTAAGGATCGGAGCGTCTTGTGAACTGACCAATACTTTTATTCCGAAATAGTCATGTTCGATATCGCCTTCTTTTTTCTCATGATCAAATCCCATACCATAAGACAGGCCGCTGCAGCCTCCCCCATTGACAGATACCCGGATGTAGGCACCTTCCTCTTCATTTTCTTTAATCATGTCTTTTATATGAAAAGCTGCTGCTTCCGTAATATTGACAACTTGTTCTTGTTCCAAAAGAATGCACCTCCCTGCAAGTTCTTTATTCTCAGTATATACCCTATGCTTTGAACTCTCAACAATCCTGTATTCTTTGAAAACATTTCTAAATCATTCCTTCCAAATAGTTCTTTTTACCCTTATTTGATGTATAATAGATTCAACAAATAAGACAAAAGAACGAGGAACAACATCCCGGGAAGGAGGAGATTCTGATGAGTGAAGTCACTCCATTTTTTGAGAGGAAATTAGATTGCCCGCTTTGCAAACATTCTTTCAAAACGACAAAGATCCGGTCCCGCTTCATAAAGCTGGAACGGCACGACAGCGACTTTTGCCCCATTTATAAAGATGGCGGCGTCAATCCTTTATTGTACAACGTCCATGTATGCCCATCATGCGGCTACTCCTATACCGATGAATTTCAAACTTTTTTTGTTCCCATTATAAGGGAAGAACTTGAAGAAAAAGTGGCCAAGCAATGGACTCCACAGGATTTCGGCGGGGAGCGGACGATTGCCAAGGCAGTGAATGCCTATAAATTAGCCATTTACTGCGGGATTATCCGCCGGGAGAAAAAAGTCACAATAGCAGGGTTGTATTTACGCATCGCCTGGCTTTACCGCCTCGCCTCCATGTACGCAGAGGAAGCGAGATTTTTGAAGCTTGCTGCCCATGAGTACACGGAATCCTACTCCATGGATGATTTTTCAGGGACGCAAATGTCCGAAGTCCGCATTTTATATATGATTGCTGAACTCCAGCGAAGGATGGGCAACCGTGATGCTGCTGTTTTATATTTCTCGAAAATTATTGAGAAACAGCAAAGCACCACGGATCGGAAAGTCGTTGATATGGCCAGGGAACGCTGGCAGGAAATGCGCGAAACCATGAAGACGGCACTATAGACTTGTATAAAGAAAGGGGAGCCCGACAAATTCGGCCTCCCCTTTTATATTAAAACATCGGATTTTCTTCTAAAAATTGATAGATTTCATCCACTAAAGCCTTGGGTGTATCTGCACTGACCACTTCGCCATTGACTAGCGCATAAAAGGATGCAGCACATTTTCCACAATAGCCAAGACACCCATATTCAATGATATCCAAATTAGGGTCCCGCTCCAATATTTCCAAAGCTTCCTGAGCACCGCTCGCTAAGTTGCTGATGCAAAATTCAATTATAGGCTTCACTAGCAATCACCTCTCTACTAATTGATAATCCTACATCTTTTCCATTCTTTCGTCAATGAATCCCGCTCCAGCCAATTGTATGTCAGATTATCGAGATTTTTGCCTATTTCTGTTGTGAATCTGCCCATATTTCGATATACTTTTTATGAAATTACTATAGGGAAATACAATTTCCTCCGTATTAGACATCATATTGAAAATGCTTTCTTTGCAAAACACCATCATACTAGCGCATAAGTCGATAGCAAAAGAGGAGAAATAACTATGAAAAAACTAGTCCTGCTTGGCGGCGGATACGGTAATATGCGAGTGCTGCTCAGGCTTCTTCCAAACCAATTGCCCGAAGACGTTTCCATTACCTTAATTGATAAAGTTCCTTATCACTGTTTAAAGACCGAGTATTATGCCCTGGCTGCGGGCACCATTTCCGATCACCATATCCGGGTGTCGTTCCCAGAGCATCCAAGACTTTCCGTCAAATACGGAGAGGTCACAAAGGTTTCCACAGATGAGAAATTAGTTTATCTAAAAGATGACGAAGCTGTCTCTTATGACGATTTGATCATTGGACTCGGCTGTGAGGACAAGTACCATAATGTTCCTGGTGCTAATGAATTCACTTACAGCATTCAATCCATTGAAAAATCAAGGGCTACGTACCATACGCTGAACAACCTCCCTGCTAAATCTGTTGTTGGAATTGTGGGCGCTGGCCTCAGCGGCGTTGAGCTTGCAAGCGAGCTCCGCGAAAGCCGTCCAGATTTGAATATTAAACTATTTGACCGTGGAAAAGTGATCCTGTCCGCGTTCCCGGAACGTTTAAGCAAGTATGTACAAGGCTGGTTTGAAGAACACGGTGTTGAAATTGTCAACAATGCGAACATCACGAAAGTGGAGCCAAACATCGTCTACAATCATGATGACCCTATCCTGTGTGATGCCATTGTGTGGACAGCCGGGATCCAGCCAGTCGGCATCGTCCGTGATATGGAAGTAGAAAAGGATCCATCCGGAAGGGTCGTCCTTTCTAAATATCATTCACTTCCAAACGATGATCATGTATATGTAGTCGGTGACTGTGCAAGCCTACCTCATGCCCCGAGTGCACAGCTTGCAGAGGGCCAGGCAGAGCAGATCGTACAAGTACTGATGAAACGCTGGAATAACGAAGAACTTCCAGAAGAGCTGCCGCAGATCAAAGTAAAAGGCGTCCTTGGCTCCCTTGGGAAAAAACAAGGATTCGGCCTATTGAATGGCCGAGGTGTAACAGGCCGTGTAGCCCGGCTCTTGAAGTCAGGCATTCTTTGGATGTATAAATACCATAACGGTTAAGAGAAAAGCGGAAGCGCCCTGAAAAGCCCCGACTTGCATAAGACGGACCTCTACGGAAATCCTGATTTCCGTAGAGGTTCTCCTTATGACTCGAGGGGCTGGGCGCTGGAGCTGGACAAAGAGAAATGAAAAGCCGCACCATCCTATTATAGGAGAGTGCGGCTTTTTTGATTTATTAAAAGATGTTAACCTGCCGTATATCCGTATTTCTCGAATTCCGAATAGACCATTTTAAGCTTAGGGTTCCCTTCCCCGATAATTGCACCCTCCACCAGGACGACAGGATAGAACATATCTTCCTCGATCACCCTCGCAGCAAATGCTCTCACCACTTCTTCTTCAGGTGGATTATAAATATCAATATAGCGGATTATGAAATTCTGATTTGGATACTTTCTCGCCAATGCCGCTTCCAGCCATTCATATGTCTCTTTTGATGAAGGCAGATTAACGCAGCTTGCACAGATCTGATCTGTGCCATAAATTTGAATTTCGACTTCTTTTCTCATCCCAGCCCCTCCTTTTCATCCTTATTGTACAAAAAAAATGAAATTTTCTAAACTGTGAAAAGCTCCCAGCCCAAATACGATATCCATGGATAGATTTTTTTCCCTCATGTTATTATAATAGGAGTATGGAAAGGAGTCGATAGACATGTCTGAAGAAATGATGAAGGAACAAGTCCAAGAAGTACTAGATAAATTGCGTCCATTCTTATTGCGCGACGGCGGTGACTGTGAACTGGTCGACGTGGATGAAGGAATCGTAAAACTTCGCTTATTGGGTGCATGCGGAAGCTGCCCAAGTTCTACCATTACATTAAAAGCAGGTATTGAACGTGCATTGCTGGAAGAAGTTCCAGGAGTTGTGGAAGTAGAACAAGTATTCTAATCAATCAACCTTAAATAGTTTAGCGGATGGCTTTTACGCCATCCGCTTTTTTATTTCAACCATTCTTTATTGACGAGCGTCTTTGGATTTTTTCCATTCAGGACGTTTTCGATATTCTCTGCACAAAGCTCCATCATGGTCATCCTTGTCTCGACCGAGGAGCTTCCGATGTGCGGAAGGGCAAGGACATTAGGAAGGGATAGCAGCGGGTGATCATGGCTGATTGGTTCATAAGTGAATACGTCTAAACCGGCACCTGCAATTTCCCCTTCTTTCAACGCTTTGAGCAAAGCATCTTCATCAACGATCGGCCCCCGTGCTGCATTGATAAAATAAGCGGAGGATTTCATTTTTGAAAAAGACTCTGCATTGAATGCACCTTTTGTTTCCGGTGTCAAAGGCGCGAGACAAACAATGAAATCAGAAGATGACAACAATTCATCAAACTCAACATAGGAAGCCCCAAGCTGATTCTCTGCCTCTGTCTTTCGGCTTCTGTTGTGATAAAGAATGTCCATGTTGAAGCCTTTGGCACGTCTTGCAACGGCTTCCCCTATACTTCCCATTCCATAAATCCCAATGGTTTTGCCGTAAATGTCCCCGCCGGCAAGAAGCAATGGAGACCAGCTTTTCCATTTCCCTTCTTTCACGAACTGGGCTGCTTCCCCTATCCTTCTGGCCGTTCCCATCAACAAGGCAAACGTAAGATCGGCTGTTGTTTCGGTTAAAACATCAGGAGTATTGCATACAGCAATTCCACGCTCTGTGGCAGCCTGGATGTCAATATTATCAAAGCCGACAGCTAAATTGGCGACTACTTTCAACCGGCTCGCGCCTTGGAGCAATTCTGCATCAATTTTATCTGACAGCATCGTCAGAAGTGCATCTGCCTCTTTCGACTGTTCGATGATCCATTCACGGGGGGCACTTGCTTCCTCTGAGTCCCACATCGCAACTTGATAATTATCCTGTAAGGCATCAATGGCCTCTGCCGGCAATTTTCGTGTAATCACTATTTTTCTCATGGCTGATTCCCTTCCTTGTTTTTCTATTATTTTAACATAATGAAGGAAATGCCACTTAATTCAACTACTTCTTCAGCCACTGAATTTCCGGAATCGACATCTTTTTGAGTGGAACGTCGGCAATGCGATAAAAATTCCCTAAAAATGCTTCATATTCCCTCGACGTCTTCATCATTCTTTCCAACTTATCTTCCAGCTGCTTTTGAGTCTGTTCCGATGAAGCGGTGAAATAATCTTCAATGCACTCAAAATAGTGAATCGGAAACAGCAGTCTTGCATAAATCAATCTCCATGAAAAAGCGGTCAGCGGGGAGACTGATTCATATTCTTGCAGAAATGATCGAATATCCGGTTGAAATGTTCGATTCTGGCTGAAATACCTCTCCCTTATCCATTCGGAGATGTCCCGGGAGGCATGGTCAAAAACCCAGTCAAAAGGATCTTTCATACAGATTTCCGTTCCCCATGTACTTTCATGGAATCGGACATGGCACACCGTACCGGCATCTGAATCCCGCGTTTCTTCATCCATCTCAGTATCGACGAGATATTGGATGGCATTCTCTGCGAGACCCATATAGTAGGGATAGGATTCTATGAAAAGCCTGCTGAATTCACGGTCCGGACGCTCCGTCAAATAATTGTTCCATACCCCTTCCATTTGATCCAGCCGCTTTTCCCAAAGTGACTTCCATTCTCCGATTCGGCTGCAGCTCTTGATGACCTTTTCGATGCTCCTTCCCCTATCATGGAACCTAGCCAGCTTCCTGCCAAGCTTTGTGGAAGGAACAACTGGATGTGGGGCATTTCCTAAAACCACATAATCCACTTCATCTTCTGTTACGAGAAACTTTTCATTTGTACTCGCGACAAACCTGGAAACATACCTGTCCCCTTCTTTACTCAGATGCTCGGACATCTCATATAATTCAACAAGCGTGTCTTCTTCTACATGAGTCACCGGTACCACCGTATACAAAACGCCGCCTGAAATATATCTCATTTGATTTCTTACCATGTAAGACTGCTCTGGCTGTATGCCGAAATGTTTCTGAAGAATATCGGACATCATCTCATTCCTCTCTTCACCGTTCTTTATTTCTATTTATATGTGGCGTTCTAATCTTCTTGATGAGAAATGTGAATAATTAGAGGATATTAGGAAATAAAATTGAAATGATATGTAATGGTTCTATACATCTTGGACAAATTCATACCTTTGAAATACAAATACTTATAGAAAAGGTGACGGATATGAGCGGAAAAAATGCAATGAGCATGTCTGAACAGACTGCAAGAAAGTGGCTTCTGGAACGTGGAGTTGAAATCAAGGACATCGCTGAACTGGTCATGTTTCTGCAGCATAAATATCATGATGATCTGCAAATTGAGGAATGCATCGATAATATCGAACGCGTCCTTTCAAAACGGGAGGTTCAAAACGCCATTTTGACAGGCATCCAGTTGGACATCCTTGCCGAAAAAGGCATGCTTGAAGAGCCTCTTCAATCCATTATTGAAGCCGATGAAGGATTATATGGGGTAGATGAAATCCTGGCATTTTCCATTGTGAATGTCTATGGTTCCATTGGCTTCACCAATTATGGATATGTGGATAAGTTGAAGCCTGGGATCCTAAAAGACTTGAATGATAAATCCAGCGGCAAGTGCCACACGTTCCTCGATGATATCGTCGGGGCTATCGCAGCAGCAGCCTCCAGCAGGCTTGCCCACCGTACGGAAAAAGCTGAGTAGAGAACACATAAAAAAGGTATAATCCCTTTCAATAAGAGGATTATACCTTTTTAATTCCGCTTAAATATCCCAATCAGACAAGCTGTTCACTGTATATGTCGGCTGCTGGCCATATGTTTTCAAGTCTTCTACAGATGTCACGCCTGTATGGACGAGGAGCGTATCCAACCCCGCATTCATGCCGGCAAGGATATCCGTGTGGTAGTTGTCCCCCACCATCAATGTCTCTTCTTTCGGGATGCCCAATACTTCCAGTGCCTGTTCCATAATGATGGATTCTGGCTTTCCAATGAAGATCGGTTCCGTTTGGGTTGAAACCGTGACGACACTTGTGAGAGATCCGTTCCCCGGAAGAAGGCCGCGCTCAGTTGGAATGGCGATATCCCCATTTGTGGAGATAAAGGTGGCGCCATTTCTTACACCGAGACATGCCAATGCCAATTTTTCATAGGAGATGGAGCGATCGATTCCTACGACTACAAAATCAGGTTTTTCTTCCACTAAGCTCAACCCGCGTTCTTCAAGCGCGGTGCGTATGCCTTCCTCTCCGATTACATAAATGGAGGCATCGTTCTTTTTCTCGAAAATGTAATTAGCCGTTGCCATAGAAGTGGTGAATACTTGGTCAGGCTCCGCTGGAATATCAAAATCCCTGAGCTTTGCTGCCACTTGATCCGGCCGTCTTGAAGAATTATTGGTCACAAATAAGTAAGGAATTCCTTTCTGATTAAGGCGGTGCACAAAATCCCCGGCTTCTTCAATTTTTTCTTTTCCTCTATACATTGTCCCATCAAGATCGATCAAATATCCTTTATATTCTTTCATAATCCTCTTCCCTTTCACACGTTGTCATAATGAAAATGTACCCGATCCAAACAAATTTATCCTAAATCGGTAAATGAAAAAACGCTTTCATAAGAGAAAGCGTCAGTTTTTGAAGGCTGATACTGGACCCAGCTCATTGGTTAAATAGCTTCGAACGCAATCAGCGAATGTTTGAAGGGATGAAAACTCGTTTGAGAAAATCCGTTCAACTTCTTCATGGTCCACATCGGTATATTGCTGTACAAGCATTTTGCGGCATCCCACAACTTTTACCAAGCCACCTTGCATATCCTTTGTAATGACTTTTTCATCTTCAAGGATGTCCACAATATCTTCATAGCTACCCGGGTCGCGCATGATGAACCCATCAATCATGGAATTTCCTGCATCTAGGATACATTCGATGATCGTATGCGCTGCTCGTTCAAATGCAGCCTTTTCAATTTCACTGCTGCTATTTTTAACCTGCTCAAACAGTCCAAGCTGTTTTTCCATAAAAGCCAATGTATGTTCAATATGTTCCCGATCGACAAAGTACACTGCAAGCACCCTTCCTTTTCAATTGCTTCCATCCGTATTTTATCATAAATTGCCCGCGTATTCTTCTCCTACTCCTTTTCCATCAAATTTGTTAAGATGAAATGAGAAATGTGAAAAAGGAGCGAACAAGTATGTCAGAACGATTTTATCTTTATGATGATCTTGAAAATACGAAGACACGGTTCGTCAGTTTCATGGGCGAAAACCAACGATTTGATTTGGCAATCGTACGCAGTGAACGCCATTATGGCAAGCAGCTGGTCCTGGATATGCAAGGCAGCCGATTTGCCATCCTCGGACCTGACGATTTAGAAGAAGAAGGATATTTGGAACATGCTTTTAACATGAACGAGGAAGAAGCAGCAGAATTAAAGGAATTTTTATCTGAGTTCATCTGTTAACGGATATGTATGATAAAGAAATGCCCTCCGCATAATAAAGGCAAGGCTGTTTTCGTAAACATTGTTGTTAAAATCTTAAAGCCGATTTTAACGTCAAAATACCTATTTTGCACGTTGGGATGGATTATCCAGGCTCTTTTCTAGCTGAATTTTCTGTATTGATTGCAAAGTTATCCTATTTTAATGCATAAAAGCAGCAAACCATGTGAAAAGAGCCTAAGGCAAAGAAACGGAGGGCTGCATCATGAACGATGAAAGAGATCCAGGAATGGACAAAGAAGAAGAAAAATACTCGGATTTTTCCAATGTAGAAACGCAGAGGAACTTCCTCGTTCCGGAAATCACTCCTGAAGGACCTTATGGAGCTCCGCGCGGAAAATACACCCCTGTCGAAAATAAATCGACTCCATGGAAAGAAGGGCAGCGCTATTACAGTGCTTTCAATTATGAATTCAAATCTCTCCATCAGGATATCCCGAGACAGGAACCGGGTGCCCACCCCACTCATGACGACCCTGAGCGAAATGAAGAGCCGCCATATACTGAAAATGAATAACACTGTTTAAAAACAGAAACGAGCCCAGACAGTTGCAGTCGGCTCGTTTTTCCTATTTCTTATGCTTTCTTGGCGTTGACTTTCTTGGCTACAAAATAAGCGCACCCGAAGTTGCAGTATTCATAAAGATAATCATTCAATGTACTGATTTTAGTATCGTAGCTCGCCTTTTGGTTTTGATCATCGAAAAAGCCTTTAAGCCTTAATTGGCCATAACCCCAATCCCCGACAATAAAATCATATTTAGTCAAAATTTCACTGTAGCGATTGCGGAAAGCCTCTTCATTGAATCCTTCGCGGAATTCATGCTCAATTTCATAGCAGTGATTATTGATGCAAATCATTGCTTCACCCACCTTCAAATTTGCTCTTACTATAAATTATAACTGATTCCCCATCAATTACTAAGCAAAATTCATAAAACAGTGGTCATTCTAGTAAATGAGGGGGTGTTACAATTGAGGAAGAATACCATCGTCGCCTCCATTTTGGGCGTTGCTCTTTTAAGTGCCTGTCAAAATAAAGCTGCAGATGACAATCACTTATTCCACGACAACGGCAATACCATCAATGTGAGTGACCGACCTGAATTATACAACGAAAACCTTGCAAATAATAAAAGCAAGCATGCCGAGAACTTCGGCTATGTGCGCCAGCAAAAAAGTCCAATCATGAATGAGGGCATCAACTATCAGGAAATCTATGCCATCAATCGTGAGAAAACCGCAGATACCATCAGTAAAATGGCTGTCGGCACTCTGCCGAAAGTCCATGACTGTTCTACACTTGTAACGGATCACGAGGTGCTCATCGCCTACAAAACAGATGCCAAGGGCAAGAAAGAAAGAAATGACGTGGCCGACCAAGTCAAAAAGACAGCATTATCTGTCGTTCCAGGCTGGTACCACGTATATGTCACGGACGATCCAACCCTGATGCGGAATGTAGAGAATATCGCATCCATGGATTCGAACATGGCCAATGTCCATGACGTCATCCGGGATACAGCAAACTTGATGTTGAAGCGATCCCCTCAGGGACATATCCTTAGCAAGGGCGTCAACGAAAACAACGAAATGATCGGTGAAATGAACGACCTCACCGATACTGACGAGTACAACCAAAAAAGCAAACAGGGCGCCGGCAAGGGTTCCAAAAGTATGATGGATTAAAGAAAAATCCCCGAGACTATTTTCTCGGGGATTTTCACATTATTATGCTTGTTGCTGCTGGATTTCTTTTTCGCCCATTTCCTGCTTCGCTTTTGTCGCAGCATTGACCTGCTCATCAGCATGGTAAGAAGAACGGACAAGCGGACCAGCTTCACAGTGGCTGAATCCTTTGCTCATAGCAATTTCTTTTAATTCAGCAAATTCATCCGGATGGTAATATTTTTTAACTTTCAAATGTTTTTTGGATGGCTGCAGATATTGGCCGATTGCCATGATATCTACGTTATTTGCACGAAGGTCATCCATTGTTTCGATGATTTCCTCTTTTGTTTCACCAAGACCGACCATGATGCTTGATTTTGTCGGGATATCCGGCTGCATTTCTTTTGCACGGCGGAGGAATTCCAATGTACGGTCATATGTTGCACGAGCACGGACACGCGGAGTCAAGCTGCGAACCGTTTCGATATTATGATTTAAAATATCAGGACGTGCATCCATGAGCATCTTCAGGTTCTCATAAACCCCACCCATATCGGAAGGAAGAACTTCGATGCTTGTAAAAGGATTTTTCCGGCGGATCGCGCGGACGGTTTCAGCAAAGACAGCAGCTCCACCGTCTTTTAAATCATCGCGGGCAACAGCTGTTACTACAACGTGCTTCAAATTCATCAATTGAACTGAATCTGCTACACGTTCAGGCTCTTGCCAGTCAAGTTCAGTCGGCAGACCGGTTTTAACAGCACAGAAACGGCATGCACGTGTACATACATCTCCAAGAATCATGAATGTAGCTGTGCGTCTTACAGCCCAGCATTCGTGGATGTTTGGACATTTTGCTTCCTCACACACGGTGTGAAGATTATTTTCGCGCATCATTTTCTTAAGGCCAGTATAGTTTTCGTTTGTGTTTAGCTTTATTTTTAACCAATCTGGTTTACGTAAATGTTCTTCTCTTTTGCTCATGCTTTCATCTCCGATCATAATCTGTTGTTTGGGCCAAGACAGCAATAGAGTCATCAAGAACCTCAGAACATTGAAAAAGCAGCTCATTTCACTGCATGCTTCCTCAACAAACTGACCTTTCATTTATGTAAAGAAATCAGGTAAAAGGTCTTCCTACACATGTCACTTTAACATACTAAAACTGCATAGACAAGCTTCGAATATTACCATTACCATTTATTGATATTTATGAAAATACGCTGTCATCGCCAAACTATATACATGCTGCTGCATGAGGAGGAGACCCTTTTGAGAACTGTACTGATACTAATTATTCTTTTGGCAGGTTTCCTGCCATCGATGGCTTTTGCAAAAGAAAGCGATGCGGATGTTTATAGAGAAAGAATGGCGTTATATAGAAAGATGGATGCCTTGACCCAGATTCCTTGGTATTATTATGCCGCCATCGATCAATATGAGAGAAGCATCCGATCTGTCAGAAGGGATCTGCCGAAAGCGGATGGATTGACTGCCATCTATATAAAAAATCAAGAATGGGCAGGTTATCTCAATCCAAATCCTGATGCCAAGGATCTTCTATCCATCACCATTTTCAATGGAAAAGGCGTGGATGGAAACGGGGATGGGGTTGCAGATATGACTACTGGAGAAGATGTATTATTTGCAATGGCACAATTCCTGCAGCCTTACGGATCGGATGAAGAAAATTTCCGGATTGCACTTTGGGATTATTATAAAAGAGATAAGGCTGTAAGCTTGATCATGGAGAAAGCGCAGCTTTACAAGACGTTTGGGAAATTGGAGTTAGACGAAAAAGCATTTCCTCTGCCCTCACGCTTCAATTACAGCTACAAGAATACTTGGGGAGATGCACGAGGCTGGGGCGGCAGGCGGATCCACGAAGGCACGGATATTTTTGCCGACTACGGCGTCCCTGTCCGTGCAACCTGCTATGGGGTCATCGAAATGAAAGGCTGGAACAAATACGGAGGCTGGCGCCTTGGTATTCGGGATATCAATAACACTTACCACTACTTTGCCCATTTAAGCGGATTTGCTAAAGACCTGCAAGTAGGTGGTGTGGTGAAGCCTGGCCAGTTGATTGGAGGAGTAGGAAGCTCAGGATACGGACCTCCTGGCACATCGGGCAAATTCCCTCCACATCTCCACTACGGAATGTATAAAGACAACGGCCTGATTGAATGGTCATTCGATCCATATCCTTACTTGCGTATATGGGAGCGGAATAACCAATCATAATAACAAAGTGACAGTGGTCTACCCCCCAATTAATGGACAAACGAAAATACGACAGTTTATACCGCCTTTTTAAACTGTGAATAAAACTTTGAAGGAGATACGTATCCAAGCTTTTTTTGGATGCGTTTCTTATTGTAACGAATATACTTCCTTAAATTTCTCTCAATCGTACCTGCTGTTGTATTGGGATAAAAATGTGGGAATTCCGTCTTTAATTGTGAAAAGAAGCTCTCAATGACCGCGTTATCCCAACAATTCGCTTTTCTAGACATGCTGGGAGTGAATTTGAGCTGCTTCATAAGTTTGTGATACTCAAATGAACGATAAACACTTCCTTGATCACTATGAATTAAAACATTTTCTAACGACTTTAACTTTCGTTTTTTTCGTGCATTTTGAATAGTTTCACGAATAAGATCCGTATTTGGGCTAGTGCTAACTTCGAAGCCAATCACTTCGCGATTATACAAATCCATTAAAGAAGAAATATAAAACTTTTGATTGTCGATGCTTATTTCTGTCTTATCGGTCACCCATTTTTGATTTGGAAGCAGAGCGTCAAATTGTCGATTCAATCCATTTTCATACACATATCCAGCTGATTGCTCTTTTGTTACCTTCGTTGACTTCTTTCTTCTGACAACCGCCCTTAAATTGCTTTCTGCCATGATTTTCGCGACCTTCTTATGATTAATTATCGTCCCGTTGGCTTTTAATTCCTTCGCAATCCTTTTGGACCCGAAGGTTCCCTTTTGTTTGAAGAACTCTTTTCTTACCTTCTCTACCTTCTCTATTTCCTCCTTGGATGGAGGAGACTTTGGGCGATTACGATACGCATAATATCCACTTTTAGACACTCCCAGCACCGCACATAATCGTTCCACTATATAATCCTTTCTCAAGTACTCAATCGCTTCATAAATATCTACTTTTGATTTTTGAGAAAGGCCTCGAACTTTTTTAAGATTTCAATGGTTTCCTTTTGCTCTCTCACTTGTTTTTCTAAATCCCGAATTCGTTTTTGATCTTCCGTAACAGGTGATTGAGTGATGGATCGAGGATTAATTAACCCTTCTCTTCCATTTTCTTTATACGCTATAACCCAACGATTAACCGTATCTCTATGAACACCTAAATCGTGCGCCACTGAAGCAACAGACTCCCCATCATTCATTACTTTTAAAACAGCCTTCAATCTATTTTCGACACTTGCATGTGGTGTTTTTCGTTTTTTAGTCATGGTAATCTTCCCCCGAATAATTAGACTTGTCGTATATTCATCATATCTTATTTGTCCATTATAAGGGGGGAGAGCACAGGCACTCCCCGTTTTTTGTCGAATTATGACAGAATCTTGGGAGATGCCTTCAAAAAAGGGTTATAGCTACCTTGCGTTTAGTGCAGAACTTATCACTGGCGCATAGGATAACGTCTTTCGCGCATAAGCCGTAGCGGCTGGCGCATAGCCGGGATTTTTTCGCGCATAGAACTTGCAAAATGGCGCATAAACAGAGGTTTCTCGCGCATAGACCGTAGGAAGAATGGGATTAGCCCCTGATTTACCGGTTTTTTTTCTTCATTTTTTCCTTAGGATAGACATTTCCCCCAAACTTTGCATACATTTTATCGCTCTAACCTAATTTTTGAGACATTTTATTGTAATTTCCCTCACACGCTTGATTCAATTTCATTATTTTTTCAAGACATAAAAAAACCGGCCCTCTATTAGAAGAGGACCGGTTTTCATTCATCTTATAAAGAAGATTTTGAGGCTTTAGCTTTTCGGACTGCATGGAGAATGCTCGCTCCGAGTCCTCCCCAAATGATTACCATACCGATGATCATCATGACTACTGCTGAAGCGTCCATTAGCTTGAAACCTCCTTATCTGATGCCGGTACTTCGATTTTGCTGCCCGGCCAGGATTTTCTTGAAATCAGAACAGCGATGAGAATGGCGCCAAGTGCTACAGACCATCCATAGTTGAATAAGAAGTCTGCTGGATAGTCGCCATATCCGTTTACAATACGTTCTTTGAATTTACCGTACATCATGTAGCCTAAAACGATTGGGGTAATGATCGATAAACAGATCTTCCACCATGCGCCAAGCTTGATGTCAGAGATTGCATCCGCATGCTGCTTCAATGGATTTAGCTGCTTCACGAACCATGCGAAGAAGACAACTTCGAACAATCCTGCTAATGCAACTCCGAATTGATTGATGAATTCATCTGTTACATCAAGGAAGTTCAATCCGCCTTGAGTGGCGAAGAATAATGAAATCAAAGCTGACAGACCGCCGCCGACTGAAACAGCCAATTTACGGGATACATTGAATTTCTCCTGAACCCCTGCAATGAATGTTTCAACAATGGAGATCAGTGATGATAATCCTGCAAGAACTAAACAGAAGAAGAATAAGAATCCAAACAATCCATTTAATGCAGGGAATTGGTTGATGATTTCCGGGAAGACGGCAAATGCCAGGATGACACCGCTGCTTACCACTTTATCGACTGGAACACCTTGCTGATGCGCCATGAAACCAAGTGCTGCGAAAACACCGATACCAGCTAATAATTCAACGCTGGAGTTCGCAAATCCTGTAATAAAGGCATTATTAGTGATATCCGATTTTTTTGGAAGATAGCTTGAGTAAGTAACCATGATAGCGAATGCAATGGATAGCGAGAAGAAGATCTGTCCATATGCGGCCACCCATACCTGCGGCTTGGCAATCATGTCCCAATTTGGTTTGAAGAATGCATTCAATCCATCTACTGCGCCTTCAAGAGTCAACGCGCGAACAACAATAATCAAGAATAAAACAACAAGTGCTGGAATCATAATTTTGTTCGCTTTTTCGATACCTTTCTTGACGCCTGCAAAAAGGATTGCTAATGTAACGACCCAAGTAATGATCAATGGGATAAGGACGCCAGGCACCAAACTTCCTACCTCTCCTGCTTTAGCGACTTTCAAGTAGTCTGAAACCAAGAAATTGACGGTGTCTCCCTGACCCCAGGAAAGTTTAAATGAAAATACTGAGTAAGACATTGCCCATGCAATGATGACGGAATAATAAGTCGAGATGACAAATGCAATGGCTACTTGCCACCAGCCCATCCATTCTGCACCGCGGCGAACCCGTGCATAAGATAACGGAGCTGATCCACGATGCTTGTGCCCGATGGTAAATTCAAGAATTAAAAGCGGAATCCCCGCAGTTAAAAGGGCAAATAAGTACGGAAGAAAGAATGCCCCTCCACCATTGTCATATGCTGTTCCTGGAAAACGCCAAATATTCCCTAAACCTACTGCCGAGCCGATTGCTGCAAGGACAAAGCCGGCCCTTGTCCCCCACTGTGGACGATTATCCATCATATTCCCCCCTGTTTTCTCCTCCAACTCAAGTACCAAAGAATTGGAATTTTTTATATTATCTGATTATTTAATATAATCTAAAATCAAGTATATATGCATTTAAAATGCTTGTCAAAACAATATTTAAAATTTTTTCAGGATAGTACGTAGACATAAAATCTATCGGTTTTTACTATATTAATTAGTTAAAGGAGCATTTGGAAATTATTGTAGACATAATAAAAAGGCCGAATTGGCCTTTTTATCTCTGAATTTTTATTAGTTCCTACGACCCAGGCAGTTGAATGGAAGGATTGGCTTTTCCATTTCCGTTATAATACTGAGGGACTTTGCCAGGGAACAGGGTGAATCCAATCGGGATATTTTGTTCGTACTTCGTCATCTTTGTCGCAAACGGGATGATCATCTGGACATTTACTTCAACATGGACATAGAAATAGATGAAAGTATTGTTAATCCCACGGTCTTGGATATTATATTTGATATCCGTCTCTACATCCCCGATTGCATGGAAGCGGATGGGGATTTTTGGCCCGAGGTTCCCAAGGAGGGCATTATTCGTCGCCTGTCCAAGGGGAACCAGATAGACGATTCCTTGCTTTTTAGCCGTCTCTTCTTTATCTATTTCCACATCTGTCAGGGTATCAAGCACTGACAGATTTCCCTTTTCTGCTTCCTTAAGATTCTCTTGAACAAGGGTCTGCGTCTGTTCCAAAACCGTATTCATGACTTTCGTGTTGAAATTGATGATGGGCATCCCGTCCGAACTGCCGCTTGGGATGGATTCAATTAGATCCTCCCCCATCAGACTGGCGACTTTTTTATTGATGGCTTTGCTGATGACCAGCGCGGCGATTTTTTTCGTTTCAGATTCCGCGTACTTAGTGAGAGTAGGTTTCAGCCCGGCATTGACAATCCATAATCCTGCCACCGTAGAAAAAATAAAGAAGACAAATGTAAGAAGAAAAACATAGCGGGTTGGAAGCGGTCCTGGCCGCCGGGGTTTGACACTATGGAATTTAGCCACAAAAAATTCCCCCTTTACAAGCTATATCTATGCTTGAACAGGAGGAATTAACGCAAGAAATTATTTCGCAACGGGACTTTTCCAATCCACATCACAGCTCTGGATCATGACATCCAATTCTGTTTTCAGATCAATTTCATATGGGTCCTGAAGTTCACGGCCATCTTCTTCAATGATCCTGATGACCGGCCTTTCAGTCAGACCAGGGTTTTGCTTCGATACAATTCCTTTTCTGGAATCATTCAACAGGACAGTCATGCCATTTGGATAGATGGTTACGGACCTTCTGAATGCATCAACAATTTCTGGTTCGAACAATGTTCCGGAACCGGCATATAAAACCTCCAGCCCCTCATGCGGCAGAAGGGCATCCCTATACACCCTGTTGGAAGTGACAGCATCAAACACATCCGCTACGGCAATGATTTTGGCATATTCATGCATTTCCTTGCCGTTCAATCCCCTTGGGTAGCCTGATCCATCCAGCCGCTCGTGGTGCTGAAATGCACAGTGGGCGACCAAAAGGGGAACTGTATGGAGCTGCCTTAAAATGTCGAATCCAAAATCAGTATGTTTTTTGACGACTTCAAATTCGTCCCCTGTCAGCTTACCGGGCTTCATAAGAATGTCTTCCGGCACCATCATCTTTCCTACGTCATGCAGTATGGCGCCAAGTCCGATGGTTTCCAGGCTCTTGCTTGAATAGCCTAATTCCATAGCCACTGCAAGCGTGTAGAGAGTGACATTGAACGAATGTTGAAAAATATACGAATCATATATATACACGTCTGTTAAAATCGTGAGAAGGTCCCGGTTCCCTTTGATTTCATCCAAAAGGCCCTTGATGATATCCTTGAATATCTTAGAATTCTGATCCAGTAAAAAGCTTCTTTTCGACTTGTTTTCTGCCTGCATATCTGTAAAAGCTGCTTCTACCGTCTGGATCGCTTTATGCTTGACGGAAGCGGGGATTGTGTCCTTGACTTTAATCCCTGCGGATAAAGAGTCTTCAATATAGACATATTTGATATCGAGTTCGACCAAACGTTTGATCAAAGAGGTCTTCAATTCTACTTTTTCCTGCAGCAGTACTTGTCCTACTTGGTTGTACACTGCACTAGCCAAAATCATGCCAGGTTCCAACGACCTTGTGGATATAAGCCTCATAGGATTCTCCTAATCTTTATCTTTGAAAGTTTTTCTTTTTCCGACATTATTTTCTAGTTTCTCATTATATAGAATTAAAGAATTTTTTCAAGGTGAATTAGTCCTTATTTTACGTCAAAAGGTAAAGATTCAAAAAAAAGTATACCCCTCGCATTACATGAGGAATATACCTTTTTTTGCCGCTACAGCATAAGAAGCAATGCATCCTTTCCCAGCATCCCCGGGATAATCCCGGCATTCAAGGCTTCATGAGTGACTGACTCCAGTGGAGCCTCAAGGAGCTCATCAATGGTTTTGACGCCTACTGCGCGTCCTGCCAGTATTTTTCGGTCCTTAAGCCTCTCGTTCAACAGTCCCACATCAAGGGCGCCGCACATAATATAGCCCCTTTCGCTCGTAACGACGAGCAAAGTGGTCTTCGGGAGTTCCACGGAAATTGCCAGGAAAGTGAAGCCTTCTATCTCTACAGGCGTTAAAGAAACCACGTCCCTCAACTCCTTTCATACCCATTTGTATGAAAGGGCCATGCTGTAAGTGAATCAATCTGCCAGTTGCTTAAGCTTCCATGCCATGATATCTCTTAGAAATTCAGGAAAGAAATATTCTTTATGTTCAGCCCTTTGAAGCTCCGGGAAGAATTTGCCGAATGTAAACATATCGGTCGTCGCAAGCCGGTACGATTGAACGGGGTCTAGCGGCATACCATTTATCATGATTTGCTTGAAATGAGGATCAAAACGGATGCCATTGTAATGGAACATCCCCATCTTTTCCCCTCTGAATCCCAGGCCCTTCACATCCATTTGAATTAAATCGGGATTGCATGACTGCTTGATGATTTCCTTCAGCTCGGCACCATCTACGGTAATGACGCATGGATTGATCGGGTGAGGCAGGCACTTCAGCAAATCATATTCAGTTACATTCCCTTCGCCTAATCCCTCCAGGACAAGCCCGGCATTCAGCATGGTGCAATCAGCCTTGCACCATTCATGAAGGGCATCACAAAGCATCTGGGGAAGTTCAGATGGATGAAACCAATCAGTTTCGATTCGCCGATTAAGTTGGACAACCTTTTTCTGCAGCATCTCTTCTCCTTTTGACCAGTAAGGATCCACATTATGGGGCGGGAAGGATTTTATTTCAGCATTTTTCGTTAAGATTTGTCTGCTGCCAGTATCACATTCCAGCTTGATATGGCCTGTATGCCTGCCATGTTTCCCCGCAGCACCCAACAATGTTTTGCCTACAAACTTTCCATTTTCCAGAAGATGATGTGTATGTCCGCCAAGTATCAAGTCAATCTCCGGACACATTTTGGCAAGCTGTTCATCTTCATAGATCCCTAAATGCGAAAGGACGATAATGATGTCAGCTTCTTTTTTCAACCTGTCGATCTGGTGTTCAAGCTCTCTTAAAGGATCTCTTATATCCCAGCCGAGAAGGTCATAAAAGGTGTCATAATAGGCTGTGGCTCCCGTGACACCTATTTTGATGCCGCCCTTTGTCTGATATATTTTATGCGGCAGAGCCCAATCGGGTCGTTCGCCACCCTTGTAAAAAATGTTCGCCGCAATCACATCAAAATTCGCATCATCGTAAAGGGAATCCAGATCCTCAAATGCAAAGGTGATCCCTTCGTTATTTCCGATCGTTGCTGCTGTGTACTTGGAGTCATTCAGCAAAGCCGTATTTTCTTTCCCTCTGCTCGCTTCTGTCAAGGGATGCCATCGATCACAAAAATCGCCGATATCAAAGAGAAGCATTTCTTCTCCAGTTTTTTCATGCTTCTCCCTGCATTCCGCTAGATATTGTTTGATGTCCGTCCAGTTCTCTAAGTGGCTGTGGATATCATTCGTGTGATAAATATGGATTGTTTCCTTCATAGATGCGTCACCCCTCTGTCACCCGGCAAGCCCTTGAAGGATCAATCGAATTCCTGCAATGATCAGGATGATCCTTAAAAGGTTCACCAAAGTCTTGGATGAAAATTTTGTATTCAAGTAGACCCCTAATTTCGCCCCGACCCATGCGCCCGGTATCAAAGCAGAGGCAAAGATCCAATCGATGTTCCCCATGCTGATATGTGCGATGGAGCTTGTAATGGAAGATAAGAAGACCATGAACATTGAGGTCGCAATGGCCACGTGGGCAGGAAATAGAAAGATCAAGATCATGGCGGGAACCATCAAGGAACCGCCGCCAATGCCGAACAAGCCTGAAAGGAGTCCGACCGCAAAGCTGATCAGGATGCCAACAAAGGGACTGAATCCATACGTATGTATATTCCCTTGCGGATCTGTATAAGTTTTTTGAATTCCTGCATTTGGATTATGCTTAACCGGCTTGAAGTATTTCTTCACCATCAGCAGAACGGATACAAACACCATAAAAAGACCGAAATAAAGGCTGAAGCTGTGCAGATTTAAGCTTTTATTGATCCATGCACCCAAAAGGCTTCCTGGTCCGCTTCCGATGAAAAATATCCATCCGCTCTTATAATCAATTGTTTTATGCTTCATATAGGATAAAGTTGAAGATAAACCGGTGAAAATCATGACTACCAATGACGTCCCCACAATCACTTGTGGACTTGCCTCAGGAATGATGCCGGTATAGCTTCCAAAATAAATCAAGGAAGGAACGATGATGATTCCTCCGCCAAGCCCCACTAAAGAGCCCAGGGCCCCAGCTGCCAGGCCGATGACTAATAACACTACCCATTCCATACTTGTTTCTCTCCTCTTTCATACACCCCTGAATGGTTCAGTAAAAAGATCAATCAAATAAATCCAGCTGCCTTGAAGCCAGCCCCTGATATTCAATATCCATCAATTCAATGAACTGTTTGGCATTATCTGCAGCATCCCCGCCAGAGTTGTTATTGAACAACACATAAAGATCCTTTGTCTGCTTCTTAAGGACCTCGAGATTATTCTTCCACTCAAGCAGTTCTTCTTTATTATATCGGTAAAGATACCTTACTTCCCGCCAGTTGTCTCCATTCGGCTTATTCCATCCATGAAAATTCCTGCCGTGCAGGCGAATCAGAGTCTTTTCAGGGTTCACTGCTTCCAGAACTGTCGGAACCGATCCTTCTCCTGCCTGCGGTTCGTCACAGATGCTGTGGATCCAATTTTCATCACGAATGAAGGCAAGGGTCCTTTCCCGGAATTCTGGACGATACCAGGATTGATGACGGAACTCAATTGCGCAGGGCAATTCCCCCATCATTGACTTGCAAAAGCGGATATAATCGACGTTTTCCTTTTTGCAGTCGAACCAAGGTGGATATTGAAACAGCACCATCGCCAATTTTCCTGACTCTTGAATCGGCCCTACAGAGTCTATGAATGCCTCAAACATATCTTTAACAGACTCAAATGGAATTTCTCCCCTTTGATGCCCCGTCATTCCCTGATAGGCCTTTACGATGAATTGAAAAGATTGGGGAGTTTCCTTCAGCCATTTTTCAATATTTCTTTTTGGCTGTACAGCATAAAAACTGGCATCGAGCTCCACAATCGGAAAATGTCCACTGTATTCCTTCAATCGGTCTCTTTTGTTCGTCAAACTGGTATATAAAGAGTCATGGTCACCCCATCCGGTCACTCCAACATAGATCACGCCAACCCCTCCTTGGGACTATGTTTTACCCCATCTTATCAAATAAAAACCCGCATTGCGAAAACCACAATGCGGATCTTTGGTATAAATGAATTATCCGATGGAACCTTCCATCTCGAACTTGATCAGGCGGTTCATTTCTACGGCATATTCCATTGGAAGTTCTTTTGTAAATGGCTCGATGAAGCCCATTACGATCATTTCCGTTGCTTCTTCTTCGGAAATTCCGCGGCTCATCAAGTAGAATAGCTGTTCTTCAGATACTTTTGAAACTTTCGCTTCATGCTCCAATGAGATGTTGTCGTTCAAGATCTCATTGTAAGGAATAGTATCAGAAGTAGATTGATTATCCATGATTAGCGTATCACATTCGATGTTGGAGCGTGCACCGTCCGCTTTTCGTCCAAAATGAACGATACCACGGTACGTTACTTTTCCGCCTTGCTTCGAAATTGATTTCGAAACAATCGTAGAAGAAGTATTCGGAGCCAAGTGAATCATTTTTGCACCTGCATCCTGATGCTGGCCTTTACCTGCCAATGCAATGGATAGTGTCATACCTCTTGCGCCCTCACCTTTCAGGATGACTGCAGGATATTTCATCGTCAGTTTAGATCCGATGTTTCCATCGATCCATTCCATCGTTGCGTTTGCTTCACAGACTGCACGCTTTGTAACAAGGTTGAATACGTTGTTCGCCCAGTTCTGGATAGTAGTGTAGCGGCAGTACGCATCTTTCTTGATGATGATTTCAACAACTGCAGAGTGAAGGGAGTTTGTCGTATAGACCGGTGCTGTACATCCTTCTACATAATGCACATGCGCGCCTTCATCGACGATGATCAATGTACGCTCAAACTGACCCATGTTCTCAGAGTTGATGCGGAAATAAGCTTGAAGCGGCGTATCCACTTTAACACCAGGTGGTACGTAGATGAAAGATCCACCTGACCAAACTGCTGAGTTAAGTGCAGCAAATTTGTTGTCTGTCGGCGGGATGACTTTTGCCCAGTGTTCACGGAAAATATCTTCGTTTTCTTTTAGGGCTGTGTCAGTATCTTTGAATACGATACCCATCTCTTCAAGATCTTCCTTCATGTTGTGGTAGACAACTTCGGATTCATATTGGGCAGAAACCCCTGCCAAATACTTTTGCTCTGCTTCAGGGATGCCGAGTTTAT
This sequence comes from Falsibacillus pallidus, assembly GCF_050990905.1. Taxonomy (GTDB): domain Bacteria; phylum Bacillota; class Bacilli; order Bacillales; family DSM-25281; genus Falsibacillus; species Falsibacillus pallidus_A. The sequence goes on from NZ_CP158866.1 coordinate 3,154,128, forward strand.
CAAATGTCTGTTTGATTTCTTCTGGCACTTCATCCCATGAACGTTCAGATTTCTCTGAAGGCTTCACGTAGTAAGTGATCTCATCAAACTTAAGTGCTGATAAGTCTCCACCCCATTGCGGCATGGACATATTATAAAAATGCTCCAATGATTTCAGACGGAAATCAAGCATCCATTGCGGCTCATCTTTCATACGGGAAATTTCTTCGACAATTTCACGAGTCAAGCCGCGTTTGGAGCGGAATACTGAAACGTCTTTATCATGAAAGCCATATTTGTAATCCCCGATTTCTGGCGCTTTCTTAGCCATAAATCATTCCTCCATTCAAGAGTAGAAACTCTTTATTCGTTTTCTTTCAGCCCTTTTTCCATCGCCTTCCAGGCTAGTGTCGCACACTTGATGCGGGCAGGGAATTTTGAAACCCCTTGAAGTGCTTCGATATCTCCAAGATCGATATCATCATCATATTCTTTGCCCTGCATCATGTCTGAGAAGATTTCTGCCATTTTATAAGCTGTTTCAACATCCTTGCCTTTGATGGCTTGCGTCATCATAGAGGCGGATGCCATGGAAATAGAACAGCCTTCTCCGTCAAACTTAGCTTCTTCCACTTTTCCGTCCTTGACAGTCATCGTCAGGTGGATCCGGTCTCCGCATGTAGGGTTGTTCATATCCACTGTGAGACTACCGTCTTCCAGGCTGCCTTTGTTCCGCGGGTTTTTATAATGATCCATGATTACTTGGCGGTATAGAGCGTCTAAGTTATTAAAAGACATTGCTGAAATACTCCTTTGTTTTGACAAGCCCGTTTACAAGGCTGTCAATATCTTCTTCCGTATTGTAGAGGTAGAAGCTGGCCCTTGCAGTTGAAGACACATCCAGCCATTTCATCAGCGGCTGTGCACAGTGATGTCCTGCACGGACAGCAATTCCTTCTGCATCCAATACAGTCGCTACATCATGCGGATGGACATCTGCCAGGTTGAATGTAATCAAACCTGCACGATTTTGCGGATTTTTCGGACCGTAAATCGTCATTCCTTCAATCTCAGACATACGTTCCAAAGCATATGCAGCTAATTTATGTTCATGCTTCTCGATTTCATCCAAGCCAATCTCCTGCAGGAAATCAATTGCGGCTCCAAGACCGATGGCTCCGGCAATGATCGGAGTCCCCCCTTCAAATTTCCAAGGGAGCTCCTTCCATGTGGATTCCTGGAGTCCGACGAAGTCAATCATTTCGCCGCCAAACTCGACAGGCTCCATTTTTTCAAGATGGTGTTTTTTGCCGTACATGACACCAATGCCAGTCGGCCCGCCCATTTTATGTCCTGAAAATGCCAGGAAGTCGCAATCTAAATCCTGCACATCCACTTTTAAGTGAGGAGCACTCTGAGCCCCGTCAACCACCATCACCGCCCCATTTTCATGGGCAATTTTAGCGATATCCTTAATCGGGTTCATGGTGCCAAGGACATTGGACACATGCATGATGGAAACGATTTTCGTATTGGAAGTGATCGTTTTTCTGACATCCTCAAGTGAAATCGTTCCATCCTCTTGAAGCGGTAGATATTTCAAGGTAGCGCCTGTATGTTTTGCGAGCTGCTGCCAAGGAATGATGTTGCTGTGATGTTCCATATAAGAAATCACAATTTCATCGCCTTCTTTGACATTTTCCCTCCCGTAGCTGACGGCAATCGTATTGATTGAAGTCGTTGTCCCGCGTGTGAACACAACTTCTTCAGTCGATGAAGCATTGATGAACTTCCTTACCTTTTCACGCGCTCCTTCATATCCATCAGTGGCACGCGTTCCAAGGGTATGGACACCGCGGTGCACATTAGAGTTGTACTGGCGGTAGTAGTTGTCGATTGCTTCAATTACCTGAATCGGCTTTTGGGAAGTTGCAGCACTGTCAAGGTATACAAGCTTATGCCCATTGACTTCCTGGTCGAGAATCGGAAATAATTTGCGAATCTCTTTAGCATTCATTATCTTACTTTCCTTTCGATGACCTCAACAAGCTGTTTTTTAACTCCTTCAATAGGAAGCTGGTTGACGACAGGTGCAAGGAACCCGTGGATGATCAATCGTTCTGCTTCCACTTTCGAGATCCCGCGGCTCATTAGATAATAAAGTTGAACTGGATCGACACGTCCGACTGATGCAGCATGGCCAGCTGTTACATCATCTTCATCAATCAAAAGGATCGGATTGGCATCGCCGCGAGCTTTTTCGCTAAGCATCAGTACGCGGGATTCCTGTTCTGCATTTGATTTAGAAGCTCCGTGCTCAATTTTTCCGATTCCATTAAAAATGGATGTAGCGGAGTCTTTTGATACACCATGCTTCAAAATATATCCTTCAGTGTTTTTACCGAAGTGGACAACTTTTGTTGTGAAGTTTTGGATTTGGGAACCTCTTCCCACAACAACCGTTTTCGTATCAGCATAAGAACCATCGCCGATCAAGTCGGTGACATTTTCAGAAATGGTATTTCCGTCATTCATCAATCCAAGTGCCCAGTCGATGCGTGCATCTCTTGCAGCAGTTCCACGGCGGTTAACATATGTTGTGAAACCTTTAGAAAGATTGTCTACAGCACCGTAGGCAACTTTTGCATTTGCATTTGCCACTACTTCTGTCACGATGTTGGCAAGACCATTTTCTACTTCAACAGTAGAAATATAGTTTTCGACGTAAGTGACAGAGCTGTTGTCATCCGCAACGACCAATACGTGGTTGAATAAAGATACACCCTCTTGGTCATGTACATATACAGCTTGAATCGGTTCTTTCACTTCTACATTTTTAGGGATGTAAAGGAAAGCACCGCCATTTACCAATGCAGCATGCAAAGCAGTCAATTTGTGCTCGTCTACTTTCACTCCGTCATTCATGAAGTACTTTTGGACAAGTTCACCGTGCTCTTTTACTGCTGTGAAAATATCAGTAAATACAACACCTTGAGCTTTCAATTCATCGGAAAGAGACAAATAAGCTGCAGAGTTGTTTCTTTGGATATATAAGTTTTGAGATGTATTTTCAAGATCGATCAATGATTTTACCGTTTCAGGCAATTCATTCAAAGAAGCGTATTTCTCGCTTTTCACATAATGATTGCTGAATTGAGTAAGATTCCATTTGTCGATTTTTGTTTTATCCGGTTTTGGCATTGGAAGTTCATTTGCCTTAGCCAATGCTTCTGTACGCAGGGAAGCGAACCATTCAGGTTCACCTTGCTCCTTTGAAAAGGAGCTTACGTACTCCTGATCTACTGGTAGTTTTGTATCCACTGTCATCTTTATCCCCCTAACGCTTACGCTTCTTGACCAACAGTTTCGTCTTCGATTCCTAGTTCTTGCTTGATCCAGTCGTAGCCTTCTGCTTCAAGGCGCTGTGCCAACTCAGCTCCACCTGATTTAACAACGCGTCCTTGCATCATAATGTGTACATGGTCTGGCGTAATATAGTTAAGCAGGCGCTGATAGTGAGTGATGATCAAGCAGCCAAAATCTTCTCCGCGCATTTCATTGATTCCTTTAGAAACGACTTTAAGTGCATCGATGTCAAGACCAGAGTCAATTTCATCAAGGATGGCGATTTTTGGTTCAATCATCATTAATTGAAGAATTTCGTTGCGTTTTTTCTCACCGCCGGAGAATCCTTCATTCAAGTAGCGCTGTGCCATATCTTGATCCATTTCAAGGAAATCCATTTTTTCATCCATCTTGCGGATGAATTTCATCAAGGAGATTTCTTCTCCTTCTTCACGTCTGCTGTTGATGGCAGAACGCAGGAAGTCAGCATTCGTTACACCGCTGATTTCGCTTGGGTACTGCATTGCAAGGAATAGTCCTGCCTGCGCACGCTCATCGACTTCCATCTCAAGGACGTCTTTTCCATCAAGCGTGATGCTTCCTTTTGTTACTGTGTATTTAGGGTGGCCCATGATAGCAGAAGATAAAGTGGATTTACCAGTACCGTTCGGTCCCATGATTGCATGGATTTCTCCACCTTTCACTTCCAGGTTCACACCTTTTAGAATTTCTTTTCCCTCAATCTCTACGTGAAGGTCTTTGATTACTAAAGTTGAAGCTGCCATATTTATACCTCCGTTAACATCAAATAAGATTTGATTTTGAGTTTTCTATTCTCAATTTATTCTCATTACAATCTTATAACAAATGAAAAGTGATAGCAACTCTTTCACCGAATACCGTGTAGGCAAAAACAGGGAGATGGAGATGAGCCTGTCCACCTTTGAAATCGGAATTTGCCTGCCTTGCTTCCATTTATTCTAGGATAGGCGAAAGAGGCCTTCTTCATGTGCGATTCAAAAAGAATAGCCGGTGAAAATATCACCGGCTATTCTTGTTCTTTCCTTATTATATATTAGCGTGTACCTTGCGATCAATGTCTGCAACAATTCTTCTGCTTGCTACGTAATTGGCCTCTCTTCGTTTCTCTACTTGCATTCTGATATCATGCTTTCGTCTGTAGACTTCATAACCTACTCCGTGAGCGCTTTGCATCGCTTTTTCCATTTCAGTCGTGTAATCCATTTTCAGAGAGTTAATGAGGAATCAATCCTTTCAATTTTTGTGCTTGCTGATTGTTACACCGTAATCCTAACATCAATCGCTCTTCTTGCCAAAAGCGATATAAAGGGATTATCCAGCGAGTGAAGGGAGAAGAATGGGTAGGGTCGAATATTGACATCCCATTCTCCTTTTTCATCCCTTTTTCTCCCCTATACTGGCTCATCCATTACATTATTGCTTCAATTGATTCAATTCGCTCATGGCCTCTTGAACAAGAGTCACTCCCTGGCTCATCGATGCCCCGCCGCCGAATGCTGCTGTCACACCAATCGTCTCAAGGACTTCCTGTTCAGAGCAACCTTCGTCCAAGCAGCCCTTTGTGTGATAAATGATGCAATATTCGTCTTGGGAATACAGACTGATCCCTAATGCAATCAGCTGTTTTTGTTTTTTCGAAAGTGTCCCTTCTTTGAAGCATTCCTGTGTGAAGGCGTTATACTGCTCTGCCAATTCAGGCATTTTTTCCGTGAATACACCCAAACCTGCTTTGTAGTTATGAAGTGCGTTTTCTGTGGAAGAATTATGTGAATTCATTTGCATACTAATCAGCTCCAATTAAAGTTGTAGTCCTCGATAGTATGAAACTTTTCTAACGAGAGTATGCACAAAGAAAAGCGGAAGCGCCTCGAACTGCCCCGACCAGCATAAGACGGAACTCGAAGGAAATCCTGATTTCCGTAGAGGGGCGGCTTATGACTCGAGGGGCTAGGCGCTGGAGCTGGACAAAGAAAAGCGGAGCCGGCTGGTCAGAGGCGCCGAGGTTGGACTGAAGCACCACGAGATAAAGGAAACACGGTGAACGAAGTGAACCGATGTTGACTTATCGTAAGTGTGCTGAAGGAAACCTCCCAGCCTCTAGCCGGTGGAGCTGGACAAGTAGAAAAGCGGAAGCGCCTCGAACTGCCCCGACCAGCATAAGGCTACAGGAACGCCTCCGTTTTTATCGAAAAAAGTCTCCAGGATGATATTCACCCTGGAGACTTCACTGATATTATTTACCTGACACGGGAACAACTGATCCATGCCATTCTTTTAGGATATAGTCTTGGATTTCTTTCGAATGCAGGACATCCACCAATGTTTTGATGTTCTTTTTATTTTCATCGCCTTTACGTACTGCAATGACGTTTGCATACGGTGAATCTTTATCCTCAAGGGCAATGGTATCTTTCTGAGGATCCAGACCGACATCAATGGCATAGTTGGAGTTGATCACAACTGCATCGCCCTCACCGTTTTTATATGCCTGCGGAAGGAAAGATGCTTCATATTGATAGTCAAACTTTAATTTCTTCGGATTTTCCGTAATGTCCTTCACTGTTGCTGTAACCTTATCAACACCCGGCTTCAATTTGATCAAGCCTTTTTTCTCAAGCATTGCTAGGATTCTTCCGTGGTCAGCGACTGAGCTGCTCATAAGGATTGTTGCCCCTTTTGGAAGGTCATCAAGTGTTTTATATTTCTTAGAATAGATGCCGATTGGTTCGATGTGGATTGCACCGGCATTTGCGAATTTATATCCATGCTCTTTCATTTGTGATTTCAAGTATGGGATATGCTGAAAATAGTTCGCATCCAAATCTCCTGAATCAAGTGCTTGGTTTGGAACCACGTAGTCCTGATACTTAACGATTTTCAAATCAATGCCTTTTTTCTTCAAAATCGGCTTTGCTTTTTCAAGGATTTGGGCATGAGGTACATTTGAAGCTCCCACAACCAATTCCTTTCCATTTCCGTCTTTCTCTTTGCCTCCGCATGCAGCAAGTGCTGCAACCAATACAGCCGTAATGGCCAAAAGTAATATTTTTTTCATAAAAATGACTCCCTTCTTTTATCGTTTATCTAATCTTGATGCGATCAAGTCACCAATGAATTGAATGATGAAAACAATGAGCAGAATAATGACGGTGGCCACCAATGTGACATCCTGTCTGCTTCGCTGGAATCCATCCAGGTACGCCAAGTTTCCAAGGCCTCCCGCACCGATGACGCCCGCCATTGCGGTGTAGCCTACAAGGGCAATGGACGTTACTGTAATGCCTGAGACCAGCGCTGGCATGGATTCTGGCAGCAGCACTTTAAAAATGATAGTACTTGTTTTTGCTCCCATGGATCTTGCCGCTTCAATGACGCCTTTATCGATTTCTCTAAGAGCAATTTCAACCATTCTCGCATAAAATGGGGCTGCTCCGATGATCAAGGCCGGCAATGCAGCATCTTCTCCAATGATCGTTCCAATCAAAGCCTTTGTAAAAGGGATCAAGAGAACAATTAAAATGATAAAGGGGATGGAGCGGAAAATATTCACAACCGCTGCCGTCACACCGTTGATCAACTTGTTCTGCCATAGTCCTCCCTTGGATGTCAAAAAGAGAAGGAGGCCAAGCGCAATACCCAAAATAAATGTTATGACCACAGAGTAGGCCGTCATATATAAGGTTTCCCCAGTGGCCTCCCACATGCGGTCCCATTCGACATTTTCAAATAATTTATCAGCCATTGTTGGATAGCACCTCCACATCTACTTGCTGATCCTTCAAGAACTGGATTGATTTTTCTACGGATTCTCTATTGCCGGAAATTCCGACAAATAATGTCCCGTAGGAGCTTTCCTGGGTCGGGGTGATTTTCCCCTGAAGGATATTGACCGATATATCAAAATCCCTGATCAGAGTAGTGATCACAGGCTGTTCTGTCCTCTCACCGATGAAGGTTAACTTGACAATCTCACCTTCAGGATGCTGTTTCATGAGAACGTCGATGATTTCCTTTGTATCCTGCTGTTCAGTGACTTGTTGAACAAACCGCTTGGTAATGTTCTGTTCAGGATGTCTGAATACATCGAGAACCCTTCCTAATTCAACTACTCTTCCGTCTTCCATTACGGCGACTCTTTCACAGATCTTGCGGATGACATGCATCTCATGTGTGATGAGTACAATCGTCAAATTTAATCGCTTATTAATGTCCACAAGCAGCTCCAATATGGAATCGGTAGTCTGCGGATCCAGCGCGGACGTTGCTTCATCACAAAGAAGAACTTTTGGATTATTGGCAAGAGCACGAGCAATCCCCACTCTTTGCTTCTGTCCTCCGCTAAGCTGTGCCGGATAGGACTTTTCCTTCCCGGACAATCCAACCAAATTAATCAGTTCTGCAACTCTCTTTTCTCTCTGCTGCTTAGGGACACCTGCAATCTCTAGAGGAAACGCAATATTTTCTGAGACTGTCCGCGACCAAAGCAGATTAAAGTGCTGAAAGATCATGCTGATTTCCTGCCGTGCTTTTCTAAGGGATGAACCTTTGATTTTAGATACTTCCCTTCCTGCCACTTCCACCTTTCCCTCTGTCGGGACTTCGAGGCCGTTTAACATTCGGATCAGCGTACTTTTCCCTGCACCGCTGTATCCAATGACACCGAAGATCTCTCCCTTTTCGATGGATAGATCAATATTATTAAGTGCGGTAACATCACCGGATTTAGACCTGAATATTTTTTTCACATTCTGAATCTGTATCATAAGAACACCTGCCTTGTTGACTATACTTATCAGTTTAATCAGATTTTTGAATAGACGAAAAATTCCTTTGGATATAAATGCTCCATTAGTATGCTCAATTGGTGGAATTAAAAAATGCCTTCCCGCAGAAAAGCAGAAAGGCATTTATATGATAATATCCTTTCTCTCATCTGCCAAAGCAAGCGCTTTGAGTGAATTGGCACCAATTTCAGCATTTGCTGACGGTTGCCGGGTTTCATAGGGCACGTCCCTCCACCTCTCTTGATAAGAGCTAATCGACTATTCAATTTAAAATTATCTGATTTAATTCATGTTTGTGATTCTATCACGCACCAAGGTAAGTGTCAATGAATTAATTTCACAAAATATTTTTAACCAATCTTGTAAAGCTTCTCGCTGGTGTCATGAGCTTGCTCTGCAGTTGTTTCATATGGCCGGCACAGCCATAGGATTGACTCTAATAAGAGAATACTCCGGAAAGAGCCCTCTACGATCCATCCATCTCTTTTCAATAGTTTCATCAGCATCATTTCACCGCTCAGCAGTTGACAGAATGCACGCTGGCACAATGAGATCTTAATCGCTCCATCTTCCTCTGCCGTTTCCCTAAAAGAAAGGGAGTCCTTCCCTATATCAAGTAGCCACGCCTCATGACCTTCAAGCTGAAAGACTGCCCTTATCCCTTCCTTCGGCATTAAAGAATGAATGTGGTTCCTCTTTTTAAAATTAGCGGATATTTCCTCGAAATAGGTTTGCATGCATACCGGCCCCTTTGTCCAATTAGTCATACATACCAATTCCATTCTTTTCCTTATTATCCCTTTATATTTCCTCCGACAAATTCCATTGCCTGCCATCAAATGAAGACACGAATTAACAATGGCTTCTCAAAAATCCCTCTATTTCCTGAGAAATATGTCGTTATCTTGCAGCTAATGTCATCGTTTTTTTCGGCTTTTTTGTTCTGAACATTAAATAAAAGTAAGTGGAGCCGATTAGATATAATCCTGCCGTGATGGTAAATACATATGCATAACCCCAATAAGAACCGTGTTGACTTACAAAGCCCATGGATACGGGCCCCATTAACGCCCATCCCAAGTTAAAAACCATCTGATTGATGGAATTGGCGAGCCCTTTTGCTGAATCTTCCACTTTCCCCATCATCAATGACATTTGAATAGGATTCCCGGCATTCATTAAAGCTTGACGGAAAAGGAATCCCGCTGCTGCCAGCCCTAAAGAGTGTGTATACGCTGTTAAAAGCAGGAACGGGAGCGACGCCATTTGCAGGATCACCACTGCTTTTACTTCTCCCACTTTTTTGACGACAAGCGGTCCAATGAACATGGCGAGAGCGGTAGCTGCCTGACCAAGGGAAATGATGATTCCTATAGAAGAATTGGAAGCATGGAAGCGGTCTGAAAAATAGAGATTCAGATACGGTATGACCAATCCAGCCCCCACACCGATTAATAACTGTGCAAAAGCAAAAAGAATGATGACCTTTAAATTTTTAATAAGCGGTGAAATGGATGTGCCCTTCACCTGCCTGTTTTCAGCCTTGATTAATGGCTGAGTCTTATGTTCTGTAATTTTAAAGATTGGAAGTACGCCTGCTAAAAAGATCACGCTTCCTGCTATCAACGTTATTCTAATGCTTGTCAGTTCAGTGAGAAAATTCCCAAGACCATCCGTCATGATTCCACCTGCGATGCTCCCAATGACATTCGCCGCTGTAGTGAGGGCAAAATGCATGGAGAAAAGCTGGATTCTCTTTGAAGGGGTTGAGTTTTCTGAGAGCAGTGGAATCGTTGATACTTGAATAAAGGCCATAGCTGCTCCACCAAAAAAGGCTGTCATAGTCAACCAAAACTCGCTAGTTGCAGTGCTTCTGAAAATCAACAGAATCCCTGCTGCAAAACTTCCCCAAAGAATGATTTTCTTCCTTCCGATTCGATCACTTAAAATACCCGCAGGAATCAAAATGATAGCTGTCGCCAATGATGTCATGGAAATGATTTTTCCGTTCATATTATCCGCGAAGCCCAATTCCCTTATATAAAAATTATAAATGACCATAAAGATACCCAATCCGACTTGGCCAAAAATATTAGCTAATATAGCCATACGTATATTTTTATTGAAACTCATCCAGCTTGCATTCCATTTGTTCAACCATCCCATGTTGTTATCCCCCGAAATTTATTTCGATACCCTAAGTAATCATAATCGGGTGGAAAAAGTTTGTAAATATGTTTAGTGCCGCTCTCGAAGCAATTTTTTTCGACAAAAAAATAACCCTTCATCTGCTGAAGAGTCATTTCCATTTTTGCATAAATTGATAGACATGTGGGACGGATTGAAAAGCATACATTTTTTCCTTTTCGACGCCTTGTTGGACTGCAATCAAGCAAGGGACGCTTTCAATTGCAAACGTTTCTGCCAATTCCGGCATGTAATTTAGGTCCGCCTTGCCAAACGCTTGCTCCGGCATCATCGCTTCGGTTACTTCAAGCATCCTTCCTGCAACTTGGCAGGTTCCGCATAAAGGAGTATAAAAATAGAGAAAAAATGAATCTCCGCCACTCAGTTTTGCTTTAATATCTTCTTTTCCCCATTGTTCCATGATCTCTTAATTCATCCTTTTCTCTAAAAAGTCGGTCCTGACATCCAGATTGGCACCTAATAATACTGTTGCCAGGTGATATTCTGGGGCTGCCGCCACCTCTCTGTACATCCTGTCGATATAGAGGTGCTCCGCTTCAGGAAGTTCTCTTTTAAATTGTTTTCTTAGTTTGTCGCCTGAGTCATCTGCATCTACCAGGATGTAAACGTCTTTCCCAAGCAATTCGTCAATTAGCTCGTCTAGTTTTGAGAGGCTTATTGTACCGTTTGTACAAATGATTTCTACCTCTTCTTTGAGGATGGGCTGGATTTTGCGCTTGTCCGATTTCCCTTCAACAATTATGACCTTTTCCATAACCATCACCACATTTCTATGAAATCAGCGTGTTCTTAGGTCTTTTCTTTCTTCTATTTTCCCTTGCAGGCGGAGTGTTTGTCAAAGAAATTGTATCCTGCTTAAAAGATTGCTTGGGAAAAGATTGAGAGGGAATCCACTCCCTTTCCGCGGACGAACTCGCAAGCCTCCTCGCTTCGCTGTGGGGTCTTGCCAGCCCGTTTTTCCGCCGGAGTGTCGCAGATTCCTTCTCAATCACAATGATCCCCGTCCCAAAGAAAGATAAAAAAGCAGACCCAGAAGATTGTTAGAAACAATCATTCGAGTCAGCTTCTGTCATAAGTTATGAATCAGCACCATCCGCCTTCGTCGCAATCGGTGTAGCGGGCTTCTTTTTGGTCTGGCGCTGAGTAGTTTTGGTAGATTTTTCTGCCTGATGATTCATAGTTCGGTTCCATGGCAAATTCGATATCTGTACCTTCTGGCAGCTTCATCCTGCCGATGGATTTTCCATCAAGGAATAATTCAATGCCGCTTTCATTTAAACGACCGACGACTCTGTCAGTCACTTCTGCTTTTTTCGGGTTCAATGTCATGTGTTTTAACCTTCTTCCTTCAAATAGATAGGTTTAGGTTGCCCGAAATGATGAAATAAAAACAAAAAAACTGATCCCTTTCAAGATCAGTTTTTAGTCAATATTCTTATGCTTCGTTAATCATTTCATCGTATTGTTCAGCAGTCATTAACTGATCAAGTTCGCTTTCATCAGAAGGCTCCACTACGATCATCCAGGCTTTTTCGTATGGGGATTCATTGACAAATTCCGGGCTGTCGCTAAGTTCTTCGTTGACAGCAACGACTTTACCGCTTACTGGCGCATAAAGCTCAGATACTGTTTTAACAGATTCTACGCTTCCAAACGGTTCGTCCGCTTTCACTTCATCGCCTACTTCTGGAAGTTCAACGAAAACGATGTCTCCAAGCTCGGATTGTGCAAAATGAGTAATTCCTACGCGGACTTTCCCATCCTCTGATTTTACCCATTCATGTTCTTCAGAATACTTCAATTCTTTCGGTGTGCTCATATGTATCCCTCCATAGCTTTTCTCCATTTAATATTCGCATAATCAATAATCATATTGCAACAAAACAAGATGATTTTAAGCCCAGTTTTTTTCGTATTCTTCTTCTTTGAATCCGACTGTGGTTTTCTTCCCGTCGTATGCAAGCGGACGCTTGATCAGCATGCCCTCTGATGCGAGCAATTCCAAGAGCTCATCTTCTGACGCTGTGCCGATTTTGTCCTTCAATCCAAGCTCACGATATTTTTGTCCGCTTGTGTTGAAAAACTTTTTCAGTTCCAATCCGCTGTTTTGATACATTTCTTTAAGTTGTTCCTTTGCAGGAGGGTTGTCCACAATGTGAATTTCATTGAAATCTACATTGTTTTCTTCCAGCCATTTTTTTGCTTTGCGGCATGTCCCACATTTAGGATACCAATAAAATGCCAATGCCATCATTTATCACCACCCTATCATATGTTTACCAAATTTAATGACAATAAACAATGAAGGAGCGTTAGAAATCTCCACAAAGTACTTAAATTCGACAGGAAATGTCCGCTTCCTTCTTTTCTATACAGAATTTTTCATTAAAAAATACAATCTTCCTCAACGGTTTTGATCAGCTGCTTCAGGAGCTGGACTGCGTCTTCCAGCGCTAAGGAGTAGTAGCGCTGGGTTCCTTTTTGTTCGATGGTGACCAGTTTTTGATCTCTCATGATTTTTAAATGGTGAGAAATGGCCGGACGGGATAATGAAAGGTGCTCTGTGATTTCATTGACTGTCAGAGGCTCTTTCTCGGCAAGCAGCATGATGATATCCTGTCTGTGAGGGTCGCTCAATGATTGGAACAACGGGATGCATGCCCTGAAAGTATTGATTGCTTCATTTGCCATAATAAATTTTCCCCTCTTACTTATTTGCGTTCCTGCATATTCCTTACTGTTGCCGTAACAGCCTTTCTCGGAAGGAATCGAATGGCAGTGGCCAAAAATCTATTTTTTGCTCCCGGGATGATGACGGATTTCCCCTTCATTAAGCCGTCAAAGCCTATTTGGGCTACTCTTTTTGAATTCATCGCACCACTGCTGAAAAGTTTGGACTGTTCCAATTCGGCTTTTTCGCTGAATCCTGTATGAGTTGGACCTGGGCACAGTGTGGAAACATGGACGCCAGTACCTTTCAGTTCGTTTTCGAGTGCCTCTGAGAAGGAGAGTACATAAGCTTTTGTTGCATAATAGACTGCCATTAGCGGGCCTGCCTGAAAAGCAGCGGTTGAAGCCACGTTCAAGATCTTCCCATTCTTTCTTTTTATCATATCTTCTGAAAATACCTTTGTCATGGCAGTAAGCGCAGAAATATTCAACTGGATCATATTGAGTTCCTTATTTAGGTCTGTTTCAGAAAATTCACCGAACAAACCGAAACCTGCATTATTGACCAGAATATCAACAGAAACGCCTTTGTGTCTCAGGTCGTTATATAATTCCTGCGGTGCATCAGAAAGAGATAAATCTTTTTCTAGCACCATTACGTCGTTTTTATATTTACTCTTTAATTCTGCAGCAATGGATTCCATTTTCTTGCCGCTTCTCGCTACCATTACAACAGTATAGCCTTTTTCCGAAAAAATTTCCGCCAAATCCTGCCCGATGCCGTTAGATGCACCTGTGATCAAAACTGTTTCGTTCTTCATGATCTATCACCTCGTGGTTTTTATGTTTAAATGTTTAAGAGTTTAAACATATAATAAATAAAATTTTTAACAGTGTCAATAAATTTAAAACCCAGGCTTAATTTTAGCCTGGGCTTTAAATTCAAATCTTATTATACTGTGTAGCGTTCAGCGTCGATCAATTTCTCAGAAGCTTCACGTTTCTTCGCGATTACATTGATTGGTGTATGACGAGTGAATTTACGCAGTGCAGAAAGCATCATGCGCAAGGAATCTCCGTGCTCCACTGCCACCAACGTTTCTTTTGCATGCTGTTCGATTTCGTTGAATGCTTCTTGGCAGAAGATTTGTGTATAAAGCAATTTTTGCTTCGCTTTTTCTTCGCCTGATTTTTCGAGTGCCTTCTCTGTACGAAGGACAACGGATTCCATTGCATATGCGTTGGAGACGATGTCCGCAATGTTCACAAGGACTTCTTGTTCCTTTTCTAATGCTGGGCCGTATTTTTGAGCAGCAAGGCCCGCCATCATCAAGCCGATTTTCTTAGCGTTTTTCACAAGATATTTTTCTTGCGCCAATGGCTCATCGCCCACTTCTTCCGGCATAAGCATCATAAGCTCTTCTTGAAGTGCCTGTGCTTTTTGAAGAAGCGGAAGTTCGCCCTTCATCGCTTTACGAAGGTATGTGCCAGGAACCAATAGTCTGTTGATTTCGTTTGTACCTTCGAAGATGCGGTTGATGCGGGAGTCGCGGTACATTCTCTCAATCTCATATTCTTGCATGAATCCGTATCCGCCGTGAAGCTGTACGCCTTCATCAACGATATAGTCGAGAACTTCTGTTGCAAAGAATTTGTTCAAGGAACATTCAATTGCATATTCTGCAATCGATTTTGCCACTTCTGCCCCGTTTTTCACTTCTTCATCAGACAATCTGCTCATACGGTCTTCGAAAAGGCCAACTGTACGGTAAACGGAGCTTTCAGCTGCGTAAAGTTTGGAAGCCATAGTGGAAAGCTTTTCTTTCGTCAAGTTGAAAGAAGAGATCGGCGTCTTGAACTGCTGGCGTTGATTTGTATATTGGACAGTAACTTCCAACGCACGTTTGCTTGCCCCAACTGCTCCCACACCTAATTTATAGCGTCCGATATTCAAGATATTGAATGCAATGATATGTCCTTTTCCTGCTTGACCAAGAAGGTTTTCCGCAGGAACTTCTGCATCTTCAAGAATCAATGTACGAGTGGATGAACTCTTGATCCCCATTTTCTTTTCTTCCGGACCTGTCGATACGCCAGGGAACTCTTTTTCCACGATGAATGCAGAGAACTGATCTCCGTTGATTTTCGCGTATACGACAAACACGTCAGCAAAAGCGGAGTTTGTGATCCATTGCTTTTCACCATTTAAGATATAGTGTGTGCCTGCTTCATTTAATTTCGCCGTTGTTTTCGCACCAAGGGCATCTGAACCGGAACCTGGCTCTGTCAAAGCGTAGGCAGCAAGCTTTTCACCTGTAGCCAAAGCTGGAAGATATTTTTGTTTCTGCTCTTCATTTCCGAATAAAACGATCGGAAGGGAACCGATTCCTACATGTGCGCCATGAGAGATAGAGAATCCGCCTGCACGAGACATTTTTTCAGCAATCAATGCTGAGCTTACTTTATCAAGGCCAAGTCCGCCGTATTCTTCCGGAACATCTGCACCAAGAAGACCAAGGTCTCCAGCTTGCTTCAGCAATTTTACGGAACGGTCAAATTCGTGGTTTTCCAAATGCTCCACTTCTGGCATTACTTCATTCAGTACGTAGTCTTCTGTTGTTTTGGCAATCATTTTTTGTTCATCAGAGTAGTCTTCCGGAGTGAAAACCTGCTCGTAGGAAACTTCTTCAATTAAAAAACTTCCGCCTTTAACCAATTTCTCAGTTTGATTTGACATTTTTATTTCCTCCTGACAATTTTTATGGATATATGCTTTCTGATTAAGAAATCAATTCAAATACTCCTGCTGCTCCCATTCCTCCGCCGATGCACATCGTGACGATGCCGAATTGTGTTTGGCGGCGCTTCATCTCATGTGCGAGCGAGAGTGTCAATTTTGCTCCTGTACAGCCAAGTGGATGACCAAGAGCGATAGCTCCGCCGTTCACATTGACGATGTCTTCATTCAAGCCAAGCTGACGAATAACTTGGATGGATTGTGAAGCAAATGCTTCATTCAATTCAAATAGACCAATATCCGACAGGTCCAAACCTGCAATTTTCAACGCTTTCGGTATCGCTTCGACTGGTCCGATCCCCATTACTTCCGGTTGTACTCCAGCTACAGCAAAGGATCTGAACTTCAACATCGGAGCCAATCCAAGAGAGTTGGCTTTTTCGCGATCCATCACCATCACTGCTGCAGCTCCGTCGCTTGTCTGCGAAGAATTCCCTGCAGTTACAGAACCTCTGACGGAAAAGGCAGGACGAAGTTTTCCAAGAACATCCGTTGTTGTCCCAGGACGAACCCCTTCATCCTGCGCAAACGTTACGGTTCTTTCCTGCAGTTTATTTTTGCTGTCGATGGATTTAAGGACCACATCCACAGGGACGATCTCATCGGCAAATCTGCCTTCTGCAATGGCTCTCGCTGCCCTCTCATGGCTTCTCACAGCAAAGGCATCCTGGTCTTCACGGCTTACACCATATTTCATCGCAACCTGCTCGGCAGTGTGCCCCATGCTCATATAGTATTCCGGTGCATTTTCGGCAATTTCTGCATTTGGTCTTACGACGTGCCCCATCATCGGGACAAGGCTCATGGATTCTGCTCCGCCGGCGATGACGGTATCAGAGTGCCCAAGCATGATGCGCTCAGACGCATAGGCGATCGACTGCAAGCCTGATGAGCAATAGCGGTTGATTGTGATGGCCGGGACATTTGCAGGAAGACCTGCCAAAGCTCCGATGTTTCTTGCCATATTCAACCCTTGTTCCGCTTCGGGCATTGCACAGCCCATGATCAAATCATCAATATTTCCTTCATAGTTGCCAGCACGCTTTAATGTTTCTTTAACTACCAGTGCTCCGAGATCATCCGGACGTACATTGGCAAGGGTTCCTTTTTTAGCTCTTCCGATAGGAGTCCGTGCTCCTGCTACGATTACTGCTTCACGCATGTTGTTCCCCCTCTTTCCTAATCCTTGAAATTTTGCTGTTTAGTTGCGTAGCGGCTTGCCTTTGACAAGCATATGCTGCATCCTTTGCTGGGACTTTCCTTCTGCCACAAGACTCAAGAACGCTTCCCTTTCCAGGTCAAGCAAGTACTGCTCATCTACTTCAGTGCCATAAGGAACTTTTCCGCCGGCAATGACATACGCTAATTTTTTCGCTATTTTCAAGTCATGTTCTGAGATGAAGCCTGAAAGATGCATAGATTGTGCACCGAGCAGGAGTGTGGCATATCCTGTTTCACCGACTACCGGGACTTTTCTTCTGACAGGAGCCTTATATCCGCTTGCATGTAGGGAAAGGACAGCCTGCTTTGCATCGTATAGCAAATGGTCTCCGTTTACACTTACTCCATCTGCATGATTCAAGAAGTTATTCTCCCTTGCTTCGTCTCCTGAAGTGGATACCTTCGCCATAGCAATCGTTTCAAACACTTTGTTTGCCACTTTCTGAAGATCGAATTCCACTCCGTTAGGCAGGCTGTTCAAATGCTTGATATATAGCTCTTTGTTGCCTCCGCCTCCAGGAATGAGTCCAACACCTACTTCAACCAGTCCCATATACGTTTCCATGGACGCCTGGATATGCGCTGTTGGAAGACATACTTCAGATCCTCCTCCGAGAGTCATTCCAAACGGAGCAGCGACTACCGGTTTTGTGCTGTATTTGATTTTCATCATCGCTTGCTGGAAGTGGCGTACCGTCATGTCGATTTCAAAAACATTGTCATCCTGTGCTTCCATCAGGATCATGGCAAGGTTTGCTCCTACGCAGAAGTTCTTGCCCTGGTTTCCGATAACGAGCCCTTTGAAGTTCTTTTCGACTTCATCCACCGCAAAATTGATCATCTGGATGATATCCAATCCGATTGCGTTGTTCGGGGAATGGAACTCAAGGAGCGCCACTCCATCGCCTAAATCGATTAGACTTGCACCGCTGTTTTTCTTGATCAATTTCCCTTGTTTCTTTAACAGTTTCAGGTCAATCGCTTTTGGATTTACCTCAACCGGCAAGTATTCGCCGTTATGATAGAAATAATTGATTCCTTCTTCTTCTTTATAGAAAGATGTGTTTCCTTTTTCCAGCATGTCTTTTATCCATTGCGGGACAAGGATGCCTTGCTCAAGCATTTTATGGACGGATTTTTCAAGTCCGATTGCATCCCATGTCTCAAAAGGACCAAGCTCCCAGCCGAATCCCCATTTCATCGCACGGTCTATGGATACTACATCATCTGCGATTGTGCCATACAATTCTGCAGAGTATGAGAGTACTGGTGCGATGATATCCCATAGAAGCGCTCCTGCTTTATCTTCTGCGTATACAAGCGCTTTCAATTTATTTCTTGAGCCTTTTACATTTTTGCTCATTTCAAGGGCAGGGGTCTTCATTTTTTTGCGTTCTTCATATTCCAGCGTCTGTGGATTCAATTCAAGGATTTCTTTGCCTTTTTTCAAAAAGAATCCTTGGCCTGATTTGCTTCCA
Source organism: Falsibacillus pallidus (assembly GCF_050990905.1). Classification (GTDB taxonomy): domain Bacteria; phylum Bacillota; class Bacilli; order Bacillales; family DSM-25281; genus Falsibacillus; species Falsibacillus pallidus_A. The sequence continues at coordinate 3,172,652 of NZ_CP158866.1, forward strand.
AGCCAGCCATTTTCAAGCATTTGCTTCATGAACGCAGGAACCTCGAACACTTCTTTTTCTTTTCCTTCTACCTGCTCGTAAACGTTGTTGGCAACATGAACGAACGTATCAAGTCCTACAACATCCAGAGTACGGAATGTAGCGCTCTTTGGTCTTCCGATCAGTGGACCTGTAATCGAATCGACTTCCCCTACGCTGTATCCGCCTTTCAGCATTTCCTGAACTGTTACCAAGAGGCCGAATGTACCGATGCGGTTAGCGATGAAATTTGGTGTATCCTTGGCTAGGACTACTCCTTTTCCAAGTACATCTTCACCAAATTCTTTCATGAACTGAACAACGCTCTCATCCGTATGCTTTGTCGGAATCACTTCCAGCAGTTTCAAATAGCGCGGTGGATTGAAGAAATGGGTGCCAAGGAAGTTCTTTTGGAAATCCTCGGACCTTCCTTCAGCCATTGCTTCAACCGAGATGCCCGATGTATTGGAACTTACGATGCTTCCTTGTTTGCGGTACTGCTCCACTTTTTCAAAGACCTGTTTTTTCACATTCAGGTTTTCAACGACGACTTCAATGATCCAGTCGCATTCTGAAAGGGCATGAAGGTCATCTTCCAGATTGCCCGCTGTAATTAATTGAAGGTTTTTCTTAACTGTCAATGGCGCAGGTTTTTGCTTCAATAGTTTTTGAAGGGCTCCCTGGCTGAATTTATTACGGACCTGCGGAGATTCAAGCGTCAATCCTTTTGCTTTTTCTTCATCCGTCAAATCTTTAGGTACAATGTCCAACAACAAAGTTGGGATTCCGATATTTGCCAAATGTGCTGCAATGCCCGATCCCATAACTCCAGAACCTAGTACAGCCGCTTTTTTAATTTGCTTAGACAAGGATTTTTCCCCCTTTTGCAATTTTGAATGAATACTCATTCATTTAATCTTCAAAAAAATATCCCACTTAAGTTTGAGATGATACTTCTACTATATAAGATTTTCTGAAATCTCGCAATAATTTAAAGTTTAAAAAAGAAAAATTTTCAAAAAACTTTTTATCAATCATCTGATTTGTTTTCGGGCATACTACTCCCGGAGGTGAAATGATCATGGCGAAGCAAAAAAAGAATCCTTCAAAGGCAGCTGTCAGTGCTGCGAGCGTAAAAGGAAATGCAGGTCCTACACCAGAATATGACGGCGGCGGAAAAGTGAACAGCCAGAATAATCAATTTAAAAAATAAAAGCGGAAGCGGCTGTTCGAGTACTTTTTCGCATAGCGAAAAAGTATAAGGGGTGCAGAGGTTGGACTGAAGTGCTGCGAGATAAAGGAAACACGATGAGTGATGCGAATCGATGTTGACTTATCGTAAGCGCGCTGAGGGAAACCTCCCAGCCTCTAGCCGCTGGAGCTGGATAACTTTATAGATCCGCGCTGAAATACACTGTTTAATTTAACTACAATATAAAAAACAGCGAAAATCAATTGATTTTCGCTGTCCTTTTCATTTCTTATTTGCCAATGACGCCTTTCAGAACGAAGGCTACGTTAGCAGGACGTTCAGCAAGTCTTCTCATGAAGTAGCCGTACCAGTCCGTACCGTATGGAACATACACACGCATTTTATATCCTTCATTAACCAATTCAAGCTGACGCTCAGGTCTGATTCCATAAAGCATCTGGAATTCGAATTGGTCTTTTGGAATGTTGTGTTCTTTTACAATCTGCTTCGTATATTCAATCATTGAATCATCATGAGTGGCAACAGCTGTATAGTTCCCATTCAATAGATGCATCTTAATGATTTTTTTGTAGTTATCATCTACGTCTTTTTTCAGCGGGAATGCCACTTCAGGGGATTCCTTATAGGCCCCTTTAACAAGACGGAGATTTGGAGAATAGGCATTCAGATCCTCCATATCTTTTTCAGTTCTGTAAAGATATGCCTGGATGACAGTGCCGATATTGTCGTATTCGGATTTTAATTGTTTGAAAATCTCGATAGTCTTTTGACAGCGGGAGTAGTCCTCCATATCGATTGTCACAAATACACCGTTTTCTTTTGCAGCTTCCAGAATGCGGCGCATATTGTTAAGAACAAGCTCATCCGAAATATCCATGCCCATTGAAGTCATTTTTAATGAAAGCTGTGAATTCAGCCTTTCTCTTCCTATTGCTTTAATGGCGTCGATGCAGTTATCAGCCATTTCATTTGCTTCTCTTTCGTTATCCACAAATTCACCAAGGTAATCGATTGTGACAACAAGGCCCTTGCGATTAAGATCTTTAATTACGTCTACAGCTTGTCTGATGGCTTCCCCAGCGACAAAACGTGCAGCACCAAATTTCAATCCATAGCGCTTGGCCATTTTTGTTAGAAACTTATTTTTTGATAAAAACAAAAAGAAGTTTTTCATGAGTTGTTCCATGGTGGTTCCTCCTAAACTATCAATCTAAATGATGCATGTGTAAACGCTTACTTCAATGGCAAAAAAATAATTATATTAAAATAATCAATTACATCATAACAACACTCTTATTTTATCATCTCTGCAAAACTTTGGATATAGTTTTTGTCGTAGAAAAAGCAGAATTTTATCTCTTTTTGTCGAAGATTCTGCGCATATTCATCATCTGTTTAGGCAAGATAATGGATGGATTACACAACAAGGAGGAAAAATTATGCTGCAACCGCAAAATCATATGCAGACGCCGCCATCTGTTCTTACTTCAAAAGACTCTATGTACATTAATGATATGCTCTCCTGGAATTTATTAGCGATGAAAAAAGCACATTCCGCTGCAGAACATTGCCAGGATCAGCAGCTGAAAAACGTCATCGATCAGTGCGGACAGATGCATCAGCGCCACTATGAACAAATTCTTGCCCATTTGAATGCACACGTCCAAAACAACAACCAATCCATGTAAGAGGTGATCTTATGCAAAACCAACAACAAAACATGCAAAATACAGTGCCTGTTTCCCAAACGCCGCAGATGAACGACAGGGACTTGATCAACGATGTCCTCTCAATGGAAAAATATATGACGGCATCTTATTGCACAGCATTGAATGAAGCGAGCCATGATGCATTGTATCAGGATCTTCTTGCCATCTTTACTGAAACGCAAAATGCACAAAGAGAGCTGTTCAATACGATGTATCAAAAAGGCTGGTACAAACTTGAACAGGCAGACCTTCAAAAATTGCAGCAATCCAGCCAGAAACATCAGACATACTCTTCCCAATTCCCTTATGGGACACATTTACAGTAAGAACAGACAGCTTATCGGATTATCATTCCGGTAAGCTTTTTTATTTTTACCCTATAAGCTATAGTAAAAACATGATCGACGTGAATAGGGGGAATAGCGTTGCTTTCAAAAAATCTTGCCAATAAAATCGTCCAGGAAGTCAGAAGGCTGCTGGATGAAGAAATTATTGTGGTCAGCCCAGAAGGCACCATCATTGCAGGCACGGATAAGAGCAGGATTGGACAGTTCCATGAAGGAGCCTTATTCGCCTGCAGCGAGAAGAAATCCATCATCATCACCGAAAGGGACGCCTCCAGATGGATCGGTGTGAAACCGGGCATCAATCTCCCTGTTTTTTTTCGAGACCAAACAGCAGGTGTCATCGGGATTACAGGGGATCCGGAAAAAGTATCGCCTTTCGGTGAGATATTGAAGAAAATGACCGAACTGATCATACAAGAGAACTTTTACATAGAGGAATTGAATCTGGAAGTACGGACATTAGAGGCATTCATATTTGATTGGATCGAACTCAAGGATCGAGATGAATCCTTTCATAACCGGGCATCTGTTTTAGGGATTGACTTAGAGCACAGCCATCAGCTTGCTTTATTAAAAATCCCCGGTGAAAAACAGCCTGTCCCCACTCATCTCATTTCCAAGTGGAATGACCAGCATCCCTTCAGCACTTTGGTCCGCTGGGGCAATGACCGCCTTGTGGCTATTCCCGACACAGATGTATTCCCCTCAGAGGAATCAGTCCTAAAAGAACTGGGAATCCTAAAAACTTTTCTGGAGCGGGAACTCTCCTCCCCACTCTATATGGGCGTCGGGTCATCATGTGATTCATCATCGATGAAGGCTTCCTATCGTGAAGCGGAACGAGCGCTCGCCGCTGCAAATACTCTTAAGCCTGTAGTCTTCGAATCTCAATTGACTTTGGAAATGCTCACACAGTCGATACGTCCTGACATCAAAGAAACATTCATTTCACGCACAATCGGTCAATTGAATGATCAGCCCGCATTGATTCTGGCTCTTCGGCTTTTTTTTGAAAATGACATGTCCTTCATCAATACTGCTGACGCTGCGCATGTCCATATCAATACACTTCATTACCGATTCAAGAAAATAGAGCAGCTCACATCCCTGCATCCGCGAAAACCCAAGGACTTAGTCATATTGTATCTCGCTCTATCATTTTTAGACGAATAGCTAATTATCCTCCTGTTAATGGGGGATTTTTTGTGTGATCACACATACCCTCCCCCTTCTTCTTTTCCTATACTTAATATATGGAATTAGAACGGAGGAAAAAAATGATGGATCACTCTTTTTTTGAAAAACTTCAGGCTATAGTCGGCAAAGAGAACGTCGATTCCACAAAAGCAGGAAGGCTGGTTTATTCCTATGATGCCACCCCCGGTTTCCAGTCCATGCCTGATGCAGTCGCAGCACCAAGGAATACACGGGAAGTTTCAGAAGTTGTGAAACTCTGCCAAGAATACAAGATACCTATTGTCCCAAGGGGATCAGGTACGAATCTCTGTGCAGGGACGACACCATCCGAAGGCGGGCTCGTTCTATTATTTAAGCATATGAACAAGATTTTAGATTTGGATAAAGAAAATCTGACGATCACTGTTCAGCCCGGTGTGATCACTCAAGATTTAATTAAGCATGTGGAAAAAGAAGGCCTTTTCTATCCCCCTGATCCAAGTTCTATGAAAATATCAACCATCGGCGGGAATATCAATGAAAACTCAGGCGGCCTTCGCGGATTGAAGTACGGCGTGACAAGGGATTACGTCTTGGGGTTGGAGGCTGTCATGGCAAATGGGGATATCATCCGGACAGGAGGAAAACTGGCGAAAGATGTAGCGGGCTATGATTTGACCCGATTATTCGTCGGATCTGAAGGAACATTGAGCATCATTACGGAAGCCACATTGAAGCTCATTCCGATCCCACAGTCGAAAAAGACCATGCTGGCACTTTATCAAGACATGGAAGCTGCCGCAAGAAGCGTGTCTTCCATCATCTCAAAACAGATCATTCCCGCTACACTCGAGTTCCTTGACCAGCCTACGTTAAAAGTAGTCGAGGATTTTGCCAAGATCGGCCTGCCAACGGATGTAAAGGCGGTCCTCCTTATAGAACAGGACGGTCCCCAAGAACTCGTGGAAAGAGATATCAAGTTGATGATGGATATCTGCCTCCAGGAAGATGCGGTATCCGTTGAAATGGCTAAAACTGAATCAGAAGCAGAAGCCCTTCGAACTGCAAGGAGGTCTGCCCTTTCCGCACTTGCCCGGCTGAAGCCGACAACAATCTTGGAAGATGCCACTGTTCCTAGATCCCAGATTTCAAATATGGTCAAAGCCATCAATGAAATCGGCGAAAAGTATAAGCTGAATATATGCACATTTGGACATGCAGGGGACGGAAACCTTCATCCCACTGTCCCGACCGATGCACGAAATCACGAGGAAATGGAAAGAGTCGAAATGGCTTTTGCCGAAATTTTTGCCAAGGCCATCGAACTCGGAGGAACGATCACCGGCGAACACGGCGTCGGTATGATGAAGGCCCCTTACTTGGAATGGAAACTCGGCAAAGAAGGCGTCGCTGTCATGAAGGCGATCAAGGCTGCTCTTGATCCTTCCAACATCCTGAATCCAGGCAAGGTATTTGCCAAAGAATCACGCAAACGGGTGGTGGTTTCACGATGACCACAATAAAAGAACAAGAAGTCATTCAGCAAAAGTTCAAGGAAAATATAGATGAAGATGAACTTCTAAACTGTATGCGATGTGGATTCTGCCTCCCATCCTGCCCAACCTACATCGAGTCGGGGTTCCAGGAATCCCACTCTCCAAGGGGGCGCATTGCCTTGATGAAGGCGGTTGTCGACGGGTTGATCGAACCTGATGAGGATGTCGAGCGTTCCCTGAATTTATGCTTAGGCTGCCGTGCATGCGAACCAGTATGTCCATCTGGGGTAAAATACGGACATTTGCTAGAACAAGCGAGAGATATCATTAACCAAAACAAGAAGCACTCCCTGCCGGTAAAATGGACGCGAAGAATGGTATTTGAAGGGCTGTTCCCTCATCAGGAGCGCATGAGGCACGCGGTGAACCTGCTCGGTCTCTATCAGAGGTCTGGCCTGCAGCATACGGTGAGGAAGATCGGCTTCATGAAATTGTTCCCTGACCATTTAGCTTCAATGGAAAAAGTGCTGCCTCGCGTCCCTTCTATGAAGGAAATGAAGAACAGGCCAACGCACCTGGATGCAGAAGGGACTCCAAAAGCAAAAGCAGCATTTTTTACCGGCTGCCTGATGGATACGATGTTCCTTAAAACGAATAATGCCACCATGAAGCTTTTGCAGCTGGCAGGCTGCGAGGTGGTCATACCCGACAATCAAGCCTGCTGCGGAGCCCTACACGGACACAGCGGCGAAAAAGACCGTGCGAAACAAATGGCAAAAAGAAATATAGAAGCATTCGAAAAGACAAGCGCCGATTATATCATTACCAACGCTGGCGGATGCGGAGCCTTTCTGATTGACTACGATCACTTATTGAAAGATGAACCTGATTGGCATTCGCGAGCTGTCTCATTCAAATCTAAATTGAAGGATATCTCTCAGATATTGGCCGATTTGAAATTCACTGAGAACAGATCGTTTAAACTTCCAGCGCAAGTGGTCACTTATCAGGATTCCTGCCATTTAAGAAATGTGATGGGGACCGCTTCTGCTCCGCGTATGCTCCTTCAATCGATTGAGGGGATTGTATTCAAAGAAATGGAAGGGGCAGACCGCTGCTGCGGTTCGGCAGGAATTTACAACATAGTAGAATCTGAAATGTCCATGCAGATCCTGGATCACAAAATGGAAAAAGTCCATGATACAGCAGCAGCCGTCATCGTAACAGCCAATCCAGGATGCCTCCTCCAAATGAAGCTGGGCATTGAAAGAGAAGGACTAAGCCATAAAATCAAAGCAGTCCATATAGCCGATCTATTGCTGGAAGCTGCAGGAAGCTAGCTGCAGGTGCCTGTCACTCCCCGGCTTTATAAGAAAAGCGCAAGCGCCCTGAAAAGCCCCGACCAGCATAAGACGAAACTCGAAGGAAATCCTGATTTCCGTAGAGTTATGGCTTATGACTCGAGGGGCTGGGCGCTGGAGCTGGACAGAGATTCACTCTGATTTTTTATGCTTTCTTAACTCATTACAAAAAAACTCGCCATTCCCGGCGAGTTTTTCATTTATCCTGGCTCCGATGCTCTTCATTCAGCTGCTTGATTTCCATGATGATCTCCTTCATGGAATCCTTCGCATCCGGGTATAATCCATTCCAATGCTTGACCAATGATGGCATAGTCTTGGAGATATAAGTATACAAAGCCCACTTCTCAATCTTTTCGTTCAAGTGGCGGTCCGACTTCCCTGTCAACAATTCCGTGTACTTCTCAATCAGAGCATCAAATTGTTCGTTAAACTCCTTATTCAAGTCGCTCTCCCCTTTCCAGATTTCGATTATGGCAATACAAGGGACATGTTTGGCAGCGTGTCCCTTTTTCATCAGATAGGTAAGAAAGACAGCACGTCTTTCTCATCCGAACTTCCTTTCCTTCCCCGTTCAAGGATTTCGGAAGGAAAAACTTACTGAAAGGATTGATGCCATTCTTTCCTTTAGGCTGAAAAGCTTCAGAATGAATCAATTCCTCGAAATCCTGCGATGCCTGCGGCCGCCCTTCCAAGACTGTTTCATAAAGCCAATATAGATATACAGCTGTATTTTCCCATAATATATTTTCTGATATCCGGACTTCCTCTTTCAGAACGTCAAATACCGGCATCAGCCATCCATGAAATAAATACTCCCAGCCTTCCTTCAGCCAAATCGAACGGTCGATTGTTTCATCATAAGGCATCATGGACGGCTGGTCAAAGTAGAAGTCAAGGAGCCGCAGACCTTCTTTTTCATGTTCGATTACATATATCTTTTCCGCATCCAGGATCGGCCTTTTATTGAATGCCGTCATGCTATGAAAATAAATGACGGCCAAAAAGGCTAGACGTTTCGCTAAAATGGAGGCTGCTGCCTGCCGTTCTAAGATTCGCCCTGTACCTGCTGACTTCGCAATCCGCTCCCTCACATACCCGCTGGCGTGAAAGTCGGAAAGGCGAAATGATGAAGATGCCGGGATTGTATCAATCAAGCGGTACTTTTTCAGCTCCTCAATTTCCTCATTCGACCATCCCTCATACATTTGCCGTTTCAGCCTTTTTTAAAATACAGCGTCCTCTCCCATATGGGATGCACAAAGGAGTGCCGAAAAGCGGATCAGTGGTCACTTCGCATTCCATTTCAAAAACATCCTTGACCAGGCTGCAATTGATGACTCTTTCCGGTTTGCCTTCTGCATAGACCTTTTGGTTTTTAATGGCCACAATATGATGGGCATAGCGGCACGCAAGGTTCAAGTCATGCAGGACCATGATGATTGTCCGCTGTTCTTTTTCATTCAGCTCAAAAAGGAGATCAAGGATTTCAATCTGATGCGTCATATCCAAATAAGTAGTAGGCTCATCAAGGAGAATGATTTCGGTATCCTGGGCAAGGGTCATGGCGATCCATGCACGCTGGCGCTGTCCGCCTGAAAGTTCATCCACCTGGCGATCCTTCAATTCCTCCATGCCTGTTGCCTTTAATGCTGCATTGACTTTTTCTTCATCTTCTTCAGACCATTGCCGCAGCCAGGTCTGGTATGGATAGCGTCCCTGCTTGACAAGCTGCAGCACCGTAAGTCCCTCCGGTGCCGTTGGGGATTGCGGCAAAATAGCCATTTTCTTCGCCACTTCTTTCGTCGGCAGCTTCGCGATTGAATTTCCATCCAGCAAAATCGAACCGGATTGAGGTTTCAAAAGCCTGGCAATCGAACGAAGAAGTGTGGATTTGCCGCACCCATTGCCTCCTATGAAAACCGTGATTTCACCCTTTGGGATTGTCAGGTCAAGTCCATCAATGATGACGGAATTCCCATACCCAAGCGTCAAAGAGTCTGTCCTTATCAAGTTTCCCATCTATTAAAACTCCCTTTCAGAGATATAGTGACTCAAGCGTTTTTCGTACGGAACAGCAGGTAAATGAAATATGGAGCCCCTATTGCAGCGGTAAAAACCCCAGCAGGAACTTCCAATGGGATAAACAGTGTCCGGCCGATCAAGTCGGCAATCATCACCAAAATGCCTCCGATAAAGGCAGAGGCAGCAAGCAGCACCCCGAAAGAGGACCCTACCAGCCTTCTTGCCATATGAGGAGCCATCAAACCGACAAAACCAATGCCTCCTGCAAATGCCACTGCACCTCCGACAAGGCCGGTTGTGAGCATGAGAAGGAGAAGGCGATTCTTCTGAATGGTGCTTCCAGCTCCCACCGCGATATCTTCCCCAAGTTCCTGGATGGAAATATTTCTTGCAGCCACAAAGGCAAAAATGAGAAGAACAACGGTCCATGGGAGGACAATCCATACATTTTTCCATGTAGATCCGTTCACTGTGCCTGTTATCCAAATATTTGCCTGGCTTGCCTGATAGATTGGGCCTAAAATCATCAGAAGTGTAGTGAACGCCTGCATCAAAGTAGAAATCCCGATGCCGATCAGTACAAGCCGGATCGGGGATATCCCATTTCTCCAGGCCAGTACATATACTAAAAATGCAACAAACGTTGACCCTAGAAACGCAGCAACCGGCAGCCACTCCACGCTTACCGTCAATGCATTATTTGCGTCACTGAAGATCGCCAGGAATGCAACAACCGCTGTACTGGCACCTCCCGATATTCCAATGACATCCGGGGATGCCAGCGGATTCCTTATCATTCCCTGCAAAATGGCTCCAGCCGCGGCCAGCGCCATTCCAACAATCAAGGAAACAATGATTCTTGGAAGCCTGAAATCTATGACAATCAGGCGGTCTAAATATTCACCGCCGCCAAAGAACACTTTCAGGACCGTCCATGGACTGATATTCATGTCTCCAAGACACGTGCTGATTATAAATAAAAGGACAGCGATGATCGCCAGTATCCCTATTTTCGTCAGCGACTTTACTTCAATTAAATAGGAAATGGCACCCTTCCCTAAACGCAGATTCTTGTATTTTTTCATCGGGCACCGAACCCCCTTCTTACAATGTAAATAAAGAATGGAACGCCGATCAGCGCAGTCATGACGCCTACGGGTACTTCCTGAGGCATGATGATATAACGTGCACCGATATCAGCGGCCAGAAGCAGGATGGCCCCAAGCATGCCGGAAAGCGGCAATACCCAGCGATGATCGATTCCGATGATTTTCTTTGTGATATGCGGTATGACAATCCCGATGAATCCGATGGGGCCGGCTATCGCAACGGCTCCCCCTGCAAGGAAGACCGTCAGTAAAGCAGCCGCAATCTTCACGAGTCCGATCCTAAGTCCGAGACCTTTCGCCACATCATCACCCATGGCAATGACATTTAATTTCCCACTGATCAGCAGCGCGCCGATCCATCCCACAAGCAAATACGGAAAAACCGATCCAAGGATGCTCATGCTCCGCCCTTGTACAGAACCAGCAAGCCAAAACAGCACCTGCTCTAGTGCTGATTCATTAAGGACGAGCACACCTTGGGTGAAAGACGAAAACATGGCGGCAAGAGCGGCTCCGGCCAATGTAAGCTTCATCGGCGTAAGCCCTTCCCTTCCTGCCGACCCTATGATGTAAACGCCGGATGCGGCTGCAGCGGCGCCTAAAAAGGAAACCCACGCAAAAGCTTGAAGATTGGAAAACTGAAAGAAGCTCACAGCAATCACAACCGCAAAACCGGCACCTGCATTGATTCCAAGGATACTTGGAGAAGCAAGCGGATTCTTTGTCAGCGTTTGCATGATTACACCGGACATCGCAAGGGATGCTCCTACTGCAGCAGCAATCAGTGCCCGCGGAAGACGTACTGTTTTAATGATGATATGTTCATTTGATCCATCAAAGCAGGTGAATGCCTCAATGGCTGTCTTTATGGAAGTATGTGTATACCCTAAAATAATGCTCACCCCGATAAACAGGAGCATCATTAAGGCAAAAAGTATTAAAATCAAACTCTTTCGAATCCCCATTATTCTTTAAATACCTTTCTATTCTTATCTGTATTTATAGTCTAGGAGAAAAATCACACACCGTCAATGATTTTGAAAATCATTATCAATTAGTTATTGACAATCATTCTCATTTAACTTAGGATTAATCTATAAATAATTGATAATGATTATCATTAATATTTAGGGGGAAATACATATGAAAAAATTAGCGGCACTGTTTACTATCCTTACACTGCTCGTGCTTGCTGCCTGCGGGAAGTCAGATGATATTGCAACGGGAGGAGATTCAGCCAACTCAGAAAAAGAAAAAAGCTATACGGTTGAACACGCTATGGGCTCGACTGAAATCAAAGGAACACCAAAAAGAGTGGTCATTCTCACAAATGAAGGAACTGAAGCCCTCCTTTCTATGGGCGTAACCCCAGTCGGTGCAGTCCAATCATGGACAGGAAACCCTTGGTATGATCATATCGCAGACAAAATGAAGGATACAAAAGTGGTAGGAACAGAAAGCGACATCAATATTGAGGCAATCGCAAAACTTAAGCCGGATTTGATTATCGGTAATAAAATGCGGCAGGAAAAATTCTACGGTCAATTAAGCAAAATTGCACCGACGGTCTTTGCAGAAACCCTCCGCGGAGATTGGCAGGAAAACTTCAAACTTTATGCGAAAGCATTGAATAAGGAAGACAAAGGAAAAGAAGTATTAGATGCCTACAATAACCGAATTGAAGAAATCAAAACGGAATTAGGCGACAAGGTCAATACAAAGGTTTCCATGGTTCGCTTCCTTGCCGGCGATGTAAGGATTTATCATAAAGATTCCTTCTCAGGGGTCATTCTCGACCAAATCGGATTCCAGCGCCCCGGCGACCAAAGCAAGCCTGATTTTGCCGAAAAAGGTGTCACAAAAGAAAGGATCCCTGCAATGGATGGCGATGTCCTCTTCTATTTCACTTATGAAACAGGCGACGGCAAAGCAAATCAAGTGGAAAAAGAATGGCTGGAAGATCCACTGTTCAAAAACTTGAACGCAGCAAAAAATAATAAAGTCTACAAAGTGGACGATGTCATCTGGAATACTGCAGGCGGTGTAATGGCAGCCAACTTGATGCTCGATGATATTGAAAAAATCTTTTTAAACAAATAATACGCGAGCGTTTCGCACGAATCAGAAAAAAGGACCTTTTGGGGTTCTTTTTTTATTGTTTAAATTTCATAAATTTTCATCTTGCGGTAACACTAACCTCATATGAACTTTAATTGGCAATGGAGGGTGAAGCGGATGTGGCCTTTTTCCAAAAATAATAACAGCGGGAATAAGGGCACTGAAAAGAGCCCTGAGGAAATCAAAAAAGACTTTCAGCAGGAAGCTTCTAAATCTGAAGACTATAAAAAAACATGCTATGAAAACCGTTTTTCCAAGACGAATTTTTATTTTCACTTTATTTCGGCATTAGTGGATGAGAATATCCTGCAAAAGGATGTACTCCCCTATCTCTTGGAGAATCACTTCGACAGCATTGATCAAGTCAAAAGCTTAGTTCCCGTTGCTGATATTGAAATCAGCGATGATCCCTCCATAATTGAAAAAAAGCTTTTTAACGGATATGTATTGGTTAAACATCAATCGGATAAAAATCGGTATGCATTTGTCGCTGCTCAAAAAGAAGTCGTCAGAAGCATCACGCAGCCAGAAGTGGAATTCAGCGTCATCGGACCAAAAGAGGCTTTTGTTGAGTCCATCGACCAAAATATCAATCTTATACGGAAGAGGTTGTCCATTAAGGAGCTGGTTATCGAGCGTTTTGTTGTCGGAACCCTGTCAAAGACACAAGTTGCCTTGATCTACATCGATGGATTGACGAATGAAGAAAATGTGAATACTGCAAGGCAGCGGATTCAGGACGTCGATTTCGATCAAATCAACGACAGCTCTTATTTAGAACAGTTAATTGCAGATAATACCCATTCGGTGTTTCCACAATTATTGGATACCGAACGGCCCGACAGAACCGCTGCCGTTTTGGCAGAGGGCAAGCTTGTCATCATCGTTGACGGCTCTCCTTTAGCCCTCATCGGACCGACTACACTGGTTGAGTTCTTCAATGCATTCGAGGATTATTTTCTGAATTGGTATATATCTTCGTTTTTGCGCCTACTGCGTGTTTTTGCGGTATCTTTCTCTATTTTAATCACGCCTGTCTACGTTGCGGCACTTACTTATCACTATGAATTAATCCCTAAAGACCTGATGGCAACGCTGATTACTTCCCGTCAGGAAATTCCTCTCCCGCCGATTCTGGAAGCTTTTTTTCTCGAATTGACGATTGAACTCCTCCGGGAGGCCGGAGCCCGGCTACCGACAAAGGTCGGACAGACAATCGGTATCGTAGGCGGTATCGTAATCGGGACAGCTTCGGTTGAAGCAGGTCTAACAAGCAATGTTCTCTTGATCATCGTTGCACTTGCAGCCTTGGCTTCCTTTACGACTCCAGTCTATAAGATGGGCAACACCATCAGGGTACTGCGATTTCCATTCCTTATTTTCGCCCAGCTATGGGGACTGCTTGGCATCGTTTTTTGCTTTAGCATCCTGATGACTCATCTGCTGCAGCTAAGTTCACTAGGGCGTCCTTTTTTAGAGCCTCTCTTTCCGCCGCGCATCCGTGATTTCAAGGATGCACTTATCCGGCTCCCGTTTAATTCACAATCAACGCGGCCAGAGTATTTGCGTACACAAAAGCCCGAGCGTTTCAAGAAAAAGCAAGCAACTAAGAAGGTTGATATTGACGAATAGGCACTGGAGGTGATCTGATGCAACCCGTACCGGAATCCCGAAAAATTTCAGCGAGTATCGTTTTTTTCACAGTTTCTTCTATACAAATAGGTGTTGGAGTTCTTGGTTTCCAGAGGATCATCGCACAAATTGCCGGCTATGACGGTTGGATAAGCATCATCATTGCAGGGATCGCCACCCATGGCGTTATGTACGTCATTTATAAAATTTGTGAAAAAGGCGACGGGGATATCATCCATGCACAGCACTTTGTATTTGGCAAGTGGCTGGGCAGCTTGCTTAACTTGTTCTTTGCCTTTTATTTCTCACTCGCTTCCATTACGGTGGTTCGAACATTCTTGGAGGTCATTCAAGTCTGGATGTTCCCTACCCTATCAAATTTTTGGTTCAGCTTATTTTTTCTATTGCTGGTACTCTATATTATCAATGGGGGGTTTCGCACCGTAGCTGGCGTCGCTTTCTTCGGGACTGTCCTGCCGAGCTACCTGCTGCTCCCTTTCCTGATGGCCATTCCACATTCTGACTACCGGAATCTATTGCCGATATTCGATTCTTCCATCATCGATATAATGAAGGGGGCGCACAGTATGTCCCTGACCTATCTGGGCTACGAATCACTCCTGATTTATTATCCCTTTATTAAGGAGCAGGGGAAATCAAAAAAATTCGCCCATTTTGGACTCTTCTCCACCACACTTGTCTATTTATATACCGCATTGATTACGTTCGGCTACTTCAGTCAAGGACAGCTCCAAAAAACGATTTGGGCCACTTTGTCATTGTGGAAAATCGTAGAACTTCCCTTTGTAGAAAGGTTTGAATATATTGGGATCGGAAACTGGTGTCTTATCATCATGCCAAACATTTGTATTTCCTTATGGTGCGCCAGCAGGATCATCAAAAAAACATTCCCGATCAGTCAAAAATGGGCTGTGATTATTTTATCAGCTGCCTGCCTTATGGTCGTCACCCTTTTCAATACAAGGCTCCAAGTGAATACACTGAACGACATGATGGGTAAAATCGGATTCTATTTAAATTTCATCTACCTGCCTCTTCTCTTGATTTTGCTGCTTATCATAAGGAAGGTGAAGAAGAAACATGAAACATAAACTTCTGCTGCTCCCTTTATGTACATTGCTTTTGACCGGGTGTGTCGAACGGGAAATCATCGATGATTTAAATATTGAAACGGCTGTAGGCTATGATAAAGCCGGCGAAAAGCTTATTAGGGGAACAGCTTTATTTCCCGCGTATCAAAAAGATAAGTCCATCCAAAATGTGACAATGACAGCTACAGGCACAGTGACGAGGGATATCCTGGCCAAGCTGGAAAAAGAGTCGACCGAGCCACTCGTGACAGGAAGTTTACAGGTGGTCCTATTCGGAGACACTCTTGCTCGTGAAGGGCTAATTACGCTTGGAGACTCTTTGCACCGGGATGCCAGCATCGGGGCGAGAATCTTCCTTGCCGTAGTCGAAGGCGGGACAGCGGAAGATTTATTGAATGGGCAGTATGGGAACCGTGGGAACGGTATGTATATTTATAATTTGATCAATCACAATACCGATTACCGCGATCTTCCTTCTACAAACCTTCATGACTTTTTATTCGATTTTTATCAAGAAGGAAAGTCTCCCTACCTGCCGATGCTGAAGCAAGTAGCTCCCGACCAGCTTGCCATTTCTGGTGTTGCCTTATTTGACAACGACAAATACGTGGAAAAAATAGACGCAGAAGATCTCTTTTTCTTTAAACTGCTGGTCGATAAATACAGCGAAGGAAGCTATGTTGTAAAAGTTGGGAAAGAACAGGCGGCCATCCGCAGCATCCATTCAAAGAACAAAATACGGGTTCATCGAAAAAATGGAAAAGTCTCCATTAGCATCGAACTGGATGTAAAAGGAATCATCCGGGAATACACAGGAAGGAATCTATCGCCTGCTGCCATCAAAGCCATCCAAAAATCATTCGATAAAGAAGTAAAGAAAAAATCAGAAAAAATGATAAAGCGATTCCAGCAGCTCGGCATCGATCCCATCGGCTTCGGATTCCGCGTCTCCAACTCCGACCGTCACTTCGAATTGAAAAAGTGGCAGGATCAGTACCCTGACGTGAAAATAAAAGTCATTCCTTCTATCGTAATCACAGAGTCAGGCACGGTGGAGTAAGAGTGGCATTCCGCTGCTGAGTGCATTTTTAAAAAAAATGGGAAGTTGAGCGGTTCTCGGCCAAAGTTCGGCGGTGAGGGCAAAAAGTTGAGCGGTCGCCAGAAGAAGTTGCGGGGTTAACCACGAAAGTTGAGCGGTCAGAACCAAAAGTTCGGAGCAAACCGCCGGCCCACGCTGCCAACGCCAGTGAAGAGCTGAAAACCAGTTCAATTTGTCAGGCTTCGCCGATATTTGGCAAAAACCGGCCTGCCGCAGCTAAGCAACACAATGAAAAAGGGACGCCCTCGCCGGACGTCCCTTTTCTTATGCTTCTGATGAAAACATGTATTTTTTATAGTGGTAGCGTATTGAGAAAATCAAGCCGACCGCAAACATATTTCCCATCAAGGAACTACCTCCATAGCTGATGAACGGAAGTGGAATCCCTGTGATCGGCAGCAATCCGATTGTCATGCCGATATTTTGGAATACATGGAAGGTGATCATGGAGATGACACCCGTACAAATGTAGGAATAGAAATCATTTTTCGTTTCCAACCCAGCCTTGGTAATATGGTAGATCAACATAAAAAAGAGGCTGACCAGAATGCTTCCACCAATAAAGCCGAATTCTTCACCGACGACACTGAATATGAAATCCGTATGGCTTTCCGGCAAGTAGACATCCCGATGGCCAAAGCCTTTCCCGCCAGTTTCCCCTGAACCGATGGCCAAAAGTGAACGTGTCAGCTGAAAGCCGGTGTCACTTTGGTAGTTGTAGGGATCAAGCCAGGAATAGATGCGTCCTAGCTGATACTGTTTAACATGCAAATATTTTTCCAAGAGGTTTGGGTACCAGACCACCAAAGAAAGGACGGCTCCTGCTATGACTGAGAATCCTCCAAAAATCGGCAGAAGGAGCTTCCATGTTATACCTGACACAAAGATGATGCCCAATAGAATGGCGATAAAAACAAGGGATGTACCAAGGTCCGGCTGCTGCATGACCAATGCAAGCGGAACCATCGTCACGAAGCCTAATTTAATGAGAAGCATAAAATCAGTTTTGATGGATTTTACGAGATATTTTTGATGATGATCGACGACCACGCGCGATAAAGCGAGAATCAAGAATACCTTGACGAATTCCGACGGCTGCAACGATCCAATCCCGGGAAGCTGGAACCAGCTTTTCGCACCGTTGATTTCATGTGCAATACTGTCTGGGGCAATGATCAGGAATAGCAGCAGGAATAAGCCGAATCCGTAAAAATACCACGAAAGCTTTTTCAATTGATCTGAATCGAATCGTATGACAATGGAGATGATGCCCACTCCGACGCCATACCAGAAAATTTGTTTGAGCAGGAAGTTTTCAGAGCCGTATTGCCCTGTCTTCTGCGCGCTGTAAATCGAAACACAGCTAACAATACACATCAGCATCAAGCTGAGGATCAGCCCATAATCAAGCTTAGTTGTAGAATTTTGCTGAGAAGTCATCACTTCGTCTCCTCTAATCTATAAAGTGCATAGTTACTATTATACTGAAACATCTGCTTGAAACAAATGAACAAATCGTGTTGGGAATATTTTCACATACTAGTGGATTGCTAGGATGAAATTTTATGCTCCATTATTCAAGTATGGCTGGTTCTTCAATACTTCCTCCAGCTTGCGGGATAATAGCAGCGGCATGGGACCAGACCGGAATTTCTTGAATCCCAGCTTCCTTTTTTTATAAAAAAGGACGAGCGATGCATTTCCTTTTCTCTCATGCCATTCGTAACGATCAATTTCTTCCCAGTTTACAAGGTGGCCGTTGATCATCAGCCCTCCATGCCGTATTTCAATGACGTTGCTGAAGAAAAATAGGTATGGGAGCCCCGCAGCAATGGTCAATCCATAAAACGGCTCGACGAATACATTGTATCCCCAGGCAAATACAACAAAAATCATGAGGATATACGCGACGATGATGCCGATTCTATAAATGGAATCATCCGTTGTCTTCCATCTCATGAGCAGACTGTATTCATCAAATTCACGCCGCTCAGGATATGTCACTTTTCCAAGTCTATTTCTCTTATGATAGCTCACGATCAGTTCCAGATAGACCAAAAACACAATGGCACAGACGACAGAAACAAATAATACGTGTAAAGTGTCCATTACTTCCCTACCCCTATATTTTTTAAAAATGAATTTACAAATTGGATGATACTTTCTTCCCTAGACTATACTACCATATTTTTCTTCCGATTTGGATAAGGATAAATTGCCTCTTCACGACAATGCGTATAAAATAATAACAGCGGCCGTTTCATGACATGGCAATATTGAAATGACTAACAGGAGGAAAAGACATGCAATCCATTCAGAACGTTGAAACATTTGAAGAAATCATCGGACAGGATCAGCCCGTCATCGTGAAGTTCTATGCGGGGTGGTGCCCGGACTGCACGAGAATGAACATGTTCATTGATGAAATCATCGCTGAATATGACCAATATAAATGGTATGAACTAAACAAAGATGAAATGCCCGAGCTTGCAGAGAAATACACAGTCATGGGTATTCCAAGCCTGCTCATTTTCCAGAACGGGGAGAAAAAAGCACATTTGCACAGCGCCAATGCGAAAACTCCAGAGCAAGTAAGGGAATTTCTTGAAGAGCAAAAATAATAGTAATGCAAGAATGGCCGATTGGGAATCTCGTTCCTAATCGGCCTTATTTTTTGGGCTTTTCACAATCCCAAAATTGGTGTATATTATATTTAGACATTTATCTAAATATCTAATTGGAAGTGAGCATTCGATGAATTCATCCTTCAAAGCACTATCAGATCCAACTCGCAGAAAGATTCTTCATTTGCTGAAAAGCAAAGATTTGACAGCCGGTGAAATTGCTGAACACTTCCAGATTTCAAAACCGAGCATTTCCCATCACCTCAGTCTGCTGAAGCAGTCTGGTTTGGTGCTTGATGAACGGCAGGGCCAGCATATCATCTATTCCTTGAATTCCACAGTGTTTCAGGAACTGATGGCTTGGTTTATGGATTTTTTACCGGAAAAGGGGGAGGAAAAAAATGAAGACTAACAATCATCTCGCTTGGAATATCCATGATCTATTCATTGCCTTTATTGCCTTGATTCCCGTCATACTGGCTGCCGTCTTTTATAAAGATCTGCCGAATTCAGTGGCCATCCACTTCGGTGTAAGCGGGGAGCCGGACAATTACACTTCCAAAAGTTCATTTATAATCGTATTTTTCTTGATGAACCTCGGGATTCCACTCCTGATGAAGTTCTCCAAGTTCATGGATCCAAGGAAGCAGAATTATGAAAAGTTTGGGAAGGCCTACCTTATGATCCGCTATTTGATTGCCTTGATTATTGCAGCCATTGGAGTAGTCACCCTCCTTTTCAACCTTGGATACGACGTCAACATTCAAATGATGGTGCTCCTTGGAATCGGAATCCTTTTTATCGGAATCGGCAATTATATGGTCCAGCTCAGGTCCAATTTCTTTGTCGGGATACGGACTCCTTGGACATTGACTAACGATGTTAATTGGAGGAAAACCCACCGGCTTGCAGGGCCATTATGGATGGGGGCAGGAGTAATCCTTCTGATTTGTGCTTTTCTCCCGGGCAAGATCGCTATGTTCATCACGATTACTGTGGTGGTGATCATTGCGCTGATTCCGATGATTTACTCTTATATTCTTTTAAAAAATGGAAACCCATGAAAAAAAAGCTGGACGAATTCGTCCGGCTTTTTCATGGTCTTTTTGCCGTTAAATAGAATCTGTGTGATTTAAAATCGATATACCCTCTTCGCTCAATTTCATCGTGGATTTCCATCAGGGGCTTCCGATATTTTTCAACCGTAAAGTCTTCAATTTGCCATGGAATGGCCTTCAGATAATAGATGATGGCTCCTATGTCAAAAAATCTTGTGATTGGAAATTCCTCCGCCCCTTCGATTTCCAGGAATCCTTCTTTCTTTAATTGTTCACGGGCATAGTCCATATTCCAATGAGCGTAGCCGAACTCTTCTATTGCACATAAAGATAAATTCAGTCCCTGGAGATCAAGTCCGCCTACCTGCTGGGTGATGAAGGTCCC
Source organism: Falsibacillus pallidus (assembly GCF_050990905.1). Classification (GTDB taxonomy): domain Bacteria; phylum Bacillota; class Bacilli; order Bacillales; family DSM-25281; genus Falsibacillus; species Falsibacillus pallidus_A. Next base: position 3,193,134 of record NZ_CP158866.1, read on the forward strand.
CCCTGGTGATAGCACCCTTTTCACTTCCGATGCAGAAAAAGATTCATGGCGGTTGATGACAAGATTGAACTCGCCATCCTCAAATGGAAGGATATCATCCTCTTCCACCCTTTTGACGTCGATGCCGAACGGCTTCAATCGGTCCCTTGCCACTGGGATATTCGGTTCATAGCCTTCCGTCGCTGCAGTATGGGCAGGGAGCGGCCTTAGCATACTGAGAAACTCTCCGCCGCCTGTCCCCATATCCAACAGGCTGTTCACATCCCGAAGTTCTTTGATGACCATCGATCCGTAGCTCCAGGAAAGCGGTTCTGAATCCATCCGACCTGTCTCCGTAATATAAGAGAAATCCCAGCCGCTGAAAGGCTCTTTCGCCTGCTTCGCGTAAAATTGAAATAATTCCTCATCCATCATCCTAAATCCCTCCATCGTATGCCTGTCCTGTATTTTCCATCTTGAACGAATTGTAGCACACAATGTGTATGTTTATGAAATGATCGACCAGACAGATGTTCCATGTGTAGCCATTTGCCCCAGTGGCGCATAAGATGGTGGTTCCTGCGCATGAAAGACCATTTTTGGCTCAAAAGAGGGATCTTTCGGTTTGACCCCCTAATTCCTGACGTTTACTTCAAGAATCTGGTCCATTCTTAGTTTCTTATTTTTTGTCCTTTCCTTCTTCACTTTTTATGAAAAGTGAAGAAGGAAAGGACATTGCTTGTTAAAGTTTTAAAGACATTTCTTTTGGGAAACCAATATCTTTGTATTTTTCTCGAAACTTTGTAGGCGACATTCTTCCGAGGCTGCCATGATATCTGCGATGGTTATAAAATTCTATGAAGTCATCAATTTCATAATAGGCCTCATCGAAATAGCTGAATTCAAATCGTCTGAATATATCACGCTCTAAAATACTAAAAAAAGATTCGATATATGCATTGTAGTTTGGTGATCTTGGTGGAATCCTTTCATGAAAAATGTTATTTACCTCACAAAATTCACCAAATAAGTTACTAACAAATTGAGGTCCATTATCAGTTCTGATTACAATACAATGCTCATTCGTTTCCTCTAAAACCTGTAAACTACGCCTTATAATAGCTTCATTTAGCATGCCGGTTATATCCTTGGCTGTACATTTCGGTCCTCGGTAATACCCAACGATGGCACGATCAAAAACATCAATAGCACACGCTACAAAGAAAAACCTTCGGCTTTCTGAAATAGAACCGTATTTGATATCCAGTTGCCATAGTTGATTAGGACCCGTGATGTGTCGATTGCGGACCAACCGTTTTGGATACTTAGGGTTACCCGTTCGCTGAGGAAGGAGAATACCTAATTTCCTACATAACCTAGCTACCTTTTTATGATTGATTTGAAGATCATGTTCATCCTTAAGTAATTGAGTCAAGTTCTTTACACCATATGTGGCACCGTCTCCCTCAACGGCCTCCATCAAGAATTCCTCAATCTGCTCATCTGAAATAATTTCCCCGGAGTTTTTCTTAGAATATCCCGGGATAGGGCGCCCTCTTTTCTCCTCGTTATCAACAACCTCTTCAGTACCATTGTGGTAGTAATAAAGGGACCTGTTCACTCCTGTTATCTCCGATAGCTTAGAAATTCGAAACCCCTCCTTTGCCCATAGTCGAACCTCTTCTAAGACCGCTAGGGCCGGTATTGGGTTTTTTTTAGTAAGTTTCTAAGCATCGCAACTTCAAGTTCTTTTTCACCAAGTAGCTTCATGGCCTGTTCATATTTTGCTTTTAATTCTTCTTTAGAGGGTTCAGTTGATAAAATAGCCGAAGCTGGATCCTCCATTTGGTCACGTACTTCATCCTCATACACCTTAACCCATCTCGCCAAAGTAGAACGATCAACACCAGCACTACGCGCAATGGATGAGTAATTGCCATTTTCCAGTGCCATTCGAACATACTTTTTTTTAACTTCTTCAAGAGCTTCAAACTTCTTATATGACACTTAAAGTCCCCTCCCTACTTCCTGAGTTTTTCTTGATTCTAGTGTACTGTTTCCAATACAAAAGTGTCCAAAGGAATTAGGGGGTCGTAGAGCTTTTCGCGCATAGAGCTAAGGATTTCGCGCATAGGCAGCTTTTTTTGGCGCATAGAGCGTCCAGGGAGCTGCAAAAACAGTGGGATTTCGTGCTATTTTACCCAATTTGGGATAATCCTTAACTAGTTTTGGCATTTTCTTTCGTTATTCTGCTGATGATTGATGTCTATACGCTCATTTTGCACTGTTTTTATCACTATTTTGTCCCAATTTTGCTCTCTGGCTATGTATTGCACTCATAGCTCAAAAACTGAGATTCCTGCACACGAAAAATCGGGGAGTGACAGTCACGCCCCGATTTATGTCGAATCACATTTATTATGATATTTTAAGTGAATCCGTGATAGCAGCCCTTAAGTGGCCATCATGCTTTTCTAATAGGTCCAGCACTTCTTTTCCTTTCAAGCCTGTGACTAAGGAAAGGATGGCAGGTTTGGCGGAGCCGAATTCTTTCAGGGCTTCCTCCGCTTCTTTTACGTCAACACCCGCTGCTTCAGCAACAATCAGCTTTGCTCTTTCCCTGAGCTTTTCGTTTGAGGCCATCACATCGACCATGAGATTGCTGTATACTTTCCCAAGCTGAATCATGGAAGCCGTAGAGAGCATATTCAGGATCAATTTTTGTGCGGTTCCTGCTTTCATCCTCGTTGAACCTGTCACTACCTCTGGACCGACTTCAGCAACAATGGCAAAGTCAGCCGCTTGCTCCATCGGTGAATTTGGCGAACATACTACTGCCGCAACAACTGCACCGAGCTCCTTGGCTTTCTTCATCGCTGCAATGGTATAAGGGGTTCTCCCGCTCGCGGCAATCCCTACCACCACATCGTTCTGGCCGACATTTGCATTGATGATATCCTGCTCCCCGCCTTCGATGCTGTCCTCTGCCCCTTCCATCGCATATTGGATGGCATGATCTCCGCCGGCAATGATGGCAAGGACCTGTTCAGGGGAAGTCCCATAAGTAGGCGGGCACTCGGAAGCATCCAGTATGCCGAGTCTTCCGCTCGTTCCAGCCCCGATGTAGATCAATCTGCCTCCATTTTTCATCCCTTTGACAATGGCATCCACGACTTTTGCAATTACCGGAAGAATGGCTTCGATCGCCATCGGCACCTTTTGATCTTCATCATTGATCTTTTGAATGATTTCCATGCTTGAAAGCTGGTCTATTTCCATTGTGGAAGGATTTCTTTTTTCCGTCATAATGTTTTGAAGGTTCATCTGTGGTTCCCTGCCTTCTGTAAAATGTTTTTTGCATCTCCGTTCGGAGGCAGCGTGATATTGCCCAGGATTACCGGTTTGGCGGCTCCTGTTGCGTTAGGAATATTCGAACACTGCTGATGGATCGTTTCATTTGCCAAAAGGGCAAACGCCACGGCCTCTTTTGCCTCTGATGAAAGACCGATTTCCTCTTGTGTCATGACCATGACCTCCGGAAGAAGCTCTTTCAGCATGGCAAGGAGCGTTTGGTTATAGCTTCCTCCGCCCCCGACAATCAGTTCATCAATCGGTGTCTTTGGAAAAACAAAGTCGCGGCAGGACTTGGCTATTGAAGCTGCCGTAAAATAGGTGGCCGTTGCAATCAAGTCCTCTGCTGAGAGGTGTGGATTTTCTTGTATGATCCTTGACGTGAATTCCACGCCAAACAGTTCCCTGCCAGTGGATTTTGGAGGTTCTTTCGAGAAATAATCCAGGGAAAGCCAACGATCCACAAGTTCATGCTGTACATTGCCTTCTGCAGCGATTTTTCCTTCCGGGTCAAAGGAAATCCCTTTAAAATGATTGCATAATTCATCTATGATCATATTTCCCGGTCCTGTATCAAAGGCAAATACATCTTCCATCGGGGCATCTTTTTGGATGACCGTTACATTCCCGATTCCTCCAATATTCTGCAGTGCCCTGTTTTTCTCCGGGTTCCGGTAGAGAATATATTCGGTATATGGGACGAGAGGGGCCCCCTCACCGCCAGCTGCCATATCCATCGTCCTGAAATTTGAAACGACTACAGATCCTGTTTCGTAGGAAATCGTTGCGGGCTCCCCGATTTGGAGGGTGGATTTTTCCAAATCCCCTTCTTGCTGCGGTATATGATAGATGGTCTGGCCGTGAGAGCCGATGACATCGATTTCTGTTAATGGAACATCTGCTTCCTCGCAGACTCTTTTAACAGCCTCGGCAAATTGTTTGCCAAGCTTGAAATTCAAGCTGCAGATGGCTGCAACAGTCGAATTCGCTGGATCCATGGCTGCCAGTATCGATTTTTTCATTTCTTCATTATAGGGATAGGTGGAGTAATGAAGGAGTTCAATCTCCGTATTCTCTCCATGCCCCTCTATTTTGACAAGGGCTGCATCAATCCCGTCAATGGATGTGCCGGACATGAGCCCTACTGCTAAACGTTCCACTATGATAGGCCCCCCTTGTCTTTCCAGGCGTAAAAAGCTCCTAATGCAGGCGATGATTCTGTTTCCATCCAGTTGTACGATCCGATTTCCCTCTTTAAACAATCCATGAAGGATTCCTGAACCATCTCATTTTTCAAAAGAAGGCTGCCGAAACCTCCGATTGGAATCGCTGTGTCTGAAGGAAAATGCATTTTACGGATTAAAGCTGCGGTCTGCATTGCGAGCTGCTTCCCTGCAATGTTAAACAGTTCAATGGCTTCCTTATTGCCGGAGATGGCCATTTCGTTTATTGACTTTGTCAATTCTGCAATTCTATCTTTGCCAGATTGATAGATGAAGCCCTTTAAATCATTGGGTTCCGAGAGTTGAAGCTCATTCATGACTGCTTTTTCAAATTCGGAAAACGGCCTTCCTTCATCTGCAGCCTGCGTAATTTTCCTGCAGGCACTGACAGCGATATGATAAGAACTTCCTTCATCCCCCAGCAAATGGCCCCATCCGCCGGAATAGGAGGTCTGCCCGTCTCTTTTACCAAATGAAATAGAACCCGTTCCAGCAATGGTGATGACGCCGTCCTTTCCTTCGAGAATGGCGTAGTGAGCAAGCTCAGCATCATTCATCAGGATGATTGGCAGATCTGAGACTACCAAAAGATCTTGCTCAATCTTTTCTCTATTGTCTCCGGCTTCTATTCCGGCAATCCCTGCTGCTATCCCAGTAATCTTATGCCCGAACTCGCTTTTCAGGCATTTTTGAACAACGTCTTTCAGATGTTTAGAGGCAAGGTCATAATTTGCAGCGGGGTTTCCGATGCCGCTTTGGGTTTGAAAGAGAATCTCTTTGTTTTCGCCGATGACGAGTGCGGTTGTTTTCGTGCCTCCAGCATCAATTCCAATGATATACCCCATTGAGATTCACACCTTTCATGCCTTTTGAAAAGCGAATTTGCCCCATGGCTCCAGGTAGTCGATCAAAAAGATCTCTTCTTCGCGAATCCGGCCGACTACATTGGTCTTCCCTGAATTCTTCATATCTTTTAATGCAATCTGCAATTCCCCTGCATACTGTCCGTACAAATCGTTTTCGATCAAAATATCACCGCGCTTGATATCGCGGGTGAATCCTGGTTTGAACTCACGGCCGCGGTATTTCACCCTGCTCTGGGTGGAGCGGATCATATAATCGGAAACGTCACCGCGGTAAAAATGGAATTCATCAAACATGATGACCTTTTCGAGATCAGTCGTATCATCGTAGACTTCCACTGACAGCGTGATTTTATCTTTATCGATTTCGCTCAATGCCTTCAATTCTTTTTCAGATGCATAGGCATTTCCGATCAGAACGTCATCGATGAGCCCCGTTGCAAATAAATGCTTTGCCTGGACATCGATCGGGAGCTCACGGTGCATTTCCAGCGTCGGAAGCCCTTCTACAATCGGCCACGGACCGAATGTGGCATCATGTGAGGAAACGAACGCTGCCGTCTTTAAGCCAAGATCTTTGAATTTTTTGCTGCAATCAATAAAAAACGGATAGGACAATCCTGCATATCGATGAGGATAGAAATTATGGCAGCCAAGGAGGTTTTGCTTGTTTGGCTGGTATGTCATGATATTATCGATATATTTCGTTGCATTGCTCATATTCAATTCGATTTTTAAATTATAGGGATTGTACGTCATGATTGATTCCTCATGGCCCGTGAAGCCCATATCAAGGCGTATTCCAGCTGCGCCGAGGTCCGCAAAGAAAGATAGATCATCATAAGAGACACCAATTTCCTTGAACACGCGCGGACTGATGTCTGCAATGACTTCCATGCCGAGTTCCGTCGCATAGGAAATGGTCTTTTTAAAATCAGAAAGAATCCTTTCTTTTTCCCCATCGACTGACAGCAAGCACGTAAATACGCGTTCGAAATTGTATTGACGCGCCAATGCAATGTATTCCATATCCCTTTCAGGAGTCGAATGATTCGGATAGATTGAGATGCCTAATCGTTTCATTTAATGATTCCTCCTATACGAAATTTATTTTTGAAGGCTGTCCATTTTTTTCAGCAGCTTGATCATTTGCTCGATCAAGGAAATTTCGCTGATGGATGTCATCAAGTGATCCTGTGCATGAATCATCAATAGAGACTTTTCAAATACTGTCCCATTGATTTCTGCCTGGATCAGCTTCGTTTGTGTTTTATGCGCTTCATTCAATTCTTTATGAGCATCCTCTATCAATTTATCCGCTTCTTCAAATTCTCCTTTATGGGCTGCTTCCAGTCCTTCATAAGCGATGCTCTTTGCGTTGCCCCCGTGAGAAATAATCGTAAAAATATCCATTTCCGTATTCATTGTATTATCCATAGCTGACTTCCTCCTATTAACTTCAGAAAATAAAGTAAAAGTATATGAAGTTTGTCTCCCTCATATTCTCTTAAACTGAAATTTTATTTTATAAAATATAAATTTACGTTGAAATTTTATTTCAGTCTATCATATAATCATATTAAAATGAAAACCCTTTCAAATCAATCATTAATTTTGGAGGTGATTATGGAGCGCTTTTATATGTTAAACCTCATTGAGAATCAAATGAATAACTACAGCCCGGCAGAACAGACCGTCGCTAATTATGTATTGGATCATCCTGAGGATGTCCTTTCCATGACAACCAAACAGCTGGCGGCTGAGTGCCAAAGCAGCGAAGCAACCATCATCCGCTTTTGCAAGCGTATAGGAATCAACAGTTTCAAAGGTTTGAAGATTGAATTAGCGAAGGAAATCAGCCTTGAAGGGAATCAGGATGAAATGAATGCATCTCCACTTCAGTTCGAGGATGATTTGGAGACGGTCATTTCCAAAGTGACCACAAAAACGATCCAAGCTTTAAACAATACGAAAAGCCTCGTATCGGTTGAACAGCTGGATTTAGCTGTCAAAGCCATGCATGAAGGCGAACGCATCTATGTTTACGGAGCCGGGGGTTCTTCACTGGTTGCCAATGATTTGACGCAGAAGCTGCTTCGGATTGATTTTCCCGCATTTCAATCAAATGATATCCACGTTCAAATGATGATGGCTGCCAACATGACTGAAAGGGACATTTTGTTTGTTGTATCAACTTCAGGAAAGACTAGGGAGATTTTACAGCTGCTTTCGACGGCAAAAGAAAAAGGGGCCACAACGATTCTTTTGACACAGTATGGAAAGTCCCCTGCCCGGAGAATGTCCGATGTTGTCCTTACGATATCGGATGAAGAGCATAATATCCGGATTGGGACGATGACAGCAAGAATTGCACAGCTTGCAGTAATAGATGTTCTATTTATTGCACTGTGCACGAAAAGAGGAAGCAAGGTCTACAAAAAAATCATTGATACGCATCAAGCCGTTCAAAGGATGCAGAAACAGTAATACTGGAGGGAATAGTATGAAAGTTTTATTTGTTTGTTCAGGTGGCATGTCCAGTTCAATCGTCGTGAATGCCCTGAAAAAAGAGGCTGAAAAAGAAGGATTGGATATGGAGGTACACGCAATCGGTACAGGTGAAGTGTCCGAAGAAATGGGCAATGGCTGGGATGTATGCATGGTTGCGCCTCAAATCCGCCATCGTTTTGATTCAGTCAAAAAGGCGGCTGAGGAAGCTGGCGTTCCATGTGACGCTATTCCGCCACAAGCATATACACCGCTTGGAGGACCTGCATTACTGAAAAAAATCAAAGAAGTAACTGCTTAATCATTTATTAAGGGGGATGGAGAATTTATGCAAAAATTTGTTGCTTGGTTAGAAAAAAATCTTTCTGGCCCAATGGCGCGCCTGTCTGAACAGCGTCACCTTCAAGCAATCCGTGACGGGGTCATTTCAGCACTGCCATTCATTATCGTAGGTTCATTCTTTTTGATCGTTGCTTTCCCGCCTCTTCCAAAAGACTGGGCAATAACGGAATGGGCCGCTAAAAATGCCGGCCAAATCTTGATTCCTTACCGTTTGACGATGTATATAATGTCGCTCTATATAGCCTTTGGGATAGGGTACAACTTGGCCAAAAGCTATAAGCTTGACCCGCTTTCAGGTGCACAGATCTCTGTAGCAGCTTTCCTTTTGACCATCATGCCTCAAATCGTTGATGGTGTAGGGTTTGTCCTTCCTATGGCGAACATGGGCGGCCACGGACTTTTCGTAGCGATGATCGTTTCCATTTTAGCAGTTGAAATCCTTCGTTTCTGTAAAGTCAAAAACGTCACAATCAAAATGCCGGAGCAGGTGCCTCCTTCAGTTGCACGTTCCTTCGAAGCATTGATTCCAGTGGCAATCGTCATTTTATTAGTTTCAGCTTTCACTGTTCTACTTGGCATCGACCTGCATGCAGTTGTCGATAAAGCAGTCGGTCCATTCGTTAAAGCAGGAGACAGCATTTTCGGCGTCCTTATTCCTGTATTCTTAATCACATTCTTCTGGGCTTTCGGTATCCACGGCGTTTCCGTTGTCGGAACAGTTGCCCGCCCGCTTTGGGAAGTTTACTTGGCGAAAAACGCTGAAGCGGTTGCAGCAGGCCAAGCAGCTCCACATATCGCACCTGAAACATTCTACCAATGGTTCATTTGGATCGGCGGTTCCGGTGCAACATTAGGTTTAGTGCTTTGCATGGTGTTCTTCTCCCGCTCTAAATATCTTAAGACATTGGGGCGCACTTCTTTGCTCCCAGGTATTTTCAATATCAATGAACCGGTTATTTTCGGGGCACCGATCGTATTGAACCCGATCTTGATCATTCCATTTGTAATTACACCGCTTATCACTGGTACACTATCTTATATCATCGTTGCAGTTGGGATTGTTAGTCCGACCTACGTCATGCCGCCATGGACGCTTCCGGCACCAATCGGAGCATACTTGGCAACAGGCGGAGATTGGAAAGCGATTATCCTAGTTTTAGTGAATATCGCCATCTCCTTCTTCATCTACTTCCCATTCTTCAAGATGTACGACAAGAAGATGGTGGAAGAAGAGCATAGCCAATCTAAAGCGGCGTAAATAAATTTTGTTCAAACTGAAGGCTGACTCGATCGCATTGTGAGTCAGCCTTTCCATTACACATTGAGGTGATAAAAATGAATGGTTCAATGAAATTGCCAAGAATCAGTTTTAAAGGTGTATTTATATTTATGATGATCGTGATATTGGGAAATTTCCTGCTCGTCAAACCTTTCCAGCTCATCGGGCTAGGCCATGACTGGAGTTTATTCTGGGCCAATGCTGCTGCCGCAACCATCGGAATGAGCCTGGTTCTTCTTTTGATTGATGACAAAGTTAAAGATCGCGCATTGATTTTTAAAAGGCTGATTCTATCTATTATCGTTTCATTTGGTGTGAGCTACTTCCTCGTTTTTATGGCGTAGCTAAAGTGAATTCAATATATCCTTAGAGGTGACCTTGAATGTTTAAGCAAAAATTGAAAGTTGCCGTTATTGGCGGCGGTTCCAGCTATACTCCCGAATTTGTGGAGGGTCTGATCAAACGATATGATGAATTCCCTGTTTCAGACCTTCATCTTGTTGATATTGAGGAAGGAAAAGAGAAACTTGAAATTGTAGGGGGACTCGCCCGCAGAATGATCGAGAAAGCCGGGGTTCCCATTCACCTCTCCCTTACCCTTGATCGAAAAGAAGCCCTGAAAGATGCGGATTTTGTCACGACCCAGATGCGCATCGGCTTGCTCGATGCCCGCATCAAGGATGAACGCATCCCATTGAAATATGGCATGATCGGCCAGGAAACAAACGGCGCCGGAGGTTTATTCAAAGGACTCCGCACCATTCCTGTATTGATGGAAATCACCAAGGAAATGCAGGAGCTCTGTCCGGACGCCTGGCTCATCAACTTTACCAATCCCGCCGGAATGGTCACTGAAGCACTTCTCCGCTACAGTCCCCACAAGAAAGTCATCGGTGTTTGCAACCTTCCTGTAAATATGAAAATGACCATTGCAAAAATGCTCCAGACGGAAGTCCATCGCGTCCATATTGACTTCGCTGGATTGAATCACCTTCTATATGGACTCGATGTTTTCATCGATGGTAAAAGTGTCATGAATGATGTTTTAAATATCTTTGCGGACCCTGAAAAACAAATGTCCATGCAGAATATCGCACCGATCCCATGGGAACCAGGATTCATCCATTCTCTTGGTCTGATCCCATGCCCATACCACCGCTATTACTATAAGACAAAAGAAATTCTCGACCATGAACTTGAGGCTTATAAAAGCGGGACAACGCGTGCGGAAGTTGTGAAGCGTCTTGAAACCGATCTGTTTGAATTGTACCGCAGCCCTGATTTATCTATTAAGCCCCCTCAGCTTGAAAAACGCGGCGGCGCCTACTATAGTGATGCGGCCTGCAACTTGATGTCTTCCATATACAATGATAAAGGAGACATACAGACCCTCAATGTACAGAATAACGGGTCCATCTCAGACCTTCCGCATGAATCAGCTGTGGAAGTTAATTGCATCGTGACAAAGAACGGACCCAAGCCGATTGCGGTAGGATCTCTTCCTGTATCTATTTTGGGGCTGGTGCACCAAATCAAGTCATTTGAACGCACAGCCGCTGAAGCAGCTGTAACAGGTTCCTATCAAAAGGCATTGCTTGCTATGTGCATCAACCCGCTTGTCACAAGCGATGAAACAGCCAAGAAGCTGTTGGATGAAATGCTTGAAGCTCATAAAAATCATTTGCCACAATTTTTCAACTAGCGCTTTAAAAGGAGATGTAAAAATGAACACATCACAAGACACCATCTTGAAAGGCTGCTCCGTTTTTTTGGAAGACCGCGTCCTGGATTTCGGTTTCATCCAGATGCAAGGTACGAAAATCATAAACACAGGCACAATCGAAGAAATCCCCCCTTCATTTGATGGGAGAATCATCGATCTGCCTCCCTCCTATAAATTGATCCCTGGCTTCATTGATGTACATATCCATGGAGCTGCAGGCGCCGATACAATGGATGGCACTGAAGAAGCAATGGATACAATCTCATGCGCCCTCCCTAAAGAAGGCACAACAAGCTTTCTGGCAACCACCATCACACAGGCCGATGAGCAGATTGAAAAAGCGTTGAAGAATGCTGCCGCCTTTGCAGAAATGCAGCAGCCTGGACAAGCCGAAGTCCTTGGCATCCACTTGGAAGGTCCCTTCATTAATTCATCAAAAGCAGGGGCACAGCCCAAGGAATATATTAAAGATCCTGATATCGCGCTGTTTGATAAATGGAATGAGGCATCATGCCAATTGATCAAACTGGTCACACTTGCCCCTGAATTAAGAAACGGGGAAGCGTTTGTTGAACATCTTTCGAAAAATGGAATTATCGCGAGCATCGGCCATTCCGATGCAGATTATATAGACGTAAAACGGGCTGTTGCGGCAGGTGCCACACATGTAACCCACCTTTTTAATGGAATGAAAGGGCTGCACCACCGAGAACCAGGTACAGCAGGTGCTGCCTTGAAGCTGGATGAGTTGAAAGTGGAGCTGATTGTCGACGGCATTCATATCCATCCTGAGATGATGGAACTTGTCTATCGGATGAAAAAGCCGGAACGGATGATTTTGATCACTGATTCCATGAGAGCAAAGTGCCTCAAGAATGGCATCTACGATTTAGGTGGACAAGAAGTGTCAGTTGCAGACGATAAAGCTTTGCTTAAAGACGGGACTCTTGCCGGGAGCATTTTAAAGATGAATGAAGCCGTCAAGAATATGACCCGATATTTGAATGCCCCTTTAATGGAAATCATCAAAATGGCAACGGAAGTCCCTGCTAAACAACTGAATGTTTATGACCGTAAAGGCAGCATCGCATCAGGCAAGGACGCTGACATCGTCTTGCTGGATGAGGAATTACAGGTAGCGTCCACATGGTGCAGGGGCCAATTAGCTTATCAACGAGAGGATTGAAGACAGATATGAATATAATTGAAACAGCCAACTATGAAGAAATGAGCCGAAAAGCTGCTGACTATTTAGTGAAGCTTGTGTCCTCAAAAAAAGATACCGTATTGGGGCTTGCAACAGGAAGCACCCCGCACGGCCTTTATGCGGAAATGGTGGAAGACCACCAAATGAACGGGACATCCTATGAACAGATCCGCACTGTGAATTTAGATGAATACATCGGCATTCCTTCCACAGATTCGAACAGCTACCATACATTCATGAGGAAAAGGCTCTTCGATTGGATTGACATTGATTCAGAAAACACCCACATACCAAATGGACAAGCTGGTTCCTTGGAGGAGGAATGCTTCCGCTATGAGCAGATGATTGAAAATCTTGGCGGCATCGACCTCCAAGTCCTTGGAATCGGCCACAATGGACACATCGGATTCAATGAACCCGGGACATCCTTCAACAGCAGCACCCATGTGGTCAAATTGGCAGAAAGTACAAGAAAGGCAAACTCCAGATTCTTCTCTTCTCTTGATGATGTTCCCACGCAAGCCATAACCATGGGAATCAAGACCATCATGAAAAGCAAGGAGATCCTGCTTCTCGTTTCCGGCTCATCCAAAGCGGAGACTCTTCAGAAGCTTATACACGGGCCGGTCACAGAGGATTTCCCTGCATCGATTCTGCAAAGACATCCAAACGTCACCATCATTGCGGATCAAGATGCATTAAGCCTCCTCCGCATCAGCAAATAAAGTATCTTCACAATCAGAAAAATGGAAATTTGAACCTCGCTCGGATATGATGAAGATAGAAAATGTTCAAGGAGGTTTCTCATGAAAACAGCTGTCATCACAGGTGCATCACGCGGTCTTGGATTCGGAATTGCCAAGAAAATGTTAGAAGAAGGCATCGGCGTCATCACCATTTCACGAAACGAAAACATGGAAATCAAAGAACTGGCTAACAATAAGGAATTGCCATACAACCATTTCCAATGCGACTTATCCTCTGAAAAGGATGTCGTGGAAACGTTCGAGAAGGCAGCATCCATCGCGTTCAGTTCTGGAAATGAAAAAGTGTACTTATTTAACAATGCGGGGACCGTGGAACCAATCGAAACAGTTGGCAGCCTTCCTGTAGAAGAAGTCGGATTCAGCGTGAAGACCAATTTGATTGCGCCAATCTTGATTTCAAATATCTTTTTACATCACTCTAAAGATTCAAAAATCCCTGTAGACATCGTCAATGTTTCATCCGGAGCCGGTGAAAAGCCTTACCAAGGATGGAGCGTCTATTGTTCTACCAAAGCAGGGTTGAATATGTTTACAAAAACTGCTTCCATCGAACAGGAGCAGGCAGGAACGAATAATAACATTATTGCGTACAGCCCAGGAATCATGGATACAAACATGCAGGGCACCATCCGCTCCTCTTCTCAAGAAGCATTTCATGATATCGATCGGTTTAAAAAGTTTAAAGAAAACGGAGATCTCCGTCATCCGGATGTTGTAGCCGGCGCCATCGTAAACCTGCTCCTTCATGGTGATGTGAAAAGCGGGGAAATCTATCACGTGAACGATCTTATATAAAACGCAAAAAGATGTCCGAAATGGACATCTTTTTTTATGAGCAATTTATTAATCAAACGTTTGATCAATTTATTCTGGCTGCAATACTGACGCTGTTTCTGCAGGTGTTTCGTTCTGAATTTGTTCTTTATCGCGCTTGATCTTGCTGCCGCCCACAGACAGAGCGACAAGGATTCCAAGGGCAATGAAGATCAATCCCCAAAGGAATACAGTCGAGAATGAACTGGACCATACTTGAGCCAGCGTCGTCACCACGTTCCTCCTGATTGGTTCTGGAAGCGGTAATGCTTCAGGCTTTAATAGAATGCCGAACATGGTATCAGCTTTTTCCCCAATCTGCTTCAAGACTTTCAAGATGACTGGATCAGATTCAGCGGAAATGGCATCCTGCATCTTATTATCGATGGAATGATTCATAACCGTATTCAAAATGGTGATCCCGATTGTACCGCCAATGGAACGGAAGAAAGTTGAAGCTGATGTAACTTGCCCTAATTGATGTTTTGGATATTCATTTTGAATGGCAATCATCAATGTCGGCATGACGAGTCCCATTCCGAATCCCAATACGACCATATAAAGATAGGCCGTAAACTCGCTCGAATTCATCCCCATCGTACTCATCAAATAAAATCCAGCTGATGCAATGATCATCCCAAGCGTTAAAACTGTACGGAAACGGAATTTAAGCAATAGCCTTCCTCCAATGATGCTTGCCACAATTAATGCGATCATCATCGGTGTCATGGTAGACCCTGCTTTTGTCGGGGAAACCCCTAAAATCCCCTGCATAAACATCGGGACAAACATGATTGCACCGAACATTCCAAGGCCGAGCAGGAAGCCCAGCAGGTTCGTTGTCGCAAAAATCCGGTTCTTGAAGAATCTTAAATCAAGAATAGGGTCCTCTGCTTTTCTTTCGATCAATCCGAAAAGAACCAATAAGACGACGGCTCCCCCAAATACAAGCAGGCTTGTCATGGACTGCCATTCAAACTTGTCTCCTACAAATGTGAGTCCCAGTAGCAGCAGGACAAGGGCTGGGACGAAGGAAACAATTCCCCACACGTCGATCTTCCCTTTCCCCTGGCTTGCAATGATTTCATTCTTCAATCCAACCACAATCAGCATTGTTGAAAACAATCCGAACGGAACATTGATCAAGAAAATCCAATGCCAGCTGATGTTATCAACCAATACACCGCCAATGAATGGACCAATGACAGAGCTCAGCCCATAGATTCCGCCGAATACTCCCTGCCACTTCGCTCTTTGCTCAGCTGTAAAGATATCCCCAATGATGGTTTGAGACAATGGCATGATCATCCCTCCGCCGATACCTTGAAGACCACGGAAAATGATGAGCTGCTCCATCGTATGAGCAGTACCGCACAGCGCTGAACTGATGATGAAAATAAGGTTTCCAATTAAATAAAGTTTTCGCCTTCCATAGATATCGGATAACTTCCCGACAATTGGTACAACTGTAGTTGATGTAATCAAATACGCCGTTGTCACCCACGCAAAGATAGAGAAGCCATTAAGATCTCCGATAATGGTCGGCATTGCCGTCCCGACGACTGTCTGTTCCATTGCACTGAAAAACATCCCAATGATCAAACCTGTCAGGACCAGTCTTTTATTAATACCATTATGCGCCTGTTCCACTTTGTTCGCCCCTTACTGTAATCTATTTCTTCAGTCAAAATGAATGACTGGTCAGATTCAAAAAAATACTTCACTAAATGAATCACTTTGTTACTATATCTATTTTTGACCACCTGGTCAATATTTTTTTAAAAAGAAATTTAAGATATATTTTTTGTAAAATTAATAGCATTTTCCCCCATGTATACATAAAAAAACAAACATGTATTTCACATGCCTGCTCCTGCTAAACAAGTTTATGAATTGACAACAGCACCTTTTTTAAATGACCAATTCAATTTCCGAAAAAGAGTTGAATTGCTATCTTTCGGAAGCATGATATGGACTACTGTCCCTTTTCCAACCGAACTTTCAAATAAAATCTTTCCATCAATGGATTCAATTAATTTTAAAGCTACAAAAAGACCTCTTCCTATTGTTTTTCCATTCAAATGCCTGAGATAATATTTAATTTCATTTAACTGTTCCTCACTCATGCCAATTCCCTCATCAGTTATGGAAATGATCACGTCCTTTTCATTTTCAGCTGCCGCTATCAAAACACTCCCATACCTTGGGACCGCATCCATACTATTTTTGATTAAATTCAATAAAATTTGTTTTATCTTGAGCGGGTCCCCCCTCATAACTAAATCTGGCCTTGCATCTACAATTAAGGGGACTTCTTTGAATTTCGAGTAGGGGGACAGAAGCTTTACCAAATCATTTAACAGAACATCCATTTTTATTGGCTCAAGTTCTCTTTTTTCATTTTTTGTATAAGAAACATACTTGTCAACCATTCCCTCTAATTTTTCCAATTCATTGAAGGCTGCATTTAAGGGCAGTGTGTTTTGATTAAAATGCCGAAAAGAGTCTTTCACTCCATGGATGGAGGATTTGACATCATAGGCGAGCAAAGACGAAATCTCATGCAGGATGCTGTTCTTCTCTGCTTCATGGAATGCATCCTTCTGCCTCATATAACCCATGATATTTTCAACGAAATAGCAAAATAGACAAAGTGCTGCAATATAGGATAGCGCCATTAAGACGATGACTAGCATTGTCGGGGCTGTCAGTTCAACGACTTGGCCAGAAAACCAAAATTGAAAGGCAATAACAATGATCAGCACGAATACAGTAAAGCTGGAATATTGGAAGCATAAAAAAACTTTTCTGGCAGTGCTTTCTTGTATAAACCTTTTGGCTTTTGGCAGAAATAACAGGATCAGCAGCAATGCACAGCATAATGCGGTAATTGAACTAAGCAGCCCCCCCAGGCTGAACCGGAATAAAACAAGGATGGTTCCTGCAATTCCAGCCGAAAGCTGCCCGCCATATAGGATTGCAATCAGGAGAGCAATCCACCGGAAATCCCAGATGAATCCTTCTCCTGCGACGACTGGAACCTTCATGCAAGCCATTGCTGCAATTCCACAGATCACCCCCAAATATATTCCTCTGCGCTGCTGGGAAAATCGATTGGAAATAAAAGGGTAAAAATATAAAGGGGTCAAAATCAAGAAAAAATTTAATAATAAATCTTTCAGCCACATTGTCAGTCCTCCAAATCTCATCAATTCATCCTTGATTTACAGCTTAAATAATAGAATCGTTTGATCGTCTTCAACTTTTCCATGGTGAAAGTTCATTATTTTTTCATATAAAAGTTCTGTAAGTCGCTGGGCAGGCAAAGTCATATCCATTTCTCTAATCAATTTTTTAATAAAATCATTGCTGTCAATGGTCCTATTCCTTCGTTCAATAATTCCATCCGTGTAAAATACTAAAACATCTCCTTTTTCCAATGAAATCACTCCCCTGTGATATTGAATACTGGAATCAATTCCAAGAAGGGGGTTCCCTGTTGTGAGTTCAATAAAAGAATCCTGAGATGGTCTATAATGCAGACCTGGTTCATGCCCCGCCGAGGAAAATAAGAATTGTGAATTTTCCTGGTTGACCTGGCCAACAAACATTGTGATAAAAGAAGAATCATAGACGAATTTTGAAAAGTAGCTATTAATCTTGTTTAAAATCTTTTCCGGATCGGAATGCGATTCCATGGCAAACTTCAGCATGGTCATCTGGATTGCAGCAGGTACGCCTTTTCCACAAACATCCGCAATGGCGAATAATAGACCACCTTTATGTTGAATGACATTATAGAAATCTCCGTTCAGCTTTTTAAATGATTGAGTAATTAGGCCCATTTCAACCATTTCAGGCTCTTCAATAGTCGAAAGAAGCGTTTCTTGGACCGAAGCCGCAATTTCCAGTTCATATTCAATATTTGCTTGTTCTGTCTGCAATTGCTCAAGCTTTTTCCTTTCTGATACATCCAAAAATGTGATGACAGTTCCGACCATGACTCCATTTTCAATAATCGGCCTTGTAAAATATTCAACAGGAAACCTGCTGCCATCCTTTCTCCAAAACCACTGATTGACGGAGAACATAGTCTTTCCTTCATCAGTAAAAGATTCGAATGGAGTGCTTGTACTTTCAGCTGGGATTGAATGATGAATATACTTATTAATGACTCGCCCAATCAATTCATTTTCCCTGAACCCCAGCATTCTGCACGCAGACTCATTAATAAATATAACCCTTCCGCTCTTGTCGATGCCGAATATCCCTTCTACTACAGAATTAAGCAGGCGGCTATAGCTGCTGGATAAATCCGAAATTCTTTCATATGGCTGCTTGCTCATTAAGTAAAATACTGCTTTAAAATAATAGAAGTAGCCAAATATCTTAAAAAGGTGCGAAAGAATATATGGGCCATATTTCTCTGAGGATATTCCGAGGGTAATCATCATGAAAGATGATAAAACCAAAAACATCGAGGAAATCCCTACTAATAGTCCTTCTTTACGCTTATTTCCGCGATAGACTCTAACAGTGATTACTAATACGATAATGTGAATAACACAGTAGATGATTTCTAAAATCAGTTTGATCAAAGTGAATGATCCACTTTTGTAGAGGTTTGGAAATGCTGTGGAATAGGTGGAGATAAAAATGGTTATTAAAATGGTGCTTAACAGGACCAATGTAAAAGAAAATTGTCTTACTTCCCGAGACTTGCTTTTCTTCTCTGGCAGCAATATGAGTATCAGAATGCTTGCTGCTTCTACCATCCTGCCAAAAAGGGTAAACCAAATAGAGGGTTGAGTAAACTTCTCTCCGAACAATGGAAGCCCCTCATATGTCAAGGCATGAAATAAATCCATAATCCCAATGGTAAAGAAAACGCTGGAAAAGATGATGATTCTGTATGATGCGTAAGGCTTATAGAAAGTCAAACCCTGCATCGCAATACTGAAAGCGACGAAAACACTGATAATTTCCATTAGTAAATGAATGGAGCCAAAATAGGAGCGGATAAATGATTCGAAAGTCGATGACACAACCAACGAAAAAAGGAAGGCGATTGCAATCAGAAATGGAATGAATAAATTCTTTAATTCTCTTGCCATATACACCACCCGACTTCCGTACTATTATTTGGAACGAGGTAAAAAGGTGTTCAGGAAAAACAAGTTAAAAACAGGGGATAATTGTTGAATTTTTAGAAAACTATTTAAAATCATTGTAAGCCTTGAAGTACCATCAATACAACTACAATTTACTATAATACACCGATAATCTACCAATCCCCCCGCAAAGTGACAGCAAAGTCAGCAAAGTGACAGGCACTCCCCGGTTTTTGTCGAATGAAAAACAGCCGCTCCTTTAAGGAACGGCTGTTTTCTTTGGTTTTTCTTAGCTTTTTACTTTATTCAGTTTGGAATGTTTTCGAGAATATACAAAGTAGATTATCAGCCCGATTCCAAGCCAGATGACAAAGCGGATCCATGTGGCTGCGCCAAGCTGCAGGATCAAGAATCCACAGAAGACAATCGCCAGAATCGGAACAAATGGAACTCCCGGACAGCGGAAAGCTCTTTTTAAATCCGGCTTTGTATACCGTAGAACAAGAACGGCAACTGAAATCAGGACAAATGCTGACAATGTCCCGATATTCACGAGTTCAGCAAGCTCCTGCAGCGGGATGAAAGATCCCATTAATGCTGCTATGATCCCCAGCATCCATGTTGCTTTAAACGGCGTCTGGAATTTTGGATGAACCTGCGAAAACGTCTTTGGCATCAAACCATCTCGGGACATGGAGAACATGATGCGGGTTTGTCCATAAAGCATGACCAGCATAACGGTCGTCATTCCAAGGATGGCACCAACATCTATGATTCCGGCCACCCAATCAATTCCAGCCACTTGAATGGCAAGAGAAATCGGATGGTCTATATTCCCTTCAAACTGCTTATAAGGGACAATCCCTGTCATGATGCCGGAAACAATCACATAAAGAAGAGTACAGATCAATAAAGAGAACATGATTCCTTTCGGCAGATCCTTATTCGGATTCCTCGTTTCTTCTGCTGCAGATGCAACAGCATCAAATCCGATAAAAGCGAAAAATACAAGTGCAGCTGTAGAAAATACGCCGCCAAGGCCAAATGGCATAAAAGGATGCCAATTATCCGGCTTCACATATTTGAATCCGACAAAGATGAACAACAGGACCACAATCAGTTTAACGATGACCATGACGTTGTTCACTTTTTTCGACTGTTTCACTCCGACTGAAAGCAACGCTGTAATCAAAAGGACGATCACTAATGCGGGTAAATTGAAATAAGTGGTCGTTCCCGGGACAGAACCAGGTGCCCCAGTGAATTCGACTGGAATGTGAATCCCAAGTCCACCAAGGAGAGACTGAAAATAGCCTGACCATCCTACCGACACGGCACTGACTGCCAATAAATATTCGAGGATGAGATCCCAGCCGATGATCCAGGCGACCAGTTCTCCCAATGTTGCATACGTATACGTATAGACCGATCCGGATACCGGAACCGTTGAAGCAAATTCAGCATATGCAAGGGCCGAGAACAAACAGGCAAGCCCTGCGATGACAAAGGATATCATGAGACTCGGGCCAGCTGTCAAAGCTCCTGTCCCCGTAAGGACAAATATCCCTGTCCCAATGATTGCCCCTATTCCGAGCAGCGTCAAATCCAGGGCTCCCAATTCCTTCTTAAGGGAATACCCTTCCTTCGTACCTGCTAATAGTGTACTGATGCTCTTTTTCCTCAAAAGATTCATAAGTTGTCCTCCCTTCAGTACGGAATTAATTATATAGTTCAATATTTCAGAATTTTATGCTTTTTTCTTATTTTCAGCTAGTAATTTCAAAGAGTAGAACCATTTAAACGCAAGTTTTCCACCAAATTACTTTTTCACCGGGTCATTAGTCTTTTTCCCAGGCTTCGGGACAAGGGGGTAAAAGAATATACCTGCGACAAGAAGCCCTACTCCAAATAAAAATGTCTTTATATCTGCAGTCCCCGCTTTGATTACCCATAAGGAATATAAAGTTGCAAGAGCAGCAATGATTCCATCAATCATCCTGCTTTTCGGCTGATTTTCATACGTCTCACCCGTCAGCGTCAGTTTTAATTGATAAACTGTTGAAATGAGGTACGGTACTAAAAATGCCAAAGTCGCTACGAAAATGACAAAATCAAATGCAGATGAAATTGAGGCAGATATCGTTGAAAAAATGAACAGCTGTGTTGCCAGGTTGGTAATTATCAGCGACGTTGCAGGAGCCCCGTGTTTATTGGTCTTTCCGAATGCCTTGATGAACAACCCCTGCTTTTCAGCTTGGAAAGGAACCTCGGCACTCAATAAAATCCATCCGATTGTTGCACCGAATAGACTGATGACGGCCAGAGCTGCCAAAATGTAGCCGCCGCTCGGTCCAATCGCCGATTCCAATGCATCTACTAAAGGTTTCTGTGATTTGATCAGTTTTCCGTGGGATAATGCACCCATGACTAAAACGGTGATGACTAAATAAATAAATGTTGCAAGGAGCAGCCCTGTAATGGTTGCCTTCTTAATATCACTTCTTTTCCTCGCACGTGAAGAAAACACCACAGCAGACTCAACACCGACAAATGCCCAAAGAGTCGCAATTGCAGCGGAATTGACCTGCCCCCAAAGACTGACAGCATGTCCGGATTCATCAGTAATCGGTGTGACAAGTGGGAAAATATTGCTCTTTTCAAAAGCAAACAATGTCACAACGATAAAGAGGAAGAAACCTGCAATCTTTGCAGCCGTGGCAATGAGGTTCAGCTTCCCTGCACCTTCTACCCCTTTGAGGATGACAAAATGTAAAAACCATAACAATGCAGAACAAATAAGAAACGTCAGTAAATTCCCCACATGCATGGTGTAGCTTCCAATCGTAAACAGATCCGCTTTACTCGTTAAAATTGGGAAAAAAGTAGATAAATACCCTGTAAATGTCGTAATGATGGCAACGTTCCCTGTAAAATTGGCTACCCAATAGCCCCATGAAACTAAATAGCCTGACAATATTGCAGCATTGGAACCAGGTTTAAATAATGCTTTTGCATAAATCTGCGGCCCGCCCGTCAAATCGGGTTTTCTAAGGGATAGATTCCCGAATACTAGGGCAATCAGAAGCACCCCAACCCCAGTCAGCACCCACGCTAGAATCGTGCCACCCGGACTGGCCACTTCAGCAAGCGACCGCGGCAGCATAAAAATACCAGAGCCGACCATATTTCCGACCACAAGGGCCGTCAATACCCAAAATCCTAATTTATTCTTTTCCATAAATTCCGTATGCCCCTTCTAAACGATGTATTTGAAGGCATTTCAAGCGCCTTCCCTTATCAATATCCCATCCTTCGCTAGGCCCAAACCTCATTCGCCCTCTTGGAAAAAATTTTATCTTTAGGTTTTGTGAAAACGAGGGGGAATATGCACGGAAAAGCGGAAAGTGACAGGCACTCCCCGGTTTTTGTCGAACAAACACGAATCCCCCTTTCCAGCCTGGAAAGGGGGACTTAATTTATATCTGCTTATTTCGAATGCGCTCAATGACCTGTTCAAGTTCGTCCGGCTTCAAGAACTCTACCGGTGAAAATCCTTTTTCAAAAAGCACGGATTCCGCTTCTACAACCAGGACATATTTATGGCCGACTTTTGCCAAATGAATGTTTTCTCCAAAATTAGAGAGCAGTCCTTTCACATCGACGGAATCGAGTTTCATTTTCAGCTCAATGTCAGGAGTATGTTCGATGATTTGAGCTGATGCCTCCATGATCTGCTCCGTGGTGAAGCGCTCCTGGATATCCCTCTTTTCGCTTGCAGCCCAAACTTCCATGGCACTCTCAAGCTCTTCCAATTCTTCGCTTTCAGGTTCAAATGCCTCTTCCATGTGGGTTTTGACGATTTCCATGACCTGTGTCTTAACGATTTCGGGCATGGACTCTCCGTATTCCACATATTTAAGGAAGTCCTCGAAGTAGCGTGCATGCGAAGATTGATGAATCTTTAACTCCTGCTCCTCCACAATTCCCTCTTCCGGCATATACGGATATTGGATCGACTTCATATTCTTGGTCGTAATGGCCATTTCCACGTTGCGGATCAGCGTGGATTCATCCGAAATCGAAGCCACTTTCGGTTCGAAGTCACATTTTAAAATAAATACAAATGGGTCATCAAAATATTTGCGGAGCTTTGCAGAAGCTACAATGAAAACACCGCCTCGGACTGCACTGGTATCCACATATGCTGCCGCAAACTTTTCACTCTCTTCCTGAAAAGTCTCTTTCGTATCCGCAAAACGGGTACGATGAAAAAGATTGTAATTGGGATTGGACGTGATTTCATGACCCTCTTCTACAATAAAATAACCCAACTTCGTCGGTACATCTTCCGTCTTCGGATGCCTTGTTACTTTCCTTTTGGAAATCTTGGCGAATTCCCCGTCCAAAAAATCCTTCAAGGGGCTTTCTTCATACTCTTCTTCATCCAGCGTCTGAAACAGTTTAAACATTTTATCCGCCTGTTCTCCCTTACCTTCAACCTGGACAACATAAAAAGATAAATAATTTACCTGAAAATCCATTCTCCCTCACCCGGTCTCTCCTAATAATCGCTCCCTAAGTATAGGAAAGGCTCTAGCCTTCGTCAAACCCTAAAGAAAAAACGGGTGGTGACAGGCACCACCCGTTTTATGTCAATTTGTGTCGATTACATCGTTTCCCTCTTGAATGGCCACCAGTTGGCTTTTCCGAAGTTTTTCACCATGACAGGGATAAACAGCGGCAGCACAACAAATGCGTAGAGCAGCAATCCAATCAAAATGATGGATGCAATTTGAAGCAGCGACAACATTCCAGAAGGCATCATCGCGGCGAATGTTCCACCTAGGATGACCACTGCTGAAATGATGACCGTTCCCATTCTCCTCATCGCCATCAGCATGGCATCCGCCACGGAAAGCGTTTTGTATTCATTGAAACGGTCCATCAAGAAAATACTGTAGTCGACTCCAAGGGCAACCAGAATAACAAATCCGAAAAACGGAACCGCCCAGCTGATTCCCGTATAGCCAAGTAAATTCACATAGAGTGCTTCATTCATAGCCATTGAAGTATAGTAAGTCAAAATCAACGAGCCTATGATATAAAGCGGCATTATGATCGAGCGGAATAAGAAAATCAGGATGATTGAGATGCCGACAAGCATCAAGACGACTGTCCGAGAATAATCCTGGCTCGACATCTGGTGCAGATCAGCGTTGATGCTCGTGATCCCGCCGACTGCAACCGTCGCATTTTCAAGCTTTGTTCCTTTAACCGCGCGTTTCACTGCTGCTTTGATATCGTCCACTTTGCCCATTGCCTTATTAGAATACGGGCTGTCGCTGAAGATGACATCCATCGTCATGACTTTCCGATCCTTAGACATATACGCATCGATTGCCTGTGCGAAATCCTTGCTTTCAAGCACATCTTTTGGCAAATAAAAGCCGTTCATATCAGACGTATCAGATAGTCCAGAAAGGTACCCTTGTGCAGATCCAAGTCCCTCAGATACCTGATTCAACCCGTTCGTACTTTGATCAAGGCCTTTTGTCAATTGAGCCAGTTGATCTTCAAGATCTGCATAGCCATTAAGAATCTTCTTTTGGCCCTCGCTGATGCCAGAGAGTCCATTTGTCAGTTCAGGGAATCTATCCACAATCTGCCCTTGGCCTGCTGCTAGTTGGTTGAGGCCGGGTTCTATTTTATTGATTCCATCAATCAACTGATTGAAGCCTGTAATTACCTTTTCTTTCTGACTGTTGGCAGTAACAAAATTTTCATTTACTTTACTTATTCCGGTATTAATTTTATCTAGATTTTCATTAAGAGTTTTCAACTTAGTCGCCAAATCTGGAAGCTGCCTCTGTCCATCTTTAAAAGTATTCTTGATATTTTTATATTCATTATCATTTCCAAGACCTGCATATTTTTGTTCCAGGTCTGTAAAGTTTTGATCAGTTATCTTATTAAATTCACCTGAAAGAGAGGATGCTTCTGATCTAACATTGGTGTAATTAGAAGATAATTTACTCAAATCGCTGCCTAGAGTGGAATAGGTAGCAGCTAGCTTTTGATAGTTGTTTAAAAGGTTTATTACATCAGATTTAGCCTGTAGCAATCCATTTTTCAGCTTCGTTGACCCAGCTGCATTTCGATTAAGCCCATCCTCGATTTGTTGAAGCTTCGATTGGAGGGCAACAACCCCGTTCTTAACCTTATCCGTCCCAGCGATCAAATTGTTGACGCCATTTTCAGCTTGCTTGATCTGCGGCTGGGATTGGGAAAGTTCACTGCCTGCCTTTTCAAGTCCTGAGTTGATTTTATCCAGCCCTGTCTTTCCTTCACCAAGCCCTTTTCCTAAGCTTTCTGCCTGGTTGGAAACATAGAACTCTTTAATCGGCTCCCCTGTCGGACGTGTGACAGACCTAACAGTTTCGACGGAATCAATTTTCTTTAATTCCTGGCTAATTTTTTCAGCTATCGTGATATATTCAGTTGAATTCATTTGATCGTCATTTTTGATGACAATCTGGGTCGGCATGGATTCCCCAGGACCAAAACCATCTGCAATCGCATTAAATGCTTTAATCGACGGTACATCCCCGCTGATTTCTTCAAGGGAGTTAAATGAAAGCTTTCCGTCATACGTCACAAGGAACGGCACACAGATTGCCGCTACTATGATCAAAGCGATGAGCGGGCGTGCCAAAGCAAATCTGCCTGCTGCTCCCCATAGTCTGCTTTCTCCATGGTCCGCAATTTTCTTAGATGGCCAAAAGATCTTTTTGCCCAGGACCGCCATGAAAAATGGTACCACCGTAAACAAGGCAATCAATAGCAGTGCAACACCAACCGCTACCGCAGATGCTGATTGATATAGCTTAAATTGGGAAAATCCGATAGCCGCAAATCCGATCATGACGGCAATTCCGCTGAAAAAGACCGTTCTTCCGGCGTTTTTGTATGTTTCAACAATTGCCTCTGTCATAGTCTCACGCTGAGCTAACTCTTCTTTAAATCGGCTGAGGAGCAAGATACAGTAGTCTGTTCCAATTCCGAACAGTACAGCTACAAGGAAAATCTGCGTGTAATTGGATATCGGGAAATCCAGCTTGTCGACCAGAATCGAAACAATGGATTGAGAGGCTAAATAGGAAAGTCCGACCGTCACCAGCGGGATGAACGGTGCGATAGCCGACCTGAAAACAAGGAACAAGACACCAAGAATAAAGACAACAGTGATGCCCTCTGTCTTTTTCAATCCTTCTTCCGAGCTCTTTGTAAGGTCATCATTGATCATCCAGTTGCTCGTATAATAGTGGTCTACTTTAATATTATCTATTGTTTTATAAAGGGCATCGCTCACATCGCCTGATTGGCGGTCATTCCAGCTTACATTCACGGAAACAAGAATGGATTTTCCATCTTTTGAGACGAGCTGATCCTTTAAGTTTTTCTCATTGAAATGCGTTAAAATCTTTGTGATTCCAAGCTGTTTTTTATGATCTTCAAGCTGCCTCACTGCTTTTTCAGCTTCATTTATTTCTTCTTTCGTCAGCTTGTGTTTTTCGTGGAAAACGAGGGCGACCTGCGTCTCATCCCCGCCGCCTTCCTGTTTTTGAACATCTTCCATGATTTGTCCTGCAAGGTGCGATGAATAACCTTCAGGTACATTGACCTGCCCTTTTTCCCGCACAAGGTCCGCCATATTTGGCGCGATAAAGAAAAGCCCTGCGATGATGGCAATCCAAGCGATTAAGACAATCCACTTCCCTTTAATGATGGCTCTCATGATTTACTCCCCCATTTGTAGATCTTTGCTTTCTAAAATGACCCTGTTCAACTTCTCGTAAGTCTTGATAAATTGCTCAATTTCTTCCTGCTCAAACTTCTTGATCAATGAAGCGACCAGTTTGTGGATCCGCGCTTCCGTCTCATCGAAAAGCGATTTCCCCTCTTTTGAGAGGGTCAGATAAATGACTCGGCGATCCTTCTCATCACGGTCCCTTTGAATTAGCCCCTTCTCCGTCATTCGATTGATCATGGCAGTGATGGCACTTTTTTTGACTTCAAAAACTTCGGCAAGCTCTGTCGAAGTACAGACTTCCTTTTTCACTATGTATCTGAGAATATAATGCTGGTCGTTCGTCAAATCGTCTCCAATTTGACATTTGATAAGGTTTTCAGCCCTTTTGGTCACTGAAAATGATAGCTCTATATATTGATCTGTCAGCTTTTTAATATGATCTTCTGTCACTGGGTATCCTCCTAGCAGAAATAGTTCTCGTCTTTAATAGTTAAACACTTTAACTATATTACTGCATTTAACTTTAATGGATTCTAAAATTGAAGTCAAGGAAGGAATTGGCGTTCAAAAAATGTTCAAAATTGGGACAAAAAAAACCAGGGAATGCACCCTGGTGTTCAAAAAACTATTATTATTTTTTCTCCACTGCATGCCCGCCGAATTCGTTGCGAAGGGCAGCAACCACTTTTCCTGTGAACGTATCGTTATCCAATGAACGGTAGCGCATAAGAAGAGACATCGCAATGACAGGTGTTGCAGCCTGAAGATCAAGCGCTGTTTCCACTGTCCATTTTCCTTCACCTGAAGAATGCATCACGCCTCTGATGTCATCAAGCTTCGCATCCTTGGAGAATGCACGCTCCGTCAATTCCATAAGCCAAGAACGGATGACAGAACCATTGTTCCAAACTCGTCCGACTTTTTCATAGTCATAGTCGAATTCGCTCTTCTCCAATACTTCAAAGCCCTCGCCGATCGCAGCCATCATACCGTACTCGATGCCATTATGGACCATTTTCAAGAAATGCCCGCTTCCAGCTTTTCCTGTGTAAAGATATCCGTTTTCAACTGCAGTATCGCGGAAAATCGGCTCTACCACTTCCCAAGCTTCCGGATCTCCACCGATCATGTAGCACGCACCATGGCGAGCGCCTTCCATACCGCCGGAAGTTCCGCAATCCATGAAGTGAACGCCGGACTCTTTCAATTGATTATAGCGGCGAACGGATTCTTTAAAATGAGAGTTTCCTGCCTCAATGACGATATCCCCTTCACTTAAAAGCGGCGTCACTTCCTCAAGAACCGAATCCACCACACCATGCGGAACCATGATCCAAAGAACGCGTGGAGTTTCCATAGACTCCACAAGCTCTTTCAAACTTCCGAACCCTTTTGCCCCGAATCCTTCCATTTGCTTCACAGCTTCTGTATTCAAATCAAATGCTGCCACTTCATGCTTATGATCAAGTAAATTCTGACCTAAATTAAGACCCATTTTCCCTAAACCGACTAAACCAACTTTCATGCTAGTTCCTCCTTCGTGTATTAAGTATTCCTATAAGGAATGTACCCGTTTCCTGTTGTTGTATACCTATTAATATCCTGCTTATGTAAAGGAGTTATACCATTCTCCTTTAATCTTTCATTTGGCCGCCAATAATTGATTATACCGAAACTCATGGAATATGTTAAATAGATGTGATTGAAATTTTTTTGGAAAATAAAGTTGTGGTGGTTTTGAATGTGGTGGTTCTGGTTAATAGGACAGGAGATTTGTTGGAGCTGGCGCGATTTTGGGTCGTGTGGGAGACTTTTTTATCAGCCGCGGGACGGTGTTTGCGGTTTGCTCCCCACTTTCGGGACCAACCTCCCCACTTTGACAGATTATCTCCCAGCTTTTCGGCTCGACCTCGGGACTTTTCGTTTCCACCTCCCCACTTTGAGAGATAACCTCCCGACTTTTCAAATTTTGTAACTTTCAACCATTCAATTTGTGGGAGCTGGCGCGATTTTGAGTTGCGGGGATCTTTTTGAGCTGTCGCGGGGCGGTGATTTCGATTTGCATCCATTTTTAGAGATGCAGCCGCACTTTTGCTATGATCTTTCAAAACCCCATTTTTATTCCACAATACTCTTCTTCATTTTCATTAATACCTCCAAGCTGATTATGTACTTAGCAGTTCTATTCTCGCCGGCTTTTATTGCAGAAATATTATTAAAGATTGTTTGCATAATATGAGGCGACTCTATTTTTAGAAAATCTCTTCCCTCTTTATTTGTGAGCACTATATCAAATAATAATGCGTACTCTTCCAATGCCTTTAAATAAGCTGTTTTAGAAGAAGTCCCACATCTGGAGCAAACCCAGTATTTATAAATTCTACTCATGGAAAATTGATGACATTTGGGGCACTGAACTCCCAGTTGAAGTTCATCTTTGAAGATTTGATATTTTTGAAGGATTGGTTTATTTTGAGGTTCATGATTTTGGAGGATGGTCTCACTTAAAGAGTTGATATTTTGGGGATAATCCGGTACTTTGCTAAATCTTCTTTCAAGGTCATACATTCTATGGATGAATGTTGATTTTTTAATGATTTTTTCATTAGGTCTGGAGGAGGTTAATATAGAAGATTCATTTGTAAAGACAACGAGGCCCTCTATCGGAAGAAGTGGAAATGAATGCTGGTGAAGCCACTTTTTTAATTGAATTTGTTGGAGTGTCAATTGATCTATCGGATAGGTGAAACTTTCTTCTTTTTCATCACTGGTTCGAATTAACTGTTTGTGTTCATGATCAATAAATAGTTTACCAGTAATGTTTTTCACTTCCGATATCATAATGTACTTTGTGGATAATATGAGGATATCTATTTGAAAGAAATGCTCCCCAGCATTTAGTCGAATATCGTGAAAAATTAAATACTTTTCCGGGTCCAGATAACTCAATGGATACTGCATTGCCTTCTCCCCAATATAGCCGGAGTATGCTTTCTGATAATCCGAAAAGATTCTGTCCCTCTTTTCATCGTGAATGGGAATCCGATTCAGCAATGCTTCCAATTTTCGAATTTGGATGGGCATTGTTAATGGTTTAACTATCATATTATCACTCCTTTTTTCCACTCTTTCGTCATAAAGACTATAAATTCCTCTTTTTAGGGGATATTTCTGTAAGAACAGGAGATTTACAAAGCATTTTTGAACTGTATTTGCGGTTTGCTCCCCACTTTCGGGACCAACCTCCCCACTTTGCCAGATTATCTCCCAGCTTTTCGGCTCGACCTCGGGACTTTTCGTTTCCACCTCCCCACTTTGATAGCTAACCTCCCTTCTTTTCAAATTTTGCAACTTTCAACCATTCAATTTGTGGGAGCTGGCGCGATTTGGGTTCATGGACCTTTTTGGTCTGCCGCGGGACGATGATCGCGGTTTGCTCCCCACTTTCGGGACCAACCTCCCCACTTTGACAGATTATCTCCCAGCTTTTCGGCTCGACCTCGGGACTTTTCGTTTCCATCTCCCCACTTTGATAGCTAACCTCCCGTCTTTTCAAATTTTGCAACTTTCAACCATTCAATTTGTTGGAGCTGGCGCGATTTGGGGCTCATGGACCTTTTTTGGTCTGCCACGGGACGATGATCGCGGTTTGCTCCCCACTTTCGGGACCAACCTCCCCACTTTGCCAGATTATCTCCCAGCTTTTCGGCTCGACCTCGGGACTTTTCGTTTCCACCTCCCCACTTTGAGAGATAACCTCCCGTCTTTTCAAATTTTGCAACTTTCAACCATTCAATTTGTTGGAGCTGGCGCGATTTGGGGCTCATGAATCTTCTGGTCGACCCGCGGAACCGTGCTTGTGGGTTGCTCCGAACTTTGACCGTAAACCGCTCACCTTTCCACATCCAAATAAAAAAATCCCCCTTTCACAAGAGAGATTCCATCAAATATTCCATATACTCCGCTTCCTGCTCCCGCGTATAGACCGGGATGCCGCCGCGACCATCATTCAGGGGCTCCACCGAGATCACGCATTGGATGTTAGTCAAATCTCGCAGCTCTTCCCAGTTTTCAGCACTCCTCACAAGCACCACTTTCGGGTAGTCCTCTTTTTTATAGCCTTCAACCAAAAGCACATCCACCGGAAAAAACGCATAGAAATCCAGCCACTTCTCGAGACTCCACTCAGACACTCTGGCAGCCAATTGCAGGACCCCGTTGCCCTCTACTCCGGATACTACAGCACCTGCTTCGAATGTGCGGGTGCTGTCCTTCGAAGAAGCACCCAGCTCTGGAGCCCCTCCATGCCCGTGATGTTTGATGACCGCTGTTTCCAGTCCGGATTCGCTTAATCGCTGAATCAACTTCTCAATCAGCGTCGTTTTGCCGCTGTTTTGATAGCCGACTACTTGTAGGATGCGACGATGTTTTCCCATGGCCACTCACTTCCTGTTTGGTCTTCTAGGAGAAGGATATCCACGAGCATCCCTTCTTGATAACCCCTTGTCCCGCCAGGCAATACAATGAGAACGTCAGCTGAGGCAAGGGACGAAACGGCGCTTGATTTATCAAATCCCGATGGTGCCACTGCCAAAGTTCCATCCTCGTCATACTGTAATGTTCCTCTTACGAATCTAGTGAAAGGATTCGCTTTGGAAAAGTCTGATGCCAACCGAGCACGTGCTTTCCTCAAATGAGGGCGGGTATTGAATAGATTTGTCCGCATCACGGGCCGCACAAATAGTTCGAATCCGACATAGCAGGCCGATGGATTTCCGGATAATCCAAAGAGCAGCTTTCCATTTGATTGGGCAACGGTTGTGACACTCCCTGGGCGCATGCCGATTTTATTGAAGAGGACCTCTGCCCCCAGTTTTTCATAGATTGCCGGCAAATAATCGTAGTCTCCAACGGAAACGCCGCCGGTTGTGATGAGGATGTCCACTTTTCCCATAGCTTCTGCCACGGCTTTATAGCATTCTTCCAAGTTATCTTCCATTTTGCCAAGATAAATCGGCTTCCCGCCTGCCCTTTCAATTTGACCCATGAGCATATAGGTATTGCTGTTGCGGATCTTACCGGGCTGAATGGGTTCATCTATATCCAACAGCTCGCTGCCTGTGGCGAGCACCCCGACGATCGGTTTTCTCGCAACGGGTACATTTTTATAGCCAAACGTCGCCAACAGTGCGGCAATGCCTGCATTAATCCGTGTTCCTCTTTCTGCAAGGACCGTTCCTTTCTGAGTGTCCTCGCCTTTAAAGGAAATGTTCTCACCCACACTTAAAGAGCGCTTGATTTCGATGGAGGACCCGATTTCTTTCGTCAATTCCAGCATGATGACTGCATTGCTGCCCTCCGGAATCTGCGCTCCTGTCATGATCCTTACCGCTTGAGTGGGCCCGACTGTTCCAGTAAAAACCGAACCTGCACCAATCTGACCGATGACTTCAAAACGGCCGGGATTGCTGGAGCTTAAGCTAATCGTATCTTCTGCCCTTAACGCGAATCCGTCATATGGGGAGCGGTCAAAAGCCGGGACGTCATGATCTGCCATCAGCGGCTCTGCTAAATATCTGCCGCATGCATTTTCAATTTCAACCGTTTCCTTCTCTCCTGGCGCAGCAAATTTCATCACTCTTTTTACCGCTTCTGAAACGGCAATGGGTGTTCTTTTTTCTACCAACTCAATTCCCCTCCCTGATGATCCGTTCTGGATGTGTATATATGTTCATCGAGCTTCCCCTTATGAATCCCACAGTCGTAATCCCGAGTTCCTCCGCTTGCTCCAGAGCCAGTTCAGTCGGAGCAGACTTGGATAGGACGATTTCACATCCGATTTTGGCCACTTTCAATAAAATTTCAGAGGAAATCCTTCCGCTGAACGCAATGATTTTCCCATCCATACCAATTCCATTTTTCAGACAGTATCCATAAATTTTGTCCAATGCGTTATGCCTGCCAATATCCATCCGGCTCAACAGGATGCCCGACTTGTCGCATAGTGCAGCATTATGGACTCCGCCTGTCTGTTTGAACATGTCCGCTTGTGACTGCATATCTTTCATCAGGCGCAGACATTCCATCGGAGTAAGAAAAACATTCTGCTCCTTCATGACCTTGGCTGTCCTTTTGTCATTGACAAAAACAAATCCCTGCCTGCTCATCCCGCAGCAGGAGGTGACATAGCGTTTATTCTGAAACTGTTGATATAGCGGATTAGGGTTGTTCGTCTTAATATGTATGAATCCTTTGTCCTCTTGGACCCAAATATCCTCAATTTCATTGTAGCGGCGGATGACCCCTTCTGAAGCTAGGTACCCGACAGCCATGTCTTCTATGTATTCAGGTGTGCAGACCATGGTAACAAACTCATCCCCATTAATTTTAATGGTCAGAGGGTACTCAGTCACAATTTGATCGTCCATTTCGA
The DNA here is from genome assembly GCF_050990905.1 of Falsibacillus pallidus. Lineage (GTDB taxonomy): Bacteria > Bacillota > Bacilli > Bacillales > DSM-25281 > Falsibacillus > Falsibacillus pallidus_A. Next base: position 3,226,543 of record NZ_CP158866.1, read on the forward strand.
CGGCTTGTCCATCCTCCACGCGAATGATTTTTCGATTCACAGACGTCTGCTTCATGTTTGCACCTCCCACATTCATTATGAATGAAAAAGGGACTCCCCGCGAGTGGCAGCCCCCTCTTTTTTATCACTGATTCAGTACATTGGATGACTGGTGATCCATTTTCATCCGGAGCTTTTTAATATTGACACGGATCAAGAGAGAAATGATCAGCGCCACGACAAATGCAGCAACAAAAATATACAGGGTCAATGAGTAGCTGTCAGTCGTTTCACGGATCCATGAAACAACCAATGGGCCAACCAGTCCTGCTGCAGCCCATGCTGTAAGGATGTACCCATGGATTGCTCCAAGCTCTTTCGTGCCAAACAAGTCGCCGATATAGGCAGGGATGGATGCAAACCCACCACCATAGCACGTTAAAATGACGAAGATGATGATTTGGAATAGCAAGGCATTTGTGACATTCGGAAGCAATAGGAATGCGACAGTTTGAAGGATAAAAAAGATCGTATACACATTCGGTCTTCCGATATAGTCAGAAATAGATGCCCAGCCGATTCGGCCAAATCCGTTGAACAACCCCATGATGCCGACCATCGTTGCCGCAGCCGCTGCACTCAGACCAGCTATATCCTGAGCCATTGGGGAAGCGACGGAAATCACGGCAATCCCACAGGTGACGTTGATGAAGAGCATGGCCCACAGCGCCCAGAAGCGAATGGTTTTGACCGCTTCATTTGCGGTAAGCTGCGCCAAGTCTCCTGATGAGTTCTCTGCTTTCTTCTCGTTCTCTTTCATTCCAGCAGGCATCCAGCCTTTTTCTGGCGGAGCCAAATAAAGGGATGAAAGGATCATGATGACGAAGTAGACAGCACCAAGGAGATAGAAGGTATTGCTGATGCCGACGTTAGTAATCAGTTTGGCGATGATGGGGCTTGCAATCAATGAAGCAAATCCAAAGCCCATAATGGCGAGCCCGGTTGCCAAGCCGCGCCGATCAGGGAACCATTTGACCAGAGATGAAACCGGTGTGATGTACCCGATGCCAAGGCCGATTCCGCCAAGCATTCCATAGAAGAAATATAATAAATACAAAGACCCGATGCTATCTGCAAAACCGGCGCCTATAAGGCCGACTCCGAAACAAAGCGAAGCAATGATGCCCGATTTCCGCGGACCGTATCGTTCAACAAAATGTCCCATGAATGCTGCAGAAAGACCGAGGAATAGGATGGCGATGCTGAATGTCAGTGACACATCGCTCAAATCCCAACCATGCTTATCTTTCAGCGGGTTTGTGAAAACACTCCAGGAATATACAGAACCAATTGAAATGTGAATCCCCACGGCGGCAGCAGCAATCAGCCAGCGATTCTTCGTTTTCCCCATCTTTGGTTTCCCTCTTTCCTTTGTCCGATTTTTACATTTTGGCAAGCGGATGAAGCCAGTGTCCATCCGCTTGCCGCCCCTTTAATCAAACCTTGAACGTTTTTTCCGTGTTTTTCACTTGCTCCCTTGTATCATTTGTCGTTTTTTCTCTATGTTCCGTTGCTTCTCCCATGCCTTTCAAGAAATTGAGCGCCATGGTGATGGTTCGATTCACCTCCGGATCCTTTAAGGATTTGGCCAATTCAAAGTAGCTTGTTTTCTTCTCATCCTTGTCTTTCACCTCGGAATTGACTCGGGCGATCCCTGCATTGATTTTCAGCAGCAGCGGCTCAAGATGCTTGACATCGAGGGTGCCAAGAACCCCGAACATTAGCAGCAGATTTTTGATTGTATTGGTATTTTCAGGTTTATCGACAGCGTGGACAAGAACATCAAGAACTTTATCCCCTTGGCCCAATAGACCTTTTAACATGGACAATATCCCTCTATCATGCATATGTCCAAGTATGTCGAGTGATTCCATTATAGCCGTCTTGTTTTTTAGGAGTGCGTCCTCGACTTCCCTCAAATCATTATTCCGCTTTTCCTCTTCGGTCATGACCATCTGCTGAATATTGGTGGTTGCTTTAGCCATGTTTCTTTTCCTCCTTCCGCACAAGGTCACCTGGGAATACATAGTCTTCCCTTGCCCATTTCTTCTGGACCTGCACGCCTAATTGAGGCTGAGGGTTTCCATAGCGGTGGTTGATTTTCGGCAGTGGATTGACTCCTTCCTGGCTTAAGATCTCAAGCTTCGCCTTTACCTCTTTATAAGCAGGGGTATCCGTATCTTTGTCAGCCTTGCTGCTCGTAAGGAGGTTGATGGCTGATTCGCCGGAATCATTCATCGGCAGGTAAACTTCCTTGCCTTTGACCCGATCGGTAATATGGCATTTCACTTTCACGTTTCCGTAAGGAGTGGACAACCTTACAAGCGTTCCATCCTTCAAGCCCCTTTCTTTTGCAAGCTCTGGTGAAACTTCCAGAAAGGTGCTTGGCGTTTTTTCTGAAATCCCTTTGGATTTATAGGTTAAATTACCTTCGTGGAAATGCTCGAGAAGGCGTCCATTGTTGACATGGATATCATACTGCGCATCGAATTCCAGCGGCTCCGTCCAGTCAACCGGATAAAGTTTCGCCCTTCCATCATCAAATGGGAAGTCTTCTGTGAAAAGAAGCGGCGTGTCCCTTCCGTCCGATTCGACCGGCCAGCATAGGCTTTTGTATCCCTCAAGCCTTTCGTAGTTGACTCCGGCAAAAAGAGGTGCAAGCTGCACAGCTTCTGCCATGATGTCGCTCGGGTGGCTGTAGTTCCAATTGGCACCCATGCGGTTGGCGAGCTCAGTCAGGATGACCCAATCAGGCTTTGAATCCCCCAGCGGCTCAAATACTTGATACAAACGCTGGATCCGGCGCTCAGTATTCGTGAATGTCCCTTCTTTTTCAAGGCTCGGGCTTGCAGGGAGGACGACATCTGCAAATTGCGCGGTCCTTGAGAAGAAAATATCCTGAACCACGAAGAAATCCAGTTTTTCAAAAGCTTCATGAACAAAATTTAAGTTGGAATCCACAACGCCCATCTCTTCGCCTTTGACATACATTGCTTTCACATGTCCGTCATGGATGCCCTTGATCATTTCGTGGTTATTCAATCCAGGTTCTGCCGGAAGCTTTACGCCCCAGCCGCGTTCATATTTCTCACGAATTTTGTCATCCGCTACTTTTTCATAGGAAGGGAATTGGTTCGGCATGCTGCCAAAGTCGCTTGCCCCTTGGACATTGTTATGCCCGCGAAGAGGATACGCACCTGCTCCCGGTCTTCCATAGTTTCCTGTCACAAGAAGAAGGTTGGAAATGGCGGTGCTTGTGTCGCTTCCGCCAAGGTGCTGAGTGACTCCCATGGCCCACAGGATGCATGTTCCATCCGCTTCATGGATCGTCTCCGCGATTTGGATCAATGTCTCCTGGCTGATGCCCGTAGCTTTCTCCGCATATTCTAATGTGAATTTTTCCAAGTTGGCCTTGTATTCTTCAAAACCATTTACGCGATTTCGGATAAAAGATGCATCCGCCCATCCCTGATCAATGATGTATTTGGTCACAGCGGAAAGCCAGACAATATCAGAGCCCGGTTTCGGCTGTATGAATAAATCCGAACGTTCGGCCATTTCATGTTTGCGGATATCAGCGACAATCAGCTTCTGACCGCGCAGTTTATGGGATCTTTTCACTCGCGTCGCCAACACAGGGTGGGATTCAGCTGTATTTGACCCGACAACTAAAATGAGGCCGGCGTTTTCAATATCCTTGATGGTGCCGGCGTCCCCGCCGTATCCGACGGTTCGTGAAAGCCCCATCGTCGCAGGGGTCTGGCAATAGCGGGAACAGTTGTCGATATTGTTCGTGCCGATGACGGCCCTTGCCAGCTTCTGCATTAAATAGGATTCTTCGTTGGTACATTTCGATGAGCTGATGAATGTCAGCGCATCCGGTCCATGCTCTTTTTTGATTTCGTTAAATTTACTTGAAATGAGGGTTAAGGCTTCATCCCACTCTGCTTCCCGGAACGTATCCCCTTCACGGATCAACGGTTTTGTCAGGCGCTCTTCGCTATTGACGAAATCCCAGCCGAATTTCCCTTTGACACATGTTGAAATTCCATTGGCAGGCGACTCCTGCTGAGGTTCGACTTTCAAAATTTCTCGTCCTTTTGTCCAAACATCAAAGGAGCAGCCGACACCGCAGAATGTACAAACGGTCTTCGTTTTCTTGATTCTCTCTTCCCTCATGACCGATTCCATATCTGAAATGGTCAAAATGGATCCGTACCCGGTTTCCACATTCTTAGTGATTTCAATCATCGGACGGAGGGTCTTTTTAGCGATGCCAGTCAAATAGCCAGTCTCCCCTACCATTCCTTTTTCCATCATGGCATTGCACGGGCATACAGTAGAGCAGTGTCCGCAAGAAACACAGGAAGATTCATTGATTGGCACATTGTTATCCCAAATGACACGCGGTCGCTCAAGACTCCAATCGATGGATAAGGTTTCTGTCACCTGAACATCCTGGCATGCTTCAACACAGCGCCCGCAAAGGATGCACTGGTCCGGATCATACCGGTAAAATGGATTGGAATTGTCTTCTTGATAAGGCTTCTGGGAAAACGGGATAGTCTGGTGATTCACGTGCATATCCCGCACTGCATTATGGACTTCGCAGGAACCATTGTTGTAGTCGCAGACAGTGCAATAAAGCTCATGATTGCCGAGGATCCTGTTGATCCCAATCATTTGCGCTTCTTTGACTTCATCAGAAGTCGTATCCACCATGTCTCCATCCTTAAGTTTGGTGGAACAGGCCCTGACGAATTCGCCATTCACCCTCACCAGGCACGTATCGCACGTTTCGATGGGGCCAAGGCTCGGATGATAGCATACGTGAGGTACTTCCACAGAGCTTCCATTTACAAGGTCGAGGATTGTTTGATCCCCTGTCGCTTTAATATCCGCTCCATTCAATTTGATATGTAATAAGTCAGACAAGACCATACCCCTTTCTGTACTTTTTTAAAATTCAGACGCTATTCAACATGATACCCTCTCACCAAAAGGAGTAAACGCTATACATGTTTCAAACATGGCATAATTATGCAATTCGCTGTCTGCTCCTTTTTTCCTGCGAAATCGTTTTCAAAAATTAGGAATGAAGAGTATTTTTGAATTCCATTTACTCTTTTTTTAGCAGTGGTATTTTACATTTAATGGATAGTCGGGAGGTTATCCTCCAAAGTGCGGCGGTGGAGCCGAAAAGTGCAGCGGTAATCCCTTAAAGTTGCGAGATAAATCCTAAAAGTGCGGCGGTTGTTGACCAAAGTGGGGAGCAAATTCCCGAGATCATCTGCGGCCGCTCCTTGCAGTGCTTGCAGAACCACTGACCGCGCCTGCTATATATTTGGATAGTTGGGAGGTTATCCTCCAAAGTGCGGGGGTGGAGACGAAAAGTGCACCGGTAATCCTGTAAAGTTGCGAGATAAATCCTAAAAGTGCGGCGGTGGCTGACCAAAGTGGGGAGCAAATTCCCGAGATCATCCGTGGCCGCTCCTTACAGTGCTTGCAGAACCACTGACCGCGCCTGCTATATCAAATTCACCTTACCTGAATTACAATATTTGGATAGTCGGGAGGTTATCCTCCAAAGTGCGGCGGTGGAGACGAAAAGTGCAGCGGTAATCCTGTAAAGTTGCGAGATAAATCTTAAAAGTGCGGGGGTTGCTGACCAAAGTGGGGAGCAAACCAAAGGAGAGCGAGCTGCGGCCGTACTGCTCGCAAAAACAAAAAAGACCCGCCTCAACGGCGAGCCTCTCTCGATAACGAATCAGTTATTGATGTATTTTTCAAAGACGCTTCCAAAATCTTTCTCGTGGTACTGTTCACGGACGGAAGTCATCCAGGTGAATCCGAAATCTGTAAGGTTTTTATACGTGTCAGAAAGGTTCTGGTCATCTGTACGGGAATTTTGCAGGATAGAGACCGCTTTGTCCAGGCTCTGCGCTGCCATGTCCATATAGATGCCGTTTTCATGAGTGATCTCCGCAATTCGAAGAAGGGATTTGTATAAATCTTTCAATTGTTCGATTTGATCTTTGCGAACATCAATGTCGAACTTTTCGTTTCCAACCATGAATTTGATTTCAACGTCCATATCGATTTTTCCGGCCGTCTCAAGCAGGACATGGGAAATCTTATATTGAGAGTACGGATATCTCTTCAATGTCCGCTTGGAAGATACGGCGCTTTCCCCGTCTACATGGATGATAGCAAGATTCGTAAAGCAATATTCATCTGCTTTTGTTTTGATCAAGAAGTAGATTTTTTCATCATCTTCGTGCATGACATAGTCGTCGGCATCGGTTTTGTCATAATCCGCCGGTGAGATAATTGTCCCGATATCAGATAGTCCCAGTGCATCTGCAGCGATTTTTTTAAACATATGTATCTTCCTTTCTATTTCCATCTTTTCACTTATTATAGCAAAAATTCTCTAGAAATTGATTACATATTTAATAGGAAAAAACTCATTATTTTCCCACTAATATCCACTTGTAACATTTTTAACAAACTCTATAATTAAGTTTGGATTTAGTCCATATATATCGAGGGGAGTCACACAGATTGAAGAAAATTTTTATGTTGCTAGTCCTTGTACTGGCGGTAATCTCTGCACCATTTGCGACTGCATCCGCAGCGCAGAAAACATGGGATATGTACATCCCGGAAGATTTAGACTACGGTTATTGGGCATATGACGAATTGGATGATTTCATTAATGCCGGCATCATCGATGGCCAGGTCGTAACTGAGTATGACAATGAGTTGGACGAAGAATTCTCCTATGTTTATATTAAACCGGAAGATTCTATTACAAGAGCTGAATTCACAAAAATCCTGGTTAATGCACTAGGATTAAAAATGGAAGGCACTTCTAAAAAATTTCCTGATGTAAAAGAAACAGGATGGTCCTATCCATATATCCAGACAGCAAGTTCTTTGGGAATTGTAAATGGGAAACTTGACGGTACTTTTGCGCCTAACGCAAAAATCACACGCGATCAAGTAGCCGCTATGATTTACCGTGCATTCCAAAATAATATCGAATTTAAGTCTAACGGAATTGCATTTAAAGATGTGACGAAAGACAATTTTGCTTATGATGCTATTAACAAAACATCTGCAAACGGAATTGTCAAAGGATATGGGGATCTATTCAAGCCTCACACATTTGCGACACGCGCACAGGCAATGGTCATGATCCATCGTGCATTGCAGCAGGAAAGTGTTGATAAACCAGCTGATTCTGCATTAATGGATGTTGTGTCCAAATTAAACAATGATGAAATCACTTATATGAACGCTTTGGACAAAGCAAAATTAACAGATTTATATAATCAAACAACAACTGACTATCAATTTGCGATGTCGCAGGATAACGTTGATATGGTAGATGCGTATAATACTGAAGATGGATCTTCATTAAAAATAGAAATCATTAAGCCATTCACGTTGACAGTCCTTTCTTCCAGCACGCATTTTGCGAAAGTTCACGTGAATGATTTCCAATATAAAGTGACAAGCACTTTCCCTGATGGAAACTTCTCCTTGAATGTAAACGGCTCGAACACTGCCTATCTGAAGAAAATGGAAGATGGCAGCTGGAAAGTCTACAATGTCGTTATGGATGACGAACAAGAAGAAACACTCGCTGACGAAGCGGCAGCAATTTCACAAAACTAAGCAAAAGAGAAGGCTAATTTCGCCTTCTCTTTTGCTATTCCTCTATTATTTAGCCCCCGCAACAGACCAGTCCACAATATCCTTGTGGAAGCCGAATACGCGCGGCTCTCCTTTTTTCACTTTCTTGGAAATGGCATCAAAGTCGTCATCAGAGTATAGCGTGATGATCGGCATATCTTCATCCCAGATCTTTTGCAGTTCTGAGTAGATTTCCTTCCGTTTATCAGGATCCGGTTCTGATTTCCCTTTCAATAGAAGCTCATCGACTTTTGGATTGCTGTATTTCATATAGTTATAGGCACCTGAGCTGCTGTATAGCGAAGAGATTTCCGGGTCAAGCGTAAATGTGAAGCCCATCAATAACAGGTCGAAATCTCCGGCTTTCCCCTTTTGCATGATGGTCGGGAAGTCGTAAGTGGTAGTTTTCACCTTCACCCCTGCCGCTTTTAAATTTTCACTGATGATATCGGCTGATTGTTCACGTACTTTGTTGCCGATCGGTACGACGAGCTGAAGCGTCTTATCAAAATCCCATCCGGCATCCTTCAGCATCTGCTTTGCCTTCTCAGGATCATAGCTAAACCCTTTCAAATCCTTGTCCAAGTACGGGCTGACGGAAGTATATGGTCCATCGACCACTTCGCCGTATCCTTTTAACAGCTTGTCTACGATCTTTTGTCGATCAAGTGCATAGACCAATGCTTGGCGGACTTTGGCATCCTTGACTTTCTCCGTATTGAACATCATCGTCTGGAATCCGATGGTCTTTTCAGATTTCGTTCTGACATTATCCAGCTTTTCGACCCTTTCGTAGTCCTGCGGCGGGATTTTTCCGATGCCGATCCCCACGTTCATATCGAGCTCCCCTGTTTGAAGCTGTGCTGCAAGATTAGGCGCCGGCATGATTTTCACATATAAGTTATCAAGCTTCGGCTTGCCTCCATAGTAGTCCGGGTTTGCTTTCAGCTGGACATCCTGATTTTTCTTGTATTCCACGAATGTAAATGGTCCGTTTGTGACATCTGGCTTCAAGAAGAAAGAGTCATTGGCCAAGTCTTCCGGCTTCACTTTACTTAGAACATGTGCAGGCAAAATCAAGAACTTGGTCCCCAGCTGCTCTTTGATCATATTGGGATCGACTGGCGCTTTTGTCTTGAATTGAAGCGTTTTATCATCAACGACCTTCACGGAAGGGATTTCTGTCTGCCCATCTTTGAGCTTCCCATTGTCGTCTAGTCCATCGAGCATTGATAAATAGCTTCCAACCGTTGTTTCTACTTTCGGATTGGCCACCATATTGAATGTGTAGGCTGCATCCTCCGCAGTGACAGGCTTTCCATCCGACCATTTAGCGTCTGGATCCAGTTTAATCGTAAATGTTTGGTTGTCAGTGGTTTCAAAGGATTTTGCGAGTTTTGGAACAAAGTTTTGCGGCCCGTCCATTTCAAGAAATGAATCAAACATAAATTTTTCAATGAAGGATGAGGCAACATCTGGTGAATTGATGGTGCTGAAATTGACCGGAGGATTGACCATCCCTAAAAACATTGTCTTGCTTCCTCCGCCGTTCGCTGTTCCTCCGGTTCCCGCACTGCTGCAGGCACCCAATAATAAAAAGGAAGCAGCGGCGCAAACCTTTGCCATGTTCTTAATTTTCATCCTCATTTCCCCCTCGCTCACATTTTGAAATTTTTTCTATTTTAAACTTTTCGGATCCATGGCATCCCTAAGTCCATCTCCCATAAAATTAATGGATAAAACGGACAAGAGGATCATCATGCCTGGCGGGATCCAAAGCCAAGGCTGCGACGCAAGCACTGTCAATGATTGAGCTTCTGTCAGCATATTTCCCCAGCTTGCTGTCGGCGGCTGCACGCCCATTCCAAGAAAGCTTAAGGACGCTTCCATGATGATGGCAGATGCAATGCCGAATGTCGCATTGACCAAAATCGGCGCTAAACAATTCGGAAGGATATGCTGAAAAATGACCTTTGGAGCGGAATATCCCAACGCCACTCCTGCTTTTATATAATCCATTTCTTTAATGGAAAGGAGGCTGCCCCTGACAATGCGGGCGATCGGCGGCCATCCAAGCAGGCCAAGAACGACGATGATATTAAATAAACTTGGCCCCATGATGCTGACAAGGACAAGGATGACCATTAAATAAGGAAACGACATGAATACATCTGTGATCCTCATGATGATCATATCGACTGCTTTTCCGAAATAGCCGGCAGCAGCACCGAGGATGGTTCCGATGACGGTATAGATGGCTACTGCGCCGAGCCCTACTGAAAGGGATATCCGGGAGGCGTAGATCAGTCGGCTCAATAGATCCCTTCCCACTTGGTCCGTTCCAAGCAAATGCGCTTTAGATGGCGGCGCAGCAAATTCATCTGCAATGGAATAAGGGCTTTTCGGCGCAATCCAAGGGGCAAAGACAGCCATAAGAATAATGAGCGAAAAGATGATCAGCCCTGCTACCGCAAGCTTGTGCTTCAGGAATTTTTTCAGGATGACTTTAAGGTAGCTCTCCTCCTGACCTAATTCTTCATGGATATTGACGGCAGCGCCTTTCTGATACGAGGCGGCTTCATTTTCCATTTTTACATTGGCAATCGGCAAATGGATCCCCTCCTTCTTAATGGTATTTGATTCTCGGATCGGCAACTGAATAAAGGATATCCGTGATCAAATTGGATGAAAGGACCGTAATGGCAGCGATGAAATTCAAGGCCATCAGAGTTGGGTAGTCCCTGGATGAGATGGACTGGATCGTTAGCTGCCCAAGCCCTGGCCATTGAAAAATCTGTTCCGTGACAACGGCTCCTCCAATCAAGAGCGGGATATCGATCCCGATGATGGTGATGATGGGAATGAGTGCATTTCTTAAAGCATGCTTATTGACTACAATGAATTCCTTGAGTCCTTTCGCACGTGCCGTCCTTAGAAAATCGTGACCCAGAATTTCGAGCAGGCTGGAACGGACATAGCGGACCATATTCCCTGCAATCCCTGTCCCGAGTACGAGAGCCGGGAGAATGAGATGGCTGAACGTATCCGCAAATCCCCCTGGCCCACCTAACGTATTCATACCCCCGGTGGGAACAAGATGAAAGATGATGGCAAACACATAAATGGCACCGAGCCCCAAAAAGAAGTGAGGGATGGAAATGCCTAAAAATGAAAATGAGGTAGTCAAGTAGTCCACCCATGAATATTGCTTTGTTGCACTGATGATTCCGATGGGGATTGCAATGAGATAGGCGATGAGAAGCGCGGTCCCCATCAGCATGATCGTTGGGATCAGCCTTTCTCCAATGAGTCCCATGACAGGCTCATGTGTGCTGTAGGAAAATCCAAAATCTCCTCTCACCAGATTCTCAAGCCATCTGATGTATTGAACGTAGATTGGATCATTCAACCCAAGCGCTTCCTTCTTCAACGCGATATCCGCTGCGGTCGCATCCGGGTTCAACTGCATCTCAACAGGGTTTCCCGGCGCCAGATTAACGATAAAAAAGCTGAATATCGTTACGCCAAAAAGCACCGGTACAGCGATGAGCAAACGACGAACAACGTATTGAAACATGATGATCCCCTCCTCTTAGCTAATGGGTGAGTTCGGAAAGTGGCAGGCAGCCATATGCCCTTCCCCGCTCAACACAGGCTCCTCAATTTTGCAAATTTCCTGTGCGATTGGACATCTGGTATGGAAGCTGCAGCCTTTTGGCGGATTGGCCGGATTCGGGACATCTCCCTGCACGATGATTCTCTCCCGCCCCCGAAGATGCGGATTGGGAACCGGATAGGCGCTCAAAAGTACTTTTGTATAGGGATGTTTCGGATTTTTAAAAATGTCCTCTGTCTTTGCAATTTCAACAATTTTCCCCAGGTACATGACGGCAATCCGGTCGCTGATATATTTCACTGCTCCCAATCCATGGGCAATGAATAAATAGGTTAATTGAAACTCTTTCTGTAAATCTTTCAATAGATTGAGGACTTGGGCTTGGATAGAGACATCAAGGGCTGACACCGGCTCATCGCAGACAATCAATTTAGGATTTAAGATCAGTGCCCTTGCAATGCCGATCCGCTGCCGCTGCCCCCCAGAGAATTCATGCGGATATCGGCTGCGGTAAAATTTGGTCAAACCAACGATTTCGAGCATTTCATCTGCTTTTTTATAAGCTTCTTTTTTATCTGCCAGTTTGTGTGCCATCAATGGTTCTGCCAGAAGATCCCCAATCCGTTTGCGTGGATTGAGGGAAGAGTAAGGATCTTGAAAAATAATCTGCATCTGTGTCCGCATATTCCGCATCTCAGAGTGTGATAGTCCGGAGAGATTGGTTCCTTCAAAAAGGACGCTCCCCTCTGTCTGGGGATCCAATTGAACGATGGCTTGTCCCGTCGTCGATTTTCCGCAGCCCGACTCCCCAACAAGTGCAAGTGTTTCACCAGGAAAAATGGAAAAATCCAAGCCATCCACTGCTTTGACATGGCCGACAGTCCTTGAAATAATCCCTTTTTTGATAGGAAAGTATTTTTTAAGATTCCGTACCTCGATCAATGGGGAATCTGGTTCTCTAGTAATATTCAATTGATTCTTTTCTTTAGAAATGGCGTTCATGCCAGCACCTCCCTTTTTCCAGAGTTAGAATCATGCTGCTGGTCTTCATAAAGCCAGCATCTGACATGATGGGAGCTGTCATTGATAGGCAAAAGCGGCGGCCTTTCTCTTGTACATTTCTTCAATGCGTAAGGGCACCTGGAATGGAAGCGGCAGCCCTGAGGCATCTGATTCAAGGCAGGCACCGTACCTGGAATGGAAGCAAGCCGTGTATGCTGGTCATGCTCCAAATGAGGGATGGATTCCATAAGCCCCTTCGTATAAGGATGCTTCGGATGGTCAAACAAAGTATAAACATCGGCCTCTTCAACCACTTGTCCGGCATACATGACAAGCACCTTATCAGCCATCTCGGCAATGACCCCCAGATCGTGGGAAATGATCATGGTCGCCGTGTTGTATTCTTCTTTTATTTTCTTCATCAGCTCGAGGATCTGAGCCTGTATTGTTACATCTAATGCTGTTGTCGGTTCATCCGCAATAAGAAGCTTCGGATTGCAGGATAAGGCCATGGCAATCATCACCCTTTGCCTCATCCCTCCGGATAATTTATGGGGATACTCATCCACAATGGCTTCTGCCCGTGGGATTCCGACTTTTTGAAGCATGGACACGGCATATTTCTTCGCCTCTTTTTTTGATAGCTTCATATGCAATACAATCTGTTCAATCATTTGATTTCCGATTGTGAAGACTGGATTAAGGGAGGTCATCGGCTCCTGGAAAATCATCGAGATGTCATTCCCACGGATCTTTCTCATTTGAGATTCAGGCAGCGTTGCCAGGTCCACACCTTCGAGCTTGATGTTCCCTTGTTTTATATAGCCGGAGCTCCCCAAGAGCCTCATGACAGATAGAGAAGTCACGCTTTTTCCGCACCCTGATTCCCCTACGATCCCGATGGTTTCACCAGGCATGAGGCGGAATGTCACTTCCTCTACAGCCACCGCTTCCCCTTTATCATTTTTAAAAGCCGTTTGAAGCTGGTTGACTTCCAGCAAAACATCTTTCAATATCCTTCACCTCCAGTTGATTTTGAACCATTAAACAGATGAGGCAAGAAGCGGCTCTTCCGCTTTTTCACCCAGGTAATGGTGGACGATGCTCAGGAATGCCTTCCCTGCATAGACCATCCCTCTTTCATCGATATCAAATTTAGGATGATGGTGAGGTGCGGATGCTCCAATCGCTTCATTTTGAGCCCCCGTGAAGAAGAACATCCCAGGCTTCTCTTTTAAGTAATAGGCAAAATCCTCGCCTCCCATCAAGGCTGGCATTTCTTGAATGGTTTTCGCGTCAACGGTTTTCTCCACCACGGATTTAAACATTTCCGTTTCCTGTTCGTGGTTGTAAACGGCTGGATAGCCTCTCGAGTAAACGACATCGCATTCTGCATGATAGGATGAGCAAAGCCCGTTAGCGATAGTTTGAATTTCCTTTTCCATATGCTTCCTGACTTCTTCATCAAATGTACGGACCGTCCCCTGGATCACAGCCGAATCGGCAATGACATTCAACGCCTGCCCCGCATGGAAGGAACCGACTGACAATACCGCTGATTTCTGGGGATCCACTTGTCTGCTTACTATGTACTGCAATTGATTGACCAACTGGCAGCCGATGGCCAGTGCATCGACCGTTTCATGAGGGGATGCGCCATGCCCGCCTCTTCCTTGAATTTTGATTTCAAAGGAATCAGCTGCTGCCATGGTGTAGCCTTTTCGGTATAAATAGGTTCCTGTTGGAGCTCTCGAGGAAAGATGCGTCCCAAAAACGTAGTCCACTCCATCCAGGCATCCATCTTCAATCATGGCAATGGCTCCTCCAGGTGCTAGCTCCTCTGCATGCTGATGAATCAGCACCACATTTCCTGCCAGCTCATTTCGATTGCGGCTGAGCACTTTTGCTGCTCCTAACAGGGTCGCCGTATGTCCATCATGTCCACAGGCATGCATCACTCCAGGGACTGTGGATTTATACGGAACGTCTTTTTCATCCTGGATCGGCAGGGCATCGAAATCTGCCCTTAAGGCAATGGTCTTTCCCGGCTTCGCGCCTTTGATCACACCGACTACGCCCCTTCCGCCGACGCCTGTCCTGACTTCAATCCCGAAGCTTTCGAGTAAGGAAGCAATCATTTTCGGTGTTTCCACCTCTTGAAACGAAAGCTCTGGATGCTGATGAAAATGCCTTCTCCATTCAACCATTTCGCTATACATTTCTTCCAGCTCAGAATGCCATTTCTGCACCATTGTGATCCCCCCATTGTTCATTTTCGGATCATGCAAATCGATGTTGGATTTCCGGGAGCGTTTTTCCTCTCATGCATGATTATGAAATTTTTAAATATTTTTATTATTCTGAGTATACTGAATGAGAAAATGCCGGTCAACACGGTTTTTTGTCTGATGAATGAAATCTGCTGCTTGAAAAGTGTCGAAAATCCAGTTGGGAAGCCGAAGAAAACGATTACAAAAATTATTTCTGATCCCGAAAAATCAAAAGGGAATGGAGGTGAATAGGACTTCTTTATTATACGGATATAGTTATTGATAATTTAGTAATATTTCCCTATATTGTTTTTACACATTACTTGATTAGGAGGCTAAGCGTGGTTTGAGCTACTTACCTTAGAGTGACCAGTGATATAATAATTTAACTTTATAAATAAGTATGGATATTTATTCACGGGTGAGGATTTTGCACATACTTCTTGCCTGATCCCAATTGACTATTTCAGGAGTAAGATACTGAAGGTGACACGAAAGTGACAGGCACGCCCCGGTTTTTGTCGAATGGGGGCGCTTATGTTGCCGCTGGCGCATAAGAAGGTGTTTGTCGCGCGTAAACTATGCTGGCCGGCGCATAACAGTGGTTGTCTCGCGCATAGGACATGAAAAGTCGCGCAAAGGCGGTTGATTTTGGCGCAAAGAGCACCCCAAAATTTAGAATTCACCAGCATCCAGCCTCATTTTCCTCTTTTATTTCTCTCCATATCGCCCAATTTCGCAAATTCAGCTTCATTTAGATCCGCAAACACCTTAAAATGAACGTTTTTCTGCACTTTCAGCATGATTTTGACCGTTTTTCACCCTAGTGTGGACAATTTATCTTTAAGCACTTCCTCCACACCCCATGTTGACCGCTAAACACACAAAAGCCACAGTCCCAAGACTGTGGCTTTTGGTGAATATACGTGAGAATCCGAAATCATCGATTGATGGCTGCTCACTCTTGAACTTGATATTATGACGGCTTCCTCGCTTCGAAGCTCAGTGTTTTTTCAAAACAGAAATATGGGTGTTTTCTCATTGGATAATGAACTTGCCCTCTATATATATACCCTGTCTTTTCATATAGTCGGATGGCTCCCGGATTGCCGGAATAGACATCCAGCCGAAGGCACTCATACCCTTTTTGCTGAGCAAGATCCTCTGCAAAGTGCAGCAGCTGTTTCCCAAGCCCTCTACCTTGATAATCGGGATATACAGCCAGCCGATGAATCCAGGCCGCCCTTCCTTTTATCATCCAATCGATTTGTTCATGTTTCTTGCTTTCCCGATCTTCGAGCACTACAATCCCGATTAATTTTCCATCCTCTCTCACCCCATGCATATGACTTCGCTTCAGGTCCCCCTCAATCAAAAATCGATTTGGATAAAAGAAATCCCATTGATCGATTCCATTCATTTTGAGGTCTTTCGTCACTTCCGACAACAATGTCAAAACATCCTTCTTATCCTTTCGGGACAGTGGCTGTATTACCAAAACCCCCACCTCCATTAGTACGTGCTGCTTTTATTCTTTCAAGTTTAATCCGTGATTTTTTTCGGTAAAAAATCGTCCATAGTATGGCTGCTCCGATGAAACCGTAGAAGACAACGTTTGAAACAGCCAAGTAGACAGCCGTGGATAAGCTGTAGACAAGTACTACGCGGACTGCCGCCTCGCAAAGCAGGATAAGTCCCCAGACGATTGTCATCAGCCTCATGACAAATCGGAAATATTGGTACTGCCAGTTTTCATGAAACATCTCTTCCCCCACAAAACGGGAGCCTAAACTGAACATCAATGGCTTCTTCCTGAATAGTGAACCGATAAAAATGATCCCAACAGATGCCGTGATCAAGGATTCCCTGATCAAGATGATTTTTTCGCTGCCTCCTAAAAGGACAAGTACAATCGTTAACACGAGGGTGAACAGCATCAATCCACCGAATACATCCATTTTTTTATGTTTGGCTAAATGCACCACGTTATCTACTAAAGGAGCAAGGGCGGCTATGGATAGAGCGGCCACACTGCTCATATAGTTCGAGAGGGTGACATAAAGAATCCAAGGGATCAGCCCGTTGATCACAAGCGTGAAAATAACGTATTTTCGTTTGCTCATTTTCTTTCTTCCTTTCTATTCACGGCGCCTTTAAAGAACCGGATATTGTCTGCGTCCTGATGGTATAGATTTTTTCTTTTTCTTTCGGAAAAAATACCACTCGACGACCGCTAAGTTCGTAATCCAGCACAGCCAGGAAGAAATCCCCATGGCTGATTGAATGTCCAGGTGAAAAAACATCGTAAAAGGAAGCAAATAAAGACGGAATGAAGCAAATGCCAATGTCACTGCGTAGCTTCGGATCATCCATTGCTGATGCAGGCTGAACTTCTTCTGGAAAATTCTCATCATGGCAACAGAAGTCGTCGCAAGCCAGCAAACGTCCAGCATGAAAAAACCTGTTTTAGCAGCAATTCCCCCGCTTGCATACCAGCTTAAATACAATCCAACCATGCCAGCTAATCCAATTGAAGTGACATAGATATAGCCAAGTTTGCGATGCCCGCCTGCATTTTTCCCCGTCGGCCTTCTTAAAAATTGAAACGGTCCCGTCAAAAGCCCGATGGTGCCAAAGATAATGTGAACATACAAGATCACGAGCCAAGGCTTGAACGGAAAGTTTGGCAGCTGCATTTTTCCATCGACCGCCCCTGCAGTCTTTGGGTCTAAAACAACGTATTGGATGACAATGTATCCTAAAAACAAAAAGAGGATGAAAAATAACGCGGTCCATCCCGTTAATGACCATTTACTTTTCTTCATAGACTCACTCATTTCTTAAATTGATGAATGCTGCAAGACCACTGTCTGAGCTTTTTCATCTTAATACATCTTTCTTTCAGATTTCTTACAGTTACGGGTAAAAATCTTACATGATATAATAAGAGCAAAAATCCTGGAATACTTTTCATGTAGAAGAGGTGAAGAAGATGGGGAAAACGACCTCCCAACTAGCGATACCTAAAATGGAAATGAGTTTTGAACAGACAGATAAATTTCACATGCTAGATCATGCATTCCATCGGCCGGTGATGAGTATTACAGCGCCAGGCGGGTTTGGGAAGTCTGCATTGATTGCCAACTATTTGCTCAGTCGTGCGCGCCAAGCTTTTTGGTTCAATTTTGCCGAAAAAAAATGGTCCCTGGAGGAATTCGTCTTTCTATTAGCAGAAGGTCTCGGAATTTCAGGTGATGAAGATGAGATTCTCCACATCCAACTTTCCATTTTAGAGTCCATTGCCTATTGGGAGAGTCCGCTTTCCATCGTTTTGGATGATTTTCATATGAACGAATCACCCGAAATCCCGGCGTTCATCCACCAGCTAATTCAACACGCTTCCCCTTCAATCAATATTGTACTGCTAAACAGAACGAAGCCCGAATTCCCACTCACCAAACTGAAAATCCAAAACAAACTGGTTGAGTGGAACGAGCAGGAACTGACGTTTACAAAAGAGGATACCGGTTCTTTTTTTCAGCAGGAAAATAAATCTTTGACTGCCGCCGAACTGGATTTTCTGCACAAAAAATTAGGCGGGTGGCCAGCAGCTCTTTCATTGGTTGCAGCGTCGTTAAAAGGATCCGTACCAGTTTCTTCAGAAATCCTTTTGGAGCAGATACCCTTCAAAGAACTATTTGAGGAATATGACCCATTGCTGAAAGAAGCTGATGACACGGAGTTATCCGTCCTGTATCAATCAAGCCTCATTCATGAACTGGATCCAAACGTCATAGAGGAATTAGGCATTGATTATTCTCTATTGGAAGAAATTTGGCTGAACCGGACTTTTATCCGGCATATGGACGGTGCCAAATCATATATTCCGATATTCCGCGACTATCTGTACCAAAAACTCACATCACTTATCGGGAAAAAGCAAATGCGCAGCAAACATGAAGCAGCAGCAAAAATTTACGAACGCGGTTATCAGTATTATTTTTCATTCGCTCATTTTCTTGCCGCTGGTCATTTTGAAGAAGCTGCACGTCTGATGCAAAAAATGATGAACATGTATACACCTGAGCAGTTTCTGCTGCTGCTTGATGGTTCCCTGGAGGAGATCTGTCCTGCAATCTCAACCGCAGCCTTTTCCCTTTTTTTATTCAGATGTGTGCCGATTGCGCTATTGCAAAGCTATATTGAACCGATTAAGAAATCTCTTGCGTCCATCGAGTCAGAAGCGATTCCCTTTCATAAGATTTTACTCAGGCATCGATTGGGCTTAGTTTTGTTTTACAGCGGGGAGATTGATGACGCGAAGGAATTGTTCATGAAATCATTGAAAGAAAGCAGAGCAGCCGGGAGCCACGATTTGATTTCTGTTAACCTGTCACTGATTGCCCAATGCTGCCGCTTTACTGGAGAAATAGAAGAAGGAATCCAATTTGCGAGAATGGCATTGACGAATGCAGAGCAATTCAACACCGTGGACAGCCGGATGCATTCTTCCTGGATCTTGACTGAATTGCTGCTTGAAAAGAAGGAACTTGCCCTTGCTGAGCCTTTATTGAAAGACCTTGCTCGACTCACCGAAGAGTATTCGGATGAAGGCGCCAAAGTCTATCCCCTGATTGCCATGGGGAAATATTATCGGCTGACCGGAGAATTAAATAAGGCATTGGAATGTACAGAATCGGGGATTAGACGTGCTAAAAAGTTCATGCTTGATACGGATCTTGGATGGGGTTACTTGGAGCTCGGGATGATTCATTTAGAATTGGGTGAAAAAGAACGGGGGATAGAGCAATTAAAGAAATCCGAAAAACACTTTTCACATTATCGCTATTTTAACCAGCTGCTTCAAGCAATCATTAGCCAGACCAATTCCGGATCAAACGCCGTTTCAGCCATAGCTGAACGTATGGCCCCAGGATTATCCGTCTCCCTCCTTGGGAATTTCCAACTCATGCACAATGGGAATGAAATATCCATCAAGCGTAAATCGAGCATGCGGCTAATGGTGTATCTGGCTTCCCAATACGGACAAAAAATTCCAAAGGAGCGGCTGTTAGAGGATTTATTTCCTGACGGCAGCTACCACTCCCAGAACAACCGCTTTTATGTATCCCTTTCAGCACTTAGAAAATCATTGGAGCCTGACGCCGCTTCAGGAAGACAGTCCAAGTACATCATCCAGACGGGAGAAAGCATTTACTTCGATGATCAAGACTGCAGCATCGATTTAAAAAGATTTCATTCTCTCATCAGGGCGAGTTTTCCTTCACAGGAAGAGAAAATCGCCAATTTCTTAGAAGCAGAAACCCTTTATAGTGGCGATCTTTTGACGGAATTCCCTTATGAATCATTCCTTGAACCCATCAGGGATCAGACAAAAAAGTCATTTCTCGATATCCTCGAAGAAATCGGACTCTATTATTGGTCCATTGAAGAATATACTAAAGCCCAAACGAGATTCGACCGCATCCTTCAAATGGACGAATACAATGAACCGATTTATTGGAAATACATGCGGAACCTGCTCGATAAAGGGTTCATCAAGCACGCAAAGGATATCGCAGCTTCCATGGAGCTGAAATTCGAAATAGAGATGGGTGTGCCAGTCAAACAAAAGCTCCAAACATTATTCGATTTCTATAGATGAATTGAGAAAAACCTCCTGCTGAATAGGAGGTTTTTCATTTTTGAGCATTTGAACCGTTTCTAACCTTTCCTCAACACACGAAGAATATTCCATCCTTCGGGCTCTGCCATTAAAATTCCGGCAAGTGATCCAAGTTATTTTCCTTGATGCCATCCGGCTCACTCCGGATGATATCCCTTCCATACTTATGAAATACATCGATATGCGCGAGTTTTCCGGCTTTTGCTTCTTCCAATGCAGTGATGTAATCCAACTCACGGCCAGATTCAGTCTTGAAGGCAATGATGTCATCATCCCGATTCTTTCTTACTGCGACAATCTCCTCCACACCAGGCTGCCTTTCCTGCACGATCTCTTTTTGGCTTTGCTCTGCCGCTTGATGTTTGTATTGAATATAAATATTTTCGAAATCCTTATTTTCATTTTCCATGTCAGCACCTCCCGAACATACGTTTAGTTTGCGTTTCCCTTTTTGAATTATGCGGTCAATTCTTTTTGACAGGAAATCTGTAATGGTGTATATTTCTAAGAGACGAACAATATTAATTAACTTATAAAAAATATTCGTATTTTAGGAGTGTTTTTTCATGGAAAACGTTTTCGATTATGAAGATATCCAGCTAATCCCGGCAAAGTGTGTAGTTAACAGCCGTTCTGAATGTGATACTAGTGTGACTTTTGGCGGCAGGAAATTTAAGCTTCCGGTAGTCCCTGCCAATATGCAAACCATCATTGATGAAAAGATTGCCGTCTATATGGCTGAAAATAATTATTTCTATATCATGCACCGATTTGAACCTGAGAAGCGAAAAGATTTTGTGATTGATATGAAAAATCGCGGATTGTACGCCTCCATCAGTGTTGGCGTAAAAGAAGAAGAATACAGCTTCATTCAACAGATGGCTGAAGAAAATATCGTACCTGAGTACATCACCATCGATATTGCGCACGGTCACTCCAACGCCGTGATCAATATGATTAAACATATTAAGAAACATCTTCCGGACAGCTTCGTCATTGCAGGCAACGTCGGCACACCTGAAGCGGTCAGGGAATTAGAGCATGCCGGTGCTGATGCCACAAAAGTCGGCATCGGACCGGGCAAGGTCTGCATTACGAAGATTAAGACTGGCTTCGGTACAGGAGGATGGCAGCTGGCGGCTCTGCGCTGGTGTGCAAAAGCTGCAACGAAGCCGATTATTGCAGACGGCGGCATCCGTACGCATGGCGATATCGCTAAATCCGTTCGATTCGGCGCCTCTATGGTCATGATCGGATCCCTATTCGCAGGACACGAGGAGTCTCCTGGGACAACCATTGAAAAAGACGGGAAGCTCCATAAGGAATACTTCGGCTCTGCATCCGAATTCCAAAAAGGCGAACGAAAGAACGTCGAAGGAAAGAAAATGTACGTCGAGCACAAAGGTGCACTTGAGGATACGCTGATTGAAATGGAGCAGGATCTTCAATCATCCATTTCTTATGCAGGCGGGACAAAATTGGAAGCCATCCGTACAGTTGATTATGTAGTAGTGAAAAATTCTATCTTTAATGGGGATAAGGTTTATTAAAGAAAAAGGGAAAGCCAGTGGGCTTTCCCTTTTTTGCATTCATTTAGCAGATGCACGTTTTCTTCTTGGCTCCGAGCTTTCCTCTTTCCTCGATTTTCTTGATGTAGTCAGCAGCCAGCGGTACTTTACAGGCTGTATTCCCAACATCCACGTTTACTTTGCCAATATGGTGAGCAACTTCGATCACTTCTTCCGTTAACGGCAGGACCGAGCCGCCTACACAAATCAAAAAGCTGTTCATTGTGTAGCGGACACGATTTTTCTCTTCATGGATGGTGTTTTTGACTCGCATGAGCAGACTCCGGATTTCCTCAAAATCCAATTGATCATCCAGGGTGATGGTCACATAATTTGCATAGGTGCTCCATCCGCAGGCTGCGATCATTTCTTCATCAGATTCGATCCATTCCATCGCCAATTCCCTGGCAAATGGACTTTCTGCTGCAGCACCTGCCACCGTGCATTCCGCAATCATATGCCAGTAGGCTTTCTGCACCCACTCCTGAAGCTGTTCTTTTGTCAGTTGCGAGGGATTCACCGATAATCCCGCTAAGTACATCGCATCGGAATTGCCTGTATGGTATAAAGCCTGCACCAGTTCCTGATCGTTCTTCACTGATTTCACAAGCTTTTTCATATCACCAATTTTCACGCCAAAAAGGGGTTCAGCTGCACCGTGGCGCATAAATGTTTTCTTTGTCTGTTCCGACCCCATTGCCTCTAACTTTTCCATTACTTCTTGAAGATTCATAATTCCATTCCCCCCTCACCCTTTTCTTATAGTAGTTTCTAGGATTTTGGCAGGAATCCTCTTTTTTACCTCAAGCTGCTGAGGGCGATTCGCCAAATCATATGGTCGAATCCTTTGTCCCAAAAATCTTTCAATACGTACTCCGGTTCTCCAAATTTCTTTTTCCAGACTTTTTGAGCCCTTACATACCCGCTGTCGAGACAGAATTCCTTCATCCCTTTTTCTGCTAAAACAACGTACATTTCATTCAAAAGACTATTCCCGAGCCCTTTTTGCTGAAAATCCGGATGAACAAATACGGTCCCTACCTCCATAAGCGATTGATATTCAGTGTTTGAGTTAAGAAGAATCAATTCGCTGGGAGGGCCATATTCAATAGATCCAACGATTTTTCCCTTAACTTCCGCAATTAAAAAATAGCGGTTCTCCCCATTGCTTTCAATATCCATCTTGAGGTATTGCTTCTTTGAATGTATTTCTTCATCGATATCCTCTGTCAGATGCGCGATTCCTTCTTTCAAAAATGTATCCATAATCACGAGCTGAAAAAATTCATGCAGCTCTCTTTCATCCTCTTTAGCAGGTCTTCTTATGTTTACGTCCATATTAAAATCCTCTCATTTAAAAAGCCTGCATCCCAGCTGGGAGCAGGCGCAATTCAATCTTTCCGTTATCTTAGATCAAAACGATCAGCGTCCATGACCTTTACCCACGCAGAGACAAAGTCACGTACGAATTTCTCTTTGTTATCATCCTGTGCATACACTTCTGCCAGTGCTCGAAGTTCAGAGTTTGAACCGAACACTAAATCAAAGCGGGTAGCTGTTCGCACCACTTCACCTGTCTTGCGGTCGCGTCCTTCATACAGGTTGAAATCTGCACGCTTCCACTCGACGCCCATATCCAGGAGGTTAGCGAAGAAGTCGTTGGATAGTGTACCTGCCTGATCGGTAAATACTCCGTGCTTTGTATCTCCATGGTTGGCTCCGAGCACACGCAGACCACCGACGAGGACCGTCATCTCAGGAGCAGTCAATCCTAAGAGCTGTGCCTTATCCACCATCATTTCTTCCGGGCTGGTGGAATATTCTTTTTTCTGATAGTTGCGGAATCCATCTGAAACAGGTTCCAAGACATCGAAGGACTCTGCATCGGTCTGCTCAGCAGAGGCATCCCCTCGGCCAGGGGAAAACGGAACGGCAACTTCAAATCCCGCAGCTTTTGCTGCTTTTTCAACAGCTGCACTTCCGCCTAGCACAATCAAGTCAGCAAGGCTCACTTTTTTATCGAGTCCGCTTTGAATATCTTCGTAAACTCCAAGGACCTTCTCAAGCAATTCCGGTTCATTCGCTTCCCAGTGTTTTTGAGGAGCGAGACGGACGCGCGCCCCATTTGCACCGCCGCGCATATCAGATCCTCGGTAAGTGCTTGCTGAAGCCCATGCCGTTTTCACGAGTTCACTTACTGTGAGGCCTGAGTTAAGGATTTTTTCTTTCAGGCTTGCGATTTCCTCATGAGACAATTCATAATCGACAGCTGGAACCGGGTCCTGCCAGATCAGTTCTTCTCCCGGCACTTCCGGACCTAAGTATCTTACTTTAGGGCCCATGTCGCGGTGCAGCAGTTTGAACCATGCACGAGCAAAGGCATCGGCAAATTCATTCGGATTTTCGTAGTAGCGGCGGGAAATCTTTTCATAATCAGGGTCCTTGCGCAAAGCCATATCGGCAGTTGTCATCATAGTCTTCACACGGATCGAGGAATCTTCCGCATCCGGTGCCATGTGCTCTTCCGGCATGTCGACAGGCGCCCATTGATAGGCTCCTGCAGGACTCTTCGTCAGCTCCCATTCATACCCGAAAAGAAGGTCGAAGTACCCGTTATCCCATGTAGTCGGGTTCGATGTCCAAGCCCCTTCTACACCACTTGAAATTGTATCGCGGCCTTTTCCGCTTCCATAAGAACTGATCCAGCCCAGCCCTTGTGTTTCAAGCGTCGCTGCCTCCGGGTCATCCCCCACTAGAGAAGCATCCCCGGCACCATGCGCTTTACCAAATGTGTGCCCGCCTGCGATTAAGGCTACCGTTTCTTCATCGTTCATAGCCATTCGGCCGAATGTATCGCGGATATCCCGGGCGCTTGCGAGCGGATCCGGCTTACCGTTCGGTCCTTCAGGGTTTACATAAATAAGCCCCATCTGAACGGCTGCAAGTGGATTCTCAAGGTCGCGGTCCCCGGAATAGCGATTGTCTGCAAGCCATTCTTTTTCAGAACCCCAATACACATCTTCTTCAGGGTGCCAAACATCTTCACGCCCTCCAGCAAAACCGAATGTCTTAAGACCCATTGATTCAAGGGCCACATTCCCTGTCAGGACAAGCAAATCAGCCCAGGAAATCTTGTTTCCATATTTCTTTTTGATCGGCCATAGGAGGCGCCGCGCTTTATCAAGGTTGACGTTGTCCGGCCAGCTGTTCAGCGGGGCAAAGCGCTGTGCACCTGTCGAACTTCCGCCTCGTCCGTCAGCAGTGCGGTATGTACCTGCAGCATGCCATGACATACGGATAAAGAATGGTCCATAATGTCCGTAGTCAGCCGGCCACCATTCCTGGCTGTCCGTCATCAGCTGGTGTAGATCTTTTTTCAATGAATCGTAATCCAATTTCGAGAATTCCTCGCGATAGTCGAAGTCCTCCCCCATTGGATTTGATTTCTTATCATGCTGGCGGAGAACACCTAAATTAAGCTGGTTTGGCCACCAGTCCTTATTCGTAGTTCCACCAGGAGCTGTCGTCGTTGTAATAGCACTATCTTTGTGATGAGTGACAGGGCATTGCCCCGCAGAGGTATGTTCCTTTTGGTCTGGTCTATCATTCATTTCCATTTACCATACTCCTCCCTATTTAAGCAATCATTCTCTTACAGAAAAATAGTGTGATAATTTAGATAATTATCATCACCTTTTATTATAGTGGACGGGAAGAATCTTTAAAAGTCTGAAGCTTCTTTTAGGGCGAAGTTTTTCTGGGACATGGGGACAGGTTCCTCGTCCCTCTAGCGGGACAAGGAACCTGTCCCCGGTGTCCCGCATTTTCTTTGATAGGTAATCCATGCCGGAACGCTTTCAAAAGGAAATGCCTCCATGACTGCCATTGCTGTTTCATCCGTTGTATCAAATTCACCGATGAGCAATGAAACTTTCTTTCCTCTTGAATAGTTGATTTGATGGCTTACGAGATAATCAATCACATTTGTAAATTTCTTTTCAGATGCCCCACACCAGCCTAATTCATATGCATCACCCTCGTCTGAATCATGAAGGAAAGAATAGGCTATAATCTCACTTTCTCCTTCATCTAAGCATATATAGCTTCCATCCAGCAGTGTGTCTTCAGCAAGAATCAACCTTTTCCAATCATCCGTTTCTAATTGGGCCACTGGATTTGCCATATGGGTATTTTCATAGTTGGCTTTGACCATGAAGGCAAGTTTATTCATTAACGGGTCAATCAGCATAATCTCTTTCAACGTCTTAATTTTGAAGTTAGTACGAATTAATGCGGCAGGTGCTGCTGCAGCTCCCAACTTAAGCGTTGGCATATAGGTTCTTCTGATTTCTTCAAATCCCATGTCTTCATAAGCTTTTATTAATTCATGGCGCGTCTCCCATAAAGAGGTTTGCAGTGGCCGCTCCATCTTTTCATGCTCCTGTACCCATGCCAGTAAACGTTTCGCCGCCATCGTTTTATCTGGACCTGGACCGACTACAATTCGAAAATATAGGCAATATGGATGAAACCTGCTAGTCCAGCTAAAAAATATAGCCGCTAATTTCTCCTCCACAAATGCACCATAAGCCATTTTGTTGGACGGCTTCTTTATCATTTGTATGATATTTTCATCTTCGGAGCTCGCATGTAAAATCTCTTTTAACTGTTCTTCATATTTGATTTCGTATTTTTTTATCGTAAATTGCATTATTTACTCCTTAAACAGATCTGAAATTGAGTTGCATTAATAGAAATTCTGCAAATGGAAGCATGACCCCTTTAAATTAATAGTTTTTTAAAGGAAGATAGAGGGACGCGGGGACAGGATAACTGTCCCAACTAGATTATCAGCACAGAATATTCTACTTCTTACGGTACGGAGGGACAAATGACCTGTCCCTCCGTCCCTTCAACATTCGCAAAGCATGGGGGAAATGAATTATGAGTACGTTTGTTTATATGGTGAGGCACGGGGATTCACCTAAGGATGGAAATGAGCGGACAAGAGGATTAACCGAAAAAGGGTATTTAGATGCTCAGCGGGTAACTGCCCTTTTGAAAGATGAGCAAGTTGATGCCGTTGTTTCCAGCCCCTACTTACGTTCCATACTGACTGTGGAGGCGTTGGCAAAACAAATAGGGAAAGAAGTTTTAGTCATGGAAGATTTAAAAGAGAGGGTATTTTCTTCTGAAGACAATCGTGTATCCGATAAAGAATTATATCCTCTGTTAGAGAAGTCGTTCAAGGATCCAAATTTCACTTTCCAAGGAGGGGAATCAAATGCCGATTGTCAAAAACGGGCTGTTAACGTTTTAATAGAACTATTGCACACTTTTAAAGAAAAAAGAATTGTACTAGGTTCCCACGGTGCTGTTATGACGTTGATGATGGGTTATTTCGATAGCCGCTATGACTTAAAGTTTTTACATAGCACCTCAAAACCCGATATATACAAAATGGAATTTAATAATCAGGAATTAGTGAGTGTACAAAGGCTGTGGGGACAGGGGGACAGGATCCGCGTCCCGCAATAGGGACAAGGATCCTGTCCCTCTGTCCCTTTAAAAATGGGCTTTTTTGTTCATGACACTTGTCCAAACCATTTTTACTTGTCCACATATAAATAAGTATGTCAAAAAACAGCAAGAATTTTGACAAAATATTATTAGGAGTGGATTGTATGAAGAGAAATACCGGGTGTGGGAGTTCAAATTCCATGAAAAAATGCCCGCCAATGCAGGCATGCGATACAGCAAAAACTCATGGTGATTTTTGTACAGTAGGAAACCCAACAAATACAGGCTCAACTGAGAGAACTGCTATTTTAGCCGATGTTCCGATCACAACAAATGTCGAAGCCGATATCTACCTGCCTTCATCTGCACAAGAAATTAAAGCAATCAGGAAAAATGTATATTTAACACAGTGTAAAGCGATTCCTGTACCTCCAACAACAGGGACAACTACTACTGCTGTAAACTTGTACATTGAAGGCTATGTTCACAAAAACATTCAATATTCTGAAGGCTGCGATGGCTATATAAGAGATTACAGCGTCAATGTTCCGTTTAAATGTTTCCATCCAGTTACCGGCCTTGCAAACATTAATTTCGCCACTAGCCAAAAAAGCAATCAAATTCAAGAAATCAGAGACCTTGCACCAGATGGCCATGGCGCAGACCGCTGCAGTTTCGGATCTATTACATTTGAAAACTACAATGAGCCAATTGAATGTAAATTGCTGACTTCCAGAGTGGTACAGATGGACTTCCCGCATGATTTTGATAGATGGGGTAATTTCGAACAAATTACAGAAAAAATGACCATTGATTTTGTTGTCCGCTTAACTCAGCTTCAACGCCAATAGTAAATAAGTCCATGAGAAAGTATGAGAAGGGTGTCTCAAATAGACACCCTTTTTATTTATAGTTTCCAAGCTCTTATTTCATTGCTTAAACAAACCTGATTTAAGTTGCTAAAGCAACAAAGTTTGAGAAAAGTACTAATATGGATAAAAATTAAAGTTGATGAATTGCTCCTGCACTAAATCAATGGCTAAAATTGCACATCCTTTAATATCAAGCTGCGTCTTTCCTTCACTGGAATGAAAATCCTCATTGCAGTTGAAATGAAAGCTTTTTATTTGGGCATCTATTTTTTCTGCAAATTGCTGGGTGGATTCGTGATGGAAGTTGATTTCATTCCCCGCCGATTGAAACATGAACTCTTGTTGGCTCGCATGTGGAATATCAGGTGGGTAAATCCAGTTTATTTCAGCTGTTTTTGACCATGAAACTGGGAATTTCAACGAATACGCGATCCCATTGGATTCATATTCAATATCTGCAATTAACAGCCCCTTAAAAAATGCGGTGTTCGAAGGCAGTGCAACTTGGCTTTCAAAGGATTGAAGCGACCAATCCACTTTGGAAATCCTATCCATCATAATGGATATATCAGCTGTCTCAAAAAGATTGATCTCCAAGGCTATTTCTCCTAATAAAATAGGAATCTTAACGATAGGACAGGCTTCTTCTTTCTGTTTACAATCATGAGTATATTCAGAAGGAATCTCTGCAGCTTCATCTTCCTCAAGCATCTCTATTTCGAATTGATCTTCTAAAATGGAGTACTCTCTCTTTTTTTCAACTGGAGAAATACTTTTTTCCTGATCCCCATCTAAGAAAGATGATTCATTTACGGATTCCTCACTATCTGAACTATCTAGAAGAGAATATATTATGTCTTCATTACTTCCAATTTCCTCTTCAATATAATCATCGTCTTCTAATGTTGAAAGGAAATCTTCCTCTTCATACTCCCCATTGTCATTAGAATTCCAGTCATTACCCCAAAGGTATTTTGCTAGTCTTAAAGAATATTCATCATTGTTCTCAGCAGCATCCTTCTCTTTAAAGGATTCTTTTTCTTCAGAAATAGAAAATGAGTCTTTGTCTTCCAGGATAGAAAAAAATTCATCTTCTAGAGAAGAAGTTTCTTTTGATTCAGAAACAACCTCTTCTCCTTCGACATTCACTTCTTCCTCTCCAGCATCAAGAAAGGGATCTAATTCATAGTCAGTGTTTTCCTCTTCTTCATCTGCAGAGGAATCCTCTTTTCCTTCATTAGATTCCAGTCCTTCCCCAGACATGTTTGATCCCTGTTCTTCTAATAATAAGGATCCTCCTAACATCAGAGAAGAATCATCTTCAAAAGATTGAACATAAGGATTATTTTCGACTACAGTAGAATCTTGCTCTACGTCGCCTTCAAGTATAGAGAAAAACTTCCCTTCCAGCGTCCCGCTGCTTTCTTCATCATGCAAATAATCTGGATATGGATCCCGATCCTCTACTAGAAGATTGAGAATTTCATCCTGCAGCGAACTAGCTTCATTCTCATAAGAGGATGGTTCACTGTGGAAGTCATCGATTTCATTTATATCGGCTGTTTCGTCCTCAAGCAATGAAGTGAATTCTTCCTCCATAAATGCAACCATTTCCTCCCTTTCTAATTGACCTATTCGCCTTTGTTCACCCTCCAACTCATGCAAGGGATCACTGTTTGAAGTTTTGCCAGATTCTGAGTCATGATTATGAATAAGGGGATTCGTCATTTTCTCTAAAGATTCAATTTGTGTTGATTCAATTTTAGGCGGAGGGTAGATTAATGGAATCGAGATGATTTTTTCACCAATAGTTCCTATTGCATATGAACGCTTTATAGCAGCAGAATCATCATCCTCTGATTCATCATTATTTTCTTCATGTACCAATTTTGAGTTGTTGAATGGAGAAGGATGATCATTCCAATTTCTGAATGGATTGTGGTTCATTTTACCAAACGGACTGTTCATATTATCCATAATCATTTGGAAGGTTCTGCTCTATAAAGCATCCTCCCCAATCGCCTCCTTCCTGCTTAATTCTTCATAATAAAAGATGAATTGTTCAAAATGGTTTTCTTGATTCCAGGTGTTAGAATGAAAACCATTCAAATTTTTTAGCAATCCTCATCATGATGGTCATCATTTGTTGTTGAAGCCACTCGTATCTGCTGTTTTTGAAGAACCTTCAAAGTAATATCAACAACCATTTTTTCTTCAATCTTCGTAAAATATCCTTCTCCAATCGGGGAAGAAGTCGGCAGGGCGACGCGATCGATGGCTTCATCCCATTCAATGATCTTACTGGAGATTAATTCACAAAACGGAATTTCGTTATAGTATTGTGTGCTTTCTTGATGAAACTGTGAAAGATCATTTGTCTGCAGCTCATCTTTTTCTGGAAACCCTGTCGGCAAGGATTTTGAAATCAGAAAATCAAATTCATTCCGCCTGTTGAACTCAGGCATCACAGGAGGTGTTAAGAAATGATCGATTTCAGTTACACATTGAAACGGGACATCCACAGTAATGGAGTGAATATCTGAGGCTACTGAAGTGGTTGTGCTGTTTTCAATTTCAGGGCTGGGGCTCGCATATTGGATGTTCTTCCGGACAAATCCTTTCACAAATAATTTGTTGGTTGGCAATAGCAGCCTGCATTGAGTTAGTTTTACATGTTTTTTGATATCTTTGATTTCCAATACTGGTTCTGGGAAATCAATAAGCGCATCAACATTCACTTGAAGCGTAATTTCCGCTAACACAACTGGAACTTTTGTAATTAATTTTCCAATACTCACATTTGGTTTGTGAGGTTTATTTTCACAGCCACACGATGTTGTAGTTACTTTGCAGTCATTTATTTTTTTAGTTGAATCAGACATTCAGGGTCCTCCTAAAAAATCAAGATAGTGCATGGTATGCGGGATAAACGTCTATGTGTGGGCTATTTTAAAATTTCAATTTTTCCAGACGATTCACTGGCAATTCATCCAAATTAGCATAGTTATATCTATAAGAGGATCTTTCCAATACGAAAAGACGCTTATCATGCTTTCCGTAGAAAAACAATGACAGCGTCTTTTACACATCCTATCGCACTCGACAAAGGTTATAGGATGGAATTCATCATATTATAATGCAGTTACATTAACTTGCTGATTTTGAAGCACTTTGAGTGTAAACTCTAAGAACATTTTTTCCTTTAACGTGCGGAAAGTTCCTTCTTCAAAAGGCTTATGGTTAGGAAGCGGAACACGGTCCGTAGCTTCATCCCACTCGATGATACTGCTTGAAAGTAATTCGCAGTAAGGAATTTGATTGTAATATTGTGTGCTCACTTGGTGGAATTGAGAAAGGTCGCTTGAAAGCAGCTGATCCTTTTCAGGGTAACCATGTCCTAATTCTTGAGCCCTGAAGAAATCGAATTCAGAACGAGAATTGTTAAATGGCAATTGCGGGCGGCTGATAAATTCAGCTGCAGTGATTGTAGTAACACATTCAAAAGGTACATCAACAGTTAATGATCTTATTTCAGAAGATACACAGTACTCGCTTGAATGTGGACAAGGTGTTGCATATTGGATATTTTTCCTTACAAATCCCTTAAGGAATAAACGCAAGTCAGGGTAGACTGCTGCTGAGAATGGGTCAGTGCCAGCTGGGACTCCTGGAAGAAGAAGTCTGCATTGAACAACCTTCACCCGCTTCTTAATATCTTTGATTTCAAGAACAGGATCTGGAAAATGGATATCAGCAACAAGGTTGGATCTAACCTTGATTTCAGCTAAAGTAACTGGTACTCTGACAATTCTTGGACCTGCATTTGTCAAAATTGGATCTACTGTTACATTTTCGCATTCACCTACACTTGCTGTTACGTTAACATCTACGCAATGTGGATCATGATTCATTTTTTTTCCTCCTTAAAAATTTTAGGTTCAATGTATCGTATGCAAAATTCTACTATATGCTTGGACATATGTGGATTTTCGTTTTAAGAAGGACAATAAATATATAAAAATATTCATAGGTACTTGCACAGGCAAATGCCCATACTGCATAGGATTCAAATGAGGAGTGAGGAAAATGGAGAGACAAAACTTTCTTGCAGTTGATTTAGGAAACAGCTGGTATAAAGCTATTGCTTCTGATAATGGATTTATTAGCGAATATCAAATCCCTAATACCATTGCTTTGTTTGATGAAGAATTCTATGAAAAACCTTATGATGATGAAGATGTCGACCTTGCAGAGAATATGATTGTTGAAGTAAAAAGCCATTCTATAATAGATAAGAGAGAAATTTACTATATCGGGAAAGCTGCGGCGAAACAGCGTAATGTGAGTTTAACAACATTTAATAACCAAAAGGTAGACGAAGACAGAACCTATATCCTATTGCTCAGTCTCGCGGCCTACCATGCCGTTCGCTCAAACTTCCAAGAAACTCAGCTGGATTATACCATTGATCAATTAGCTGCATCCCTTCCTACTACACAATACAAGGAACAGAAGGACAAATTTAAAAAGAAACTACTCGGAACCCACACAGTCATTTTCCATAAGGTCCCTTTCATTCAGGAGCCAAAAGAAGTGGTTGTAAAATTACATGTGAATAATGTAATCATAGGTGCAGAAGGCGCATGTGCCTATCTGGGGCTGACCCGCGACCAAGAAACACTGGGAGTCAAGGACGAAGCTTTAATCAGCGAATCAAAGAAAGGCATAATCATCGGTGACCTTGGCGGAGATTCTGTTGATTTTGTCGGCATCAAACATAATAAACCCGTTTCTTCCGTTGAAGGGGAAACATTCGGAATCAATCAATTTCTTGATAATATCATTCTAAAAGTCAGTAAAAATGAGTTATATAAATTCGATTCCCGGGCTGAACTTGAAGAAAAATTAGCTGGCGGCCAGTCTGAATGGTACGTGGAGCCTTTTGCAGGAATTAGAAAAGATATTAGTAAATATATTATCCCTCAGCTGAAGTCCATGGCGATTAAGTACTTGGAACATTTTGACCGTGTCCGCAGTTCCTCGAGTGATATAAAAGGGGCTGCCAGATATATCGCCGTTGGAGGCGCCGCAAAACTTGCGCAAAGGCAAATACAAGAAGCAGCCGTCAGATGGTCGGAAAGAGGACGCCCAATTGAACTTCTGTTTCCAGAGGATATGGAAAAACTGAATGTCCAAGGGTTGATGATTCTAGCTAAAATGAATCATCTTAAAAATGCACAAAGGGAAGAAACCAATTTAATCTCCACCAACAGTTAAAGGATGATGGAAATGTATAGAATCTACACAGATTACATCAATAAAACGGCCATAACTGTTCCTGACGAGTTCATTGATGTCAAAACAGGTGAATCATTTCCTGTATCATTAAAAATCCGAGACCAGCTGGAATATCATGCTGATAACCAGACTCTTATTCATCTGGTCCTATCAGCTCTTAACAGCTACCTCCATCCTAAACGTCAAGATGGAAGCTCCAAAGAACTATTAATGGAACTATCAGAAATCAAACAGATGCTGCAGCAGGGGTATTTTACAAGCAGCCCTGTCAAAAACAAGACTGTACACCATTCCCAAAGAGAACAATCCGCTCTGGACATGAAAGACATCGAAGATATTCTTGAAGAATTTGGGGGATGAAAAATGCTGGCACAAATGGCGGGGAAAACGGCCATTTGAAGCCAGCATTTTTTTCATATAAAATTGGCGCCAACTTTATATTGAAAGGATTCCTGATAAAGAACCCCTTCTTATAACCAGACAGCAGGAAGGCAAGTAATTCCGCAGAAGCAGGAAAGATCAACATTAATGCATATGCCTGTTTTTACAAGATCGACGACATCTGCACAGTCAAGCTGACCGCATGGAGAACAGAATTTCTGGCCGTCTTTTGATGATTTATCCGGTTTGACTGCCAATAGTTCAAGGGTGGCACAGTTGTTATCAAGATCTTTTATCTTAAATATGAAAGATGTAATACAAGCAAATTTTTTCTTTTTATGCGGACCGTGAATTGTAGTCACTCCAGTCCCTTTAAAAGGTTCGCATCCACAATAAAGGATAAAAGGTATTGTATTTTTCTTCGGTTTTTTATGCTCTTCCAATAAATCATTTATTGATTCCTTGCACGAATTTTTGCATTCACTTAACTTTTTCACCTTATTCTGAGCCTTTAAAATTGCTTCTAATACTTCTTCTACACAACCCTCTTTTTTGTTGTGATCATGATGATGTTCCTTAGATTTTTCATCTTTCCCATGGTCTTTCCAATCCTTTGAACAATCACAATCATGATCATTTTCATGATCTTTATATTCCCTATACATCGTATTCACTCCTTTTAGTTCATTCACCATCATCATATAGCTGCAATCCTCATTTCGCGTGAGAACAATGCCTAATTGGGACCGGAAAATTTGGTTTGTCCTTATATCAGGGGACATGGGGACAGGTTTACTGTCCCACTTCGGTTTCAGGTGCTATCTTTTCTGGGACGAGGAACCTGTCCCTATGTCCCAGTTCAACCCATAATATCTTTAAGATGTTTGTTCAAATTTCGTAATAGTAGGTTCCAAAAAAGGCGTTAATCCATTATTCGGATCAACGCCTCACTTAGTTTTCTTAAAACATTCTATTAAGAAGAAAAATATTCTACTAGTTCTATACAATGAACATAATCATTTTTCTTGTAATAATTAATAGCTTCGTCGTAGGGCAAACTATTACAAACTCAATCTTTTTCTCTTTAATCCATTTATTAATTGAACTTAATACTTTGCTTCCAATGCCTGCATTTCTATATTCCGGAATGGTGTACACGTTAGTCATATAAGCAAATAGGTATGTTATTCTACCTGGTCTGGGTAATCAAATTCAATGGTATCCCACCTCATTTAAATTAACTGCTTAATATCTTTTGATTTAGCCAGCCTGATTTCCATATTAATAAACCCTCTTTCCTGGGACAAAGGGACAGGTTTACTGTCCCTCGCCAACTGAACTTACTTAGCGGGACAAATAACCTGTCCCCCCGTCCCACGCCAACTGTCTTACTTAGCGGGACACTGAACCTGTCCCCATGTCCCGCTTTTGCAGCATCCAATGGTAGACGCTTGGAACGATCAAGAGTGTTGTGAATGTTGAGGTGATCATTCCAAAAATGACGGAGATGGCTAACGATCTGGAGACCATTTCTTGATCGTTTCCCAAAATCATCAGGGGAAGCATCGTCATGACCGTCGTCAAAGCTGTCATTATGACAGGACGCACCCTTAAAATCGTGCCATCTAAAATAGAGCCTAAATCTGATTGGGAAAGGCTGTTCTTTTCGATCTTATCTACAAGAACGATTTTATTAGTGGCTGCAATACCAAGCAGCATGACCAAGCCAATGATGCTCCCTAGGTTCCAGGCTCCTTTCATGAAATATAGACCGATGATTGATCCGGAGATGGCCATTGGCAGACTTAATAAAATGGCCAGTGGCGCACGGAATCCTTTAAAAATGCTATGAATCACCATCAAAATCAAAAGTAAGGCTAGAATACTTGTAAAAACAATTGTCAGTGTCATTTCCCTCATTTGCTTAGTAAACCCACCAAACTTAACGGTTACCCCTTCTGGAGGAGGAGTATGATCGAGCACTTCTTTAATTTTCCGAGCCGTTTTCTCAGGGTCCTTATTCAGGATGCTTCCTTCAATTAACGATACCGGTTCCCCATTCTGCATCACTTGTACTTGACCTGGGTGGACATCCAGACTCGCAACCTCTGCCAATCGAACCCTCAGCCCATTCTTCCCAGAGAGCTTAGTATTGCCGATTTGCAGCAGAGTTTGCTGCACTATATCCTGTGATGCAGTGCTAATAGACGGCAGCTCCCCTTCCTGCTTTAACTCATAAGGAACTTCCCCATCATTTGTTCTTATTTTACCCTCTTGCTGGATGTTTAAATAAGGATTGACTACATCATAGATATCTTGCTTTTTGATTCCGAATTCATTCATTTTTTCTTCATTTAATTTAATTTGAAACGAATTACCCACTTCTCCTGCATCATAAATGAAAACTTGATCAATCATAGCGAGCTTACTCTTTAATCGAGTAGAATAATGATTTAATGTCTCTTCATCAGCACCACTTAGAACAATGCTGACCCTTGAATCATCCCCAGAGATATTTTGGCTAGAGACTGCATATGTGGCCGAAGTGGAAAGCTTTCCAATGTATTGATTAATTTTACTTATTAAAGCCTGTTGGGATGTACCCTTTTTAGTCTGAATTACAACATTGGCAACATTTTGCCTTTGGACCCAGCCCCCATTTTGGTCAAAGACATCATCGAACGTTGTGCGGAAGGAGCCTCCAACGGTCGCAGTGTAGTTCTTGACACCAGGGGAATCTTTAAGAAATGCCTCGAGATTCCTCGTTTCAGCATTTAGCGTAGGCATGGGATTGTTCTCCGGCCCTTCAATTTGTATGACAATATCATTTTGCTGGCTTCTGGCAAAAATCTGCACTGGAATATGAAAGCTTAATATGATGGAGCTTATAAGCAGAAGGGCAAAAATCGGCAGCAATATTTTACGTTTTTTAAAACACCACGAAACTATGTGTCGAGCTTTGATATCAAAATGATCTGATGAATCCCCTTCTGAAATTCGGCTTCCAAAACGAATGATAAACGGCGGTAAAATAACGACTGACACCAATAAGGAGCTCAACAGCGCGAATGTAACTGCCCATGCAAATCCAGAAATTGCTTGCTGGATCATCCCTGGAACAAAGGCAAACGGAAGAAATACAACAATCGTTGTCAGAGTAGATGCAATGACAGCTGGCAGAATGGAAGCTACCCCTTCCTGAACGTGGTTCAAAGTCAACGTCCCTTTGCCTTTCTTTCTTAGGACATTATCGATGACAACAATTGAATCATCCATTACCCTTCCCATCGCTATAATGACACCTGAAAGTGTTAGGAGATTAATACCTTTACCTATTAAGTGCAGACCAATCATTGTTAAGAAAAAGGAAATTGGCAGGGAGATCCCGACTAGCAAGGATAGGCGATAGTTCCGGAAAAAAAGCCAGACAGAAACGATAGAAAACAGGCATCCCAATAGTCCTTCCCTAAATAAATTGTTAAGTGAATCATCTACCATGTTGCCTTTATTGGATAGAATCTTCGATGAAACGTCGCCGCTTTTGATAATCGGCAGCTGCTTAATCCTATCTTCAACCGAATGGCTGACTTCAGTAATATCAGCAGAAGGCGTCTTATAGACGGAAAGAATGACAGCAGCCTTTCCATTCGTCCGAACGTTGACAAACTGGTTTACTATGAATTTCTCAACTTTCAGGAGACTTCCTAGCTTAATAGCGTCCCCGTTCTCAGTTCTAATGGATTCATTTTCTATCAATTGTGGAGATAATTTATCAGAAGTAATTGTAAAAGGTAATACCTCCTGGCCAGATTTGACCAGCCCATGTGGGAATGAGACATCCTCATTTAACAAATCCATCAATTGTTTAGCGGTCACATGATGCTTCGCCATTGCTTTTGGATGAAGAAGCATGACCAAACCATCGTCTGCTCCTCCGGCGACGTCCACTTTTTGGACACCTGGCAACTGCTCAATTGCTTGTTGGATCTGGTTCTTTTCCTTTGTTAATAACTGGCTCCGGCTAATCTTATTTGGCGTAAGACTTATCTCCATAATCGGAAACGAGGTAGATTGGATCATTGTTATGTCAGGGGCTTGTACCCCTTCTGGACGATGCCATTCATTTAAAGACTGTTTCAGGTATGTACGAGCTTTTTCCATATCTGCTTTAGAATCATAAGTTAACTTTAGCATCAGCCCATGATTATAAGTCTCAGACTCCAGAGTTTCCAGATGATTCAACTGATGAAGCTGCTTGCTTAACGGTCCTGTTAGTTGTTTTTGAACCTCTATTTGTGAAAACAAAGGTGCTTTAATCGTAACCATTAAATTAGCATTTTTGATTGGAGGCAAATAGTCGCGATGCATTTGTTTAAACGCGTAGCTGCCCCAAGAAGAGATAAAAATGAGGATGAGAAAAATCAATGCCGTCTTTTTTGAAAAGTAACTCATGATGCCCTTCACAGCACCTGCCCCCTTTACAATACAGGGAGCCCTTCAACTTGCAAAGGCTCCCTGATGCCAAGATAAATCGGGGGGTGACAGGCACGCCCCGGATATTGTCGATTTTTGTCAATCGCGAAATAGATTTGTTATTTATTTTTCTTTGGATAGGCTTTGTTCTTTTTGGCTTCGTTCCAGAGGATGTGGTTGAGTTTTTCGTTATCCGCATGATCCGCCTGAGAAAAATCAATGGATTTAGACTCTGCCGCACCCACCGCTGCTTCACCATTTTTCTTATCAATTGGATATGTTGGCTTCTCTGCCTCAAATGGATTGAGCACCGGTTTATTCATAAATGAACGATTCATAGGTATAGCGGATGCATCAAATTGAGACATTGGCTGCATGCCTAGAATCAATTCCATTGTTTTAATCATGGAAGTTGTATCATAGAAAGTGCTGTCTAACTTCCCACTTTGCGTATATGGGGACACAACAAGAGACTCGGTACGGTGGGCGTCCACGTGGTCCCAGCCATTTTGTGCATCATCTTCCGTAATGAAGATCCCAGTGTTTTTCCAATATGGCGAATGACTGACCGCATCAACAAGCTTCCCGACAGCATAATCATTTTGGGCAACCATTGCTTCTGGTGTTAGTTTGCCTGGTGCTGTTCCAGAAGTATGGTCATTTGGCAAGCGAACAATCTGGAGGTCTGGCAGATTGCCGTTTTCCACATAGGTCTTAAATTCATCTTCCCAAGCATCATAACGAGTAAGATCTGATATGCTTAGATCCCAGCCTGGAAAATCAGGATCATAGTTGGTACCAATGGACGGATCGGTTGGAACCCACTGCTCCTTCTGCTTATCGTAGTTCGTAAATTCACCATAATCACGATAGCTGACGCCTGAACGCTGTGAATTATTCCAAAGGAATCCAGCTTTTGGATATGCAGCTTCATTGGACCCTTCAAAATCATAGCCCCGATTTCGGCCAGAATAATTGGCCATCCAATTTTTCTCCACATAGTCATTTGCCTTAGCGCCAGCAGCCCAGTTGTGGCCTTGCGCACTGATTTCAGCATCAGCATAAAAATTGTCCAGCGTGACGAATTGATTAGCAAGCTTATGAAGGTTCGGCGTAATTTCTTTGCCATAAGTCGTCAACTCTTCATCGCCATTGCCTTTTTCTAAATCACCAAACACTTGATCATATGTGCGATTTTCCTTAATCACATAGATTACGTGCTTAATCGGTGAGTTTTTTTGGCCAAAATACTGAGGAATCGGCGACTTCATTGCTTCGTGTTTTTTTCCTTCTTCACTTCGTTCATCACCATGTTCATTAAAGTACTCATTATTTTTGGAAACTTGTTTACTGTACTTCTTAAGTTCATGATCATTTGGAATCGAAATGGTGGAAAGTGTCCCTTTAATCATATTGCCGATATACTGGCCATCAGCATTTGATCCTGCACCAAGGCCCTTTGCATTCATCACCATCAATTCGTTTTCATTTTGATCGATAAAAACTCCAGTAGGATACCAGGCTGTTGGGATTAAACCTTTCATTTTCGCTTTTTCACCTGATACATCAATGACGGAAACATCGTTATTTCCTGCATTTGCTGCATAAAGTGTTTGTCCATCTTTGCTTACAGTAAGTGCGTCGGGCTGACTGCCGGTTGGAACGTGTTTATTAGGCTTGACCGAAAAAGTCTGCTCAATCGAAAGGGATTCTGGATTAATAAACGAGATGCTATCGCTATCTGAATTCGAGACATAAATAGTCCCAGATTTCGGGTTTTCGGCAATCGCATTCGGATGGAGCCCTGTAGATATCGTTTTAATCTCTTCCATCGTTTCGGGGTTAAGAACTGTAACACTGCTTTCACCCCAATTGGATACAAACAGCTTTTTACCGTCTTTGCTTAGGTAAGCTGCGTATGGATTCTTACCGACACTTGTTGTTTTTTCAACTTCTTGTGTTTGTGTATTGATTTTCGAGACAGAATGATCCAAGTTGTTGGCAGCAAATAGATAATGGCCATCCTGAGTGATTGACAGGCCAGCAGGATAAAGATTTTTTTTGGCATCTTTGTCCAATGCGATGGCACTCTCCTCGGTCAGATTCCCATTGTTAAAATCAAAGACCCGAATCTTGTTGCTGCCCCCGCCTGAAGCATAAACCTTTTTCCCATCAGGACTGAACACCACCCCTAAATACAAGGCTTGTGGCGATTTGTAAGGAAGTGATTGGACGACCTTATCAGTCTTAGTATCAATGACTTGAAGAGATTGCTCTCCTTGACCGTCATTTGAGACGACAAGATACCGACCATCCGGGCTGACTGCACCGCCCATTGGGAAATCCCCCAAAGTCAGCTGCTGCCCAGCAGGTGTTAAATTCCAATCATGCGGTGTAATGCCTGCTACAGTTGAAGTTGGCCCCGCCACCTCATGATAACCAGCATAAACTGCGGATGAAGACCCGATAACCAAAGTTGTCAAAGCTGCTCCCAGCCATTTCTTTCGGTTCAATTTCATCACTCTCCCACCTCTCTTTTATTTCAAGGAATTCCTTAGTCAACGTCCATTGTAGGGATGCGAAATAAAGGAAGAGTGAATTCCATGTAAACATTTAATGATAAAAAATCCACCTTTTTACAGGGGACTATTGTTTATTTCAATAAGAAAAGGCAATCTTTCCACCAAACGAACCATCCTATTATACACTTGCAATTTTCTGAAAAATTGTAAGTGCTAACTTTTGTAAAGCCAGTATTAATTTTCATTTTTCATTCTAGAGAATGATACACCCTTATGAAAAAAAGCATGCACCTTTGTAAAAAGGGCATGCTGGATTGAAAATAATTTTGGCAATGTGACTTGAATCCACTATTGCCAAAGTCTATATAACACATTTTAATAACCTTCATTAAAACTACTATAAAATTCACCGTATTATCGAGTTATAGTA
Organism: Falsibacillus pallidus; assembly: GCF_050990905.1. Taxonomy (GTDB): domain Bacteria; phylum Bacillota; class Bacilli; order Bacillales; family DSM-25281; genus Falsibacillus; species Falsibacillus pallidus_A. The sequence continues at coordinate 3,267,921 of NZ_CP158866.1, forward strand.
TTTAATATTCAGCACTCAACCATTTTCATGTATCAATTCCTCAGCAATCTGGATTAATGCTGCTCTTTCTAATGGTTTGATTCCCATGTGGAGCATCACTGTATAATACCCATCATTCTTTTTAAAAGATATAATTGTTGGAAATTCTGGTCTAGTGGCTTCTATCATCCAAGCCTTTTCACCAGAAATCATCAAAAGGTTATTTTTATAATCCGGATTAGATTTTGGACTTACCTTGATACTTAAATGATTTCTGGAAAAGTTCTCACCCAAGTATTCAAAATTAATGGATGAAGATTCGGAGTCCACTTTAGCATATTGATACTCAACCTTGAAAGGTACATCACTTGGTAGAATTAATCCTTTTTTATTATACTGTTTTAGGGCATTATCGAAGTCAGTATAACCCATTAATTCATATGCTTTTTCCACTGAGATAGGCTGCTCGGTGGAGATCCGATCTTTTCCCTCAACTACGGAACTTTCATTCCATAAAACCATCATTATTAAGATTGAAATCACTGTTTTAAACATATTGTTCATTCAATATCACACTCCTAGCGCTAGAAACGGATGTACTAGGAATTATTTTGTGTATTTTTAATTGATAAATACAACACTGAGAAGTTCTTTTATTTATTTTCTTCCTTTAAATTCCCCTTATCGTATTAATTGTTCCTTGAAGATTTGCTTAAACTGGGGTTTAAATTGGATCTCAACCACTTGTTCTATGTCTTCATTCTTATTAATTATCAGTACACTTGAATGATCTTTTTTATCAGCGATAATTTCAAATTTTTTAACACTTTTTAGGTCTAACAGGGACAGTAATCTATTTGAATCACTTCTGATAACTTGAATTTTCACTTCTCCATATGAAGGAGAAAGGTTAACAATAAAATCTTCTTTTCCATTAGAAAATCTGTATGTTGCTTGGTTGTAGTAAAATGGAAAGTCTTTCGTGACATCCAATAAAGTAGGATCACATTCAAATAAAGAAAGAAAGTCAATTTCACTTGGAAATTCATACATTTCCTACACCTCGAAAACTCATAATTTTTTTAGAAAACAAGGAGAGATTCCTTGTTTTAAGCATCTCCTCTTATGGAGTGATTCGTAACCTCAATAATATTGGCATCGTCTAATATAATACGGAGGTGGAATTGTATGAAACGATTCGTTTTATCCTTAAGTCTAGTGCTGATAGTGAGTGGCTGCAACAGCTTCTCGAATCCGAAAGTTACTGAAGAAGAAGCAAAGTCAATCGTGATGAATGATCACTCTAAACATATTGGTACAGTTGAAATAATATCCGTTAGTCACAGGGGCCATAAGTATATTGTTAAATGGGAGAATAAAGATAACTGTGAAAACGGAACCGACTATGTTGATGACCAAAGTGGAAAAATTAAAAACGGCATTACTTCTATATGTTAGATGTTCTTTACCAGCTGGCAACGGGAAAACAGCAGTTCTTTTCGAGTACTTACTACTGGCATCATATCTACTTCATTTTTCAGGTTAGATAACCAACAAAGAAAACGACTACTATTACTGAAAGAACCGATATGTATTTCAAGACGCCCTTTTCTTTTTTTGCAAAAGCTATTACACCAAAAATGACACCACTAATAAATATTAAGATGCCTATCGAAAGCACTCCATAAAACCCTCCCCAACTTGATGAACCATAATAATATTTTGCTAAAGTTACCAAGACACCTATTAATATTAAAACTGAAGAAGAAAAACTGAATCTCTTTTTCATAACAGTCCCCCCCTTTAAACAATTCTTTTATCAAAAGACTGACCGTGAACGCTTGGTTTTTCCCAGCGTTATTAAAATATTCACCTATACTCACCAAGGCCCATATCCACAAATTGATAAAAAATAAAATATAAAAAAAGAATTGTATTGAGTAATAAATAGAAGCGGAACAAATACTTTCGGATGTTAATTTCCCATAATAAAAATAAAACAATAAAATTCAAGAAAATAGGGACGAATGTATATATCATTCTTTCATCTATAAGTGAAACTGCATTTGAACTTAGCCAATAAATGAATTTGTCTGATATTTGTGCAATAACGGAAAAAAGAATTAAACACCAAAATATTATTATCAAAATAGTTCTTTTCAGTGTACTCCCCAGCTTTCTAAGTTCAAGTTTAATCCATACCTTTTAATATTAACATAAATTTACATTTAATCATTATTTAAAGTAAATAATGTCATTTCAATATAACTTCATTTGTAATCCGCACTGATAAGCACCCTACTAATAAAAATTAATTTCTTCTGTACCAAGGGAAATTTAATGTAAAATAGAGAAATTAGATTCACGAGCTTGCTGCTATCTTTGCAAGCTTTTTTTATGAAAAAATGCAACCTTTTCTAAGGAAAATACATCTTACATTTGAAAATAGCGAGGCATGAGGTTTTAAGGAGGGGAATTCTTGAATAAGAAGGAAATTTTAGAGGTTTGGATAGATAAGTATACAAACCGCCTGGTTAGACTTGCTTATACTTACGTCAAAGATTGGCTAAAAGCAGAAGACCAAGTACAAGAAGCTTTTATCAAGGCGTTTCATTCGATGGATCAATTAAAGAACAGTAATGAGCCATTTCCTTGGCTTGCAAGAATTGTGATTAATGAATGCAATAATTCGTTCAGAAAATCATGGAAAGAAGTTATTTCTAACTTTTTACCTGATAAGATCCAAGAAAGCAGTGAAGAATCATATTTCAGAACTGTTCAGGAAGAAGAGGTACATAATGCTGTTTATGATTTACCGAAACACTATAGTTTACCTATTACTCTCTTCTATTTTGATGAACTATCCATTCAGGAAATATCAGAAATCCTAAATCTAAATGTTGGCACGGTAAAGTCTAGACTCTCTCGCGGCCGCCAATTATTAAGCAAAAAAATGAAGGAGGATGGTTATGGAGGAAAAAGAATTAAGAGCAGCAAAAATGCACTTTAAGCATAAAGTAGATATTGAAAAATTTAAAAAAGAGACATTCGATAAATTAGATTTGAACAGCGAAATCATACATAAGCCTTTTAGGACCGAAAAGAGAAAGAAAAGTTATTCTTCGTGGATCCTTGCTGTAGCTGCATCAGTATTAATAATTGGTATAAGTGTTGCTTACAACGGTACACACATTGTCGATGCGGCTCAAACCTTCATAAGTCAACTATTTGGTTCAAGAGAAAACCTAAAGCAAGCTTATCCTGATGAAAGTAAAGAGGAACTTGATTTCTATGAACAAACGTTACAAATTGCAAAAGAAAATTTAACAGAAAAAGAGTTCAATCAATACAGTGAACTAATAAAAGAACAAACTAAAATCTTTAATAAAGTGCAAATAGAAAAAAGGAAGTACCCAAATAGAGAAGAAGAAAAGAGATTAAAGCAAATTCAAAAATTATTGCAAGCGTATGAACATAAGATTATACCAATACAAGCCCAACAATTAGCAAGTTTTCCTTTTACTAACCCTTCCTATTTACCTAAAGGATATCAATTAGTAGATAAAAACTACATTTCGCAGAAGCCAGAAGATGAGCCAGTGGTTTCGTCAAATTATTCTGATGGAAAGTCATTTTTTTGGACAAAACAAATGAACTTAAAACTAAAAGATGACTTGGAAGCTCCCCAAAAAATCGAAAACACCGAATCCTACTCTTTAAATGGATATCAATTTAAATTTGTAACTTTTGATGATGAAAGTTTTAATATGAAGGTTGGATTGAGGGTAGCGGTGCCCCAAAAAGGATATAAAATCGTCATGTTGGCAGAAGAATTGCCAAAGCAGGAAATGGAAAGGGTATTAATTTCTATGATTGAAGAGTAAATAGACTTTTCAATTTAGATTTACTCTGTTTTCGTAATAATAATCGTATAAAACCTTTCGATAGCATTAAATCATTGATCCTTCGATGTTATTGGGACCCTCTAATGCATATATTTCATTAGGAGGTTGTACAAATGACAAAAAATAAAAGCACTTTTATTATAAGGGCTTTAGGAATCATAGGATCGTTAATGGGTTTATATTTGTGGAAGGATTACTTACCACAACATCAAGGTGATAACATTAAAGTATGGTTGGATATATTGAGAATAGAGCATTTAATATTTCTTTATATACCAAGTATGATTGCATTAGTTGCCTCCATCTTTTATAAGCCTTATTTAATGGTATTGGCCTTTCTGTTGAGTTTACCACTAACAAGATTCCTTGGAGTTAACGGGTTCATTGATACTTTCCCTTTAGTCTATTATCCACTCATTTGCTATCTGATTTCTTTTTTCTTAATGATAATTTTTAAAAAATAAGGTTCTTACAAATAAAAAGCTGTTGTAATACAAAACAACAGCTTTTTATTATGTGAGTAGTGCTTTGAATTACTACCGAATTTTCAAGAAAATACAGTATGTGTATTTCCCTGTTTGCACCTTTAACCGTTATTTTGAGAACTACCAGTTTTTATTTCTTGTAAAGTTTAATATTTCTCCTGTTCCAATCTAACAAAAATCAAAATACATAATAAATGCAAATTATAGGGAAAACTTAAAGGAGACGGATTAAATATTTATTAAACAAAGCCTGATTCTTTAGTGGGAATTAAGACAGGAGAGTTTACTTTGAAAAAATATAAGTACTTTCTAATTGCATGTTCTTTTTTATCTTTATCTTTTATGTCCTTTAAGATTGCGAACGGGTAAGATAGTCCTTACATTGGCACTATTTATCCTGATAACTCCTTCAAAAAATTGCAGGAGGTAAGTGCTGAAAGTTATCTTAACGGAAACAATCAACAAGGATATAAAATGATAAACAACCCAGATATTTACGTTGCAAAAAAAATATTATATAAAGAAAAAATCAAATATTAAAAAAATACATTGGGGAATACAAAGCTCTTCTTTGGAGCTATTGCAAAGAAAATAAAGGTCAAAATATTGACCCTAATCGTCAAGTGTATTTTTATTTTTCCATGAAGAAAGATGATAACTGCATATTTGCTCAGATGGCAGTTGTTGATATAGAAACAAACACTACTGTATATGTAAGGGGGAATAAATCCTATTATTAAAATGTATGAGACTCTGATTAAGAAAAAGGATGGTAGAAAAAAAAGACCGTGTAATCGGTCTTTTTTATTCCTTAAATATAGTGACATTTTAATCAGCGCATTTATTATTGAAGCAAATAATTTCCGCAAGAAATAAGAAGCATAAGCTTGCCAAAGCGGCAATGATAAGGTTTAAGTCACAAGACAAAATAAAAACCACCAAATATGTATTTGGTGGAGACGGTGGGACATGTTATTCCATGCTTTCGTCATGGCACTGACTATATCTTGAACCTATGTTATCAGGTCCCCTGGCGTATTATACGAAATGTAGTTTTGCTTTTTATAAAGCTGATTTCGTATCCTAGTGCTACCCGGAGGGCAGTCTATAAGTCGATACACGGCTGTTGGATTGCTCCACATACCGCTCGGCATTGCCTTATCGCACGAAGCGACTTAGGTTTCACCGATAAAGCCAGGTTATCACTTATGTGTTGCCACATAAGGCGACTAATGCTTAATCGAACCCACGTCCAGAAATAACGGCACTTAAGCATCTACGAGTGTAGTCGGCATATTAGTGTTTCGCTGTACCTTATGCCTCCCGACAGGCGTCCGGACAGCTAGTCTGGTTAGTCTCTTCCTTCATCCTCAGACGGTGGAATCCGGCGTAGCCCACTAAAAGTGAGACCCTTACCCTACCACATGGGCGATGGAGGGAGGATCCGCTTTAGGCCTTATTAGGCAGCAAAAGCGAGGTTGTTGTTAGTTTTGCCAGTTATTATTGGCGTTGACGTTGATGACGGAGCCGATCCCTCCGACTCGCAACCTAAGCTCGAACTATCCCTGTCGAATCCGTAACGTCCCCATTGTAAAAAGATAAGCGGCGAATTTCTGCGTCAGCTCGATTGATCGCATCCTCACGTATTAAAAAATACGCTCCGGTGCGCTCTGCACTTCGCTTCCTTGAACTTCTTGCTTCTCTTTTTACAAAGAAGCTTATTCAAGTGGCGTAGAATATCGGCGTCTGCTTATTCAACGCACTATCTGACGTTAGGAAAAGCTTTGATAGTAAAGCTTTAGATTACTTCGTTGCTACGTTTATTATTATAACACACTTGACCAATTTTTCAATTGTAATTAACTGTAAATTAGTCCTGCTGGCGGGCTTTGAATGCTCGCTCGATGTCGCGCTTGGCTTCTTTCTTCTTGAGGTCTTCGCGCTTGTCGTATTTCTTTTTTCCCTTTCCAAGGCCGATTAAAACTTTTGCATAGCCATCTTTCAAATAAAGTTTTAATGGAACAAGGGAATAGCCTGCTTCTTTTGTTTCACCGATTAGTTTATTGATCTGCTTCCTATGCATCAGCAGCTTCCTCGTACGGAGCGGATCGTGGTTATAGCGATTCCCCTGCTCGTACGGGCTGACGTGCATATTGAATAGGTATACTTCCCCTTTTTGAATGCGGGCGAAGGCATCCTTCAAATTGACCCGGCCGTTCCGGATGGATTTAATTTCGGTACCTTGCAGCACAATTCCCGCTTCATAGGTTTCTTCTATTGAAAAATCATGCCTGGCTTTCTTGTTTTGGGCAATCAGTTTTCCTTCCCCTTTAGGCATCGGACTTCCCCCTTACATCTCTATCTAGAGCTCTATTATACAAGGTTCATGGGAAGGATTAAAGCGTTACAACCTTTAACCCTTCCCTCTCTCCTTAACTTCTATCTTTTCTTTCTGCGTTTCTTTCCTCCGCCCGGCTTGCCGGATGTCGGTGCACCTTCATAGAACTTGCGTCCGCTTTTTTTCTTGGCTTTAGGCGGTCTTGTGGACCAGCCTTCAGACATGCCATCGGACTGCGGACCGCGTGATTTTCTGCGGCCTTCTTTTGCCGTTCCAAGCTCACGGTTTTCACGGTTGTTCTTAACCCTTGAACGTGTTTTGGTCTTCAGGACTTTTGGCTTTTCGTCGCGGGGTTCACGGCGCTTCGTATTTTTCATGCCGACGATTTCAAAATCGATTGAGTATTCGTCTTTATTGACGTTGACCACACGGACAGTGATTTCATCCCCGATGCGGAAGACATTGGCTGTCCTTTCACCGATCATCGCGAACTGGCGCTCATCATAGCGGTAATAGTCATCTGTCATATCACTGACATGGACGAGCCCCTCAATTGTATTCGGCAGCTCGACAAACATACCGAAGTTGGTGACAGAGCTGATGATGGCATCGTACTCTTCGCCAATTTTGTCGAGCATGTACTCAGCTTTCTTCATTTCATCCGTTTCACGCTCTGCATCGACAGCCCTTCTCTCCATTTTAGAAGAGTGGTCGGCGATTTCCGGAAGGTCTGAATCCCATTTCGCACGTGTCTGTTCATCAAGCTTCCCTTCAATCAGATATGTCCGGATCAATCGATGGACAATCAAGTCAGGGTAGCGTCGGATCGGTGAAGTAAAATGAGTATAGTAATCTGCAGCCAAGCCAAAGTGACCCAATGAATCAGGGTTGTATTTTGCCTGCTGCATGGATCTTAGCATCACTGTGGATACAACCATTTCTTCCGGCTGCCCCTGGACGCTTTCAATGATTTCTTGAAGGGCTCGCGGGTGCACGGAATTGGCTGTTCCTTTTACAATCAAGCCAAAGTTTGTGATGAACTCAAAGAATCGCTGCAGTTTATCTTCTTTTGGATCTTCATGGATCCGGTAGATAAACGGCACATCCATCCAGTGGAAATGCTCTGCGACCGTTTCATTCGCTGCAAGCATGAATTCTTCGATAAGCTTCTCTGCAACGGATCGCTCGCGAATTACAACATCAGAAGGCTTCCCTTCTTCATCGACAATCACTTTTGCTTCTTTAAAATCAAAGTCGATTGCCCCTCTTGTCATACGCTTATTGCGAAGAATCGCAGCGAGCTTCTCCATACGCTGGAACATTGGAACAAGCGGCTCATAGCGTTTGATCAATTCTTCATCTTGATCGACAAGAATTTTATTCACGTCAGAGTACGTCATGCGCTCTGTTGTTTTAATGACACTTTGGAAAATTTCATGGTGAACGACTTCACCTGAATTAGTAATTTCCATTTCACAGGAAAGCGTCAAACGATTCACTTTCGGATTCAGTGAGCAGATTCCATTGGAAAGGCGGTGTGGAATCATCGGGATGACGCGGTCCACCAAGTAGACGCTAGTTCCGCGCTCAGCTGCTTCACGGTCAATCGGCGAATCTTCCGTCACATAATAGGTGACATCCGCAATATGGACGCCGAGCTTATAGTTGCCGTTTTCAAGTTCTGTAACGGTTACAGCATCATCCAAGTCTTTCGCATCTGCACCGTCAATGGTGACGATCGTTTCGCCGCGTAGATCCCTGCGGTTGCCGATTTCGGATTCATCGATTTCATCCGGCGTCGCTTTTGCCTGGTCCATGGCTTCATCCGGAAATTCCTGTGGAAGTCCATGTTTATAAATAATCGAGAGGATATCGACTCCCGGATCATTTTTATGTCCGAGGATTTCAATAACTTCGCCTTCTGCATTTTTGCCTCTTTCAGGATAGGCGACCAGTTTCACCACTACTTTATGCCCTTCAATGGCTCCCATGCTGGCGCTTTTCGGGATAAAAATATCCTGTCCGAACTTTTTATCATCAGGAATGACGAAACCGAACGTTTTGCTTTGCGTATACGTCCCGACAATTTCGGAGTTTCCTCTTTCGATAATTTTAACGACTTCGCCTTCTCTTCTGGAGCCAGAGCTTTCAGCAGAAATGCGCGCGAGGACAATATCTCCGTGCATGGCATTGTTCGTATGGTTAGGAGGGATGAAAATGTCATCCATTCCCGGCTCTTCTGGAATCACAAATGCGAATCCCTTTGCATGTCCAGTCAGCTTCCCTTTCACAAGGTTCATTTTCTGCGGAAGCCCATAGCGGTTGCTGCGCGTCCTGACAACGAGGCCTTTTTCCTCCATATGTACAAGCGCTTTGACAAAATCTTTGAAAGAAGAAGAATCCTCTATTCCAAAAGCTTCTTCCAGCTCCTGGACTGTCAGAGGCTTATAGGCTTCATCCCGCATGTAGTTAAGCAGCCTCTCGACATGCTTTGCGATCATATCTTCCATCTAAATCCCTCCTATATTAAAAGTTTATACATTCCATTCCAGTTTCTCTAGGAACTGATACACATCTTCGTGGAGCTGCTCTTTTTCTTTATCGAGCGTGATGACGTGGCCGGACTCCTCGTACCACTTGATATCCTTCAGTGGCGATTCCACTGCATTGTAAATGATATTCGCACTATCCGTATTGATCATATGATCATGGCGTGCCTGAACGACAAATGTCGGAGCATAGATCATATCCACGTTGTTTCTTACATCAGCAATCAAATTTTGAAGAGCCTTCAACGTATTCATCGGCGTCTTCTTGAATTCATTCATTTCAGCTTCAATCTGCTCTTCATTTTTTCCTTCAAATTTCTTATATTCTCTAGCGTAGTCGACAACACCTTCATACATGACTTTTTCGTCTTTTATATACATCGGCGCACACATTGGTACGATACCCTTTACAGGTACAGTGTAACCTAATTTAAGAGAAAATACCCCGCCGAGAGACAAGCCTGCAACAGCAATTTCTTCATAGCCGAGGCTCTTCAGATGCTCATAACCGCCCATGACATCTTTCCACCAGTCTTCAGGGCCGGTATGGACCAATTCTTCCGGCGGCACCCCATGCCCTTTATAGTGCGGCGCGTGGCTTGTATACCCTTTTTTCTCTAAAAACCGTCCAAGCATCCTTACATCCGCAGAGCTTCCAGTGAAGCCATGCAAAAGAAGGACGGCTCTCTTTCCAGCTTCAAATGTAAACGGTTTTGGTCCTGTCAATTTCATGATGCTACCTCTCCTTTTATGTAAATGTCTAAATTTCAGTCTTATAGTAGATTTCTATTTATTTTTAACAGACTGCGGCAAAACAATCCAATATCCTGTCTGTTTTCGCGGAAAAAGAAAAAGGGCTGACTCATTACAATGTGAGTCAGCCAATTCCCTATCACTTAAATTACAGTCCGAAATAAGCAACTGCAATGGTCAATACGAAAAATAGTACAGAAAGGACAACTGTGATTCTGTGAAGAACCAAGTCCAGCCCGCGGGCTTTCTGCTTCCCGAATAGTTGTTCAGCCCCTCCGGAAATCGCACCTGACAAACCTGCGCTCTTCCCTGACTGCAGCAGAACAACAACAATTAAGCCAATTGCATCAATGATCAGTAGAACCATTAACAAAGTATGCACGAATGACGCCTCCTGAAACGAACATAGTAATAGCTTAATCTTAACATACTGACAAATGATGGGCAATAACAAATGAAGATGGTGGCAGGGAGTGGAAATTGGGGTTGCCGAATATCGGCGTTAGCCGGTCAAATTGGGGTTGGGTTTTGCAATTGGCTGGTGGGGGCGGCGGGGGTACCGGCGATTTGCTCCGAACTTTCGGGTTTGACAGCCGGACTTTGCTGATTTACCCCGCAACTTCTTCGGGCGACCGCTCAACTTTTTGCCCTTACCGCCGAACTTTGACCGTGAACCGCTCAACTCTTCAAATTTCTCCATTTTCAATGCCTCAATTTGTGGGAGCTGGCGCGAATTGGGTTTGTTTGGCACTTTATGTGCGGCCCGCGGAACCTAGATTGCAATTTGCTCCCCACTTTTGGCGTTGACCGGCCCAAAATCGCAATTTATCTCGCAACTTTCACCGCCAACCGCTGCACTTTTACAGTTGACCTCCCCACTTTATGGAATAAATCTGGCCCATTTCAAGATCCACACCCGCACTTGCAGAATATTGGCGCCAGCCGGACAAATCCGGGGTGGTTTCTGCTCTTGACGGGGATTGCTGCGGGCTCGCCGGCGGTTTGCTCCCCACTTTGGGCGTTAACCGACCCACTTTCTCCATTTATCTCACGACTTTTAGGCCTCACCGCCGCACTTTTACAGTTGACCTCCCCACTTTTTGCTATAACCTCCCCACTTTCCGTTTTTCGGAATAAATCTGACCCATTTCAAGATCCACACCCGCACTTGCCGTATATTGGCGCCAGCCGAACAAATCGGGGGTTGGTTTCTGCTCTAGATGGAGGATGCGGCGGTTTAATCAAACGTTTGATTAACGATTATTCGACAAAATTCCGCCGCCCTCTCCTAGCGTAAACCCGCATTAAATCTCGAAAGTAAATCGGGGCGTGACAGTCACGCCCCGACTTTTGTCGAACGAACACACAAAAAAACCGGCCCCCAAAAGGAAGCCGGTTATCATACATAAATCTAAAATTAGCGCTTAACGTTATAGAAAGTTTTTACGCCAAGGTATTGTGCTAAGTCAGCCAATTCGTCTTCAATGCGAAGAAGTTGGTTGTATTTTGCTACACGATCCGTACGGGATGGTGCACCTGTTTTGATTTGGCCAGCGTTTGTTGCTACTGCAATGTCAGCGATTGTGCTGTCTTCTGTTTCACCTGAACGGTGGGAGATGACTGCAGTGTAGCCAGCGCGCTTCGCCATTTCGATAGCATCGAATGTTTCAGTCAATGTACCGATTTGGTTCACTTTGATCAAGATGGAGTTTCCTACACCTTGCTCGATTCCTTGAGACAATTTGCGAGTGTTTGTTACGAACAAGTCATCGCCGACTAATTGAACTTTTTTGCCAAGGCGTTCAGTCAATAGTTTGTGGCCATCCCAGTCGTTTTCATCCAAACCGTCTTCGATAGAGATGATTGGGTATTTAGAAGCCATTTCTTCGTACCAGTCTACCATTTCAGCAGAAGAAAGGACTTTGCCTTCGCCAGCTAGATGGTATTTGCCGTCTTCTTTGTTGTAGAACTCAGAAGATGCTGCATCCATTGCAAGCATTACTTCTTCGCCTGGCTTGTAGCCAGCTTTTTCGATTGCTTCGATGATCGTTTGAAGAGCTTCTTCGTTAGAACCAAGGTTTGGAGCGAATCCGCCTTCGTCGCCTACAGCAGTGTTAAGGCCTTTGCCTTTTAATACAGCTTTAAGGTTGTGGAAGATTTCAGCACCCATACGGACTGCTTCTTTGAAGTTTTCAGCACCTACAGGCATGATCATGAATTCCTGGATGTCTACGTTGTTGTCCGCATGCTCACCGCCGTTGATGATGTTCATCATTGGAACTGGAAGCTGCTTCGCGTTGAATCCGCCAAGGTATTGGTATAAAGGCACTCCAAGGAAGTCCGCTGCTGCACGAGCTGCTGCCATGGAAACACCAAGGATTGCGTTAGCACCCAATTTGCCTTTGTTTTCAGTTCCGTCAAGCTCGATCAACGCACGGTCGATTCCTACTTGGTCAGTAACGTCAAATCCGATAAGCTCAGGAGCGATAACTTCGTTTACGTTTTCTACTGCTTTCAAGACACCTTTTCCTAAGAAACGGTCTTTGTCGCCGTCGCGAAGCTCAACTGCTTCGTATTCACCAGTAGAAGCACCAGATGGCACCATTGCGCGTCCGAAACCACCGGACATTGTAAATACTTCAACTTCAACTGTTGGGTTACCGCGGGAATCTAGTACTTCACGAGCATAAATCTGTTCAATGTATGGCATGTAAAATCTCTCCTTTTAATGGGGGTTATTTTTTCAAAAGTGATTGTCCTGTCATTTCTTCAGGCTGCTGAACATTCAGCAAGTCAAGCATGGTTGGAGCAAGATCTCCAAGTTTACCGCCTTCACGAACCTCTGCACCCTCTTTTGTCACGATGACAGGGACAGGGTTTGTTGTATGGGCAGTCATTGGTTCGCCTTCGAGCGTTACCACTTCATCAGCATTTCCGTGATCGGCTGTGATGATGGCTGAGCCGCCTTTTTTGATAATCAAATCAACAATTTCGCCAAGACACTCATCTACGGTTTCGATGGCTTTCACAGTCGGTTCAAGTTTCCCTGAATGGCCGACCATGTCCGGATTGGCAAAGTTCAGGATGATCGCATCGAAATTATCATTTTCGATTTCCTTCACCAATGCATCTTTGACTTCGTAAGCACTCATTTCAGGCTTCAAGTCATACGTTGCAACTTTTGGTGAATCGATCAGGATCCTTTCTTCGCCAGGGAATTTCTCTTCCCGTCCACCGCTCATGAAGAACGTGACGTGAGGATATTTTTCCGTTTCCGCGATTCGGAGCTGCTTCAATCCATTTTGAGAAAGAACTTCTCCTAGGGTATTATCCAAGTTTACCGGTTTAAATGCAACTAATCCGTCGACTGTTTCACTGAAGTGGGTCAAGCAGACGAAGAACAAGTTCTTAGGATGCTTAGGACCGCGGTCAAATGAACGGAAGTCTTTGTTTGTAAATGTATTTGAAATCTGGATCGCACGGTCAGGACGGAAGTTGTAGAAAATCACAGCATCGTCATCCTGGATAGTTGCGACTGGCTCACCGTTTTCCTTTGTCAAAACAGAAGGAAGAACGAATTCGTCATAGATTTCGTTTGCATAGGAATCATCAACCAGCTCGATCGGATCTTTATAGTCAGGACCTTCTCCGTAGACCATGGAACGGTAGGATTTCTCTACACGCTCCCAGCGCTTGTCGCGGTCCATGGAATAGTAGCGGCCAGACAATGTAGCGAACTCGCCGACACCATACTCTTCGAATTTCGCCTGCGTCTGTTCGATGTATTTCTTCGCTGTCTTTGGACCAACATCGCGGCCGTCAAGGAAGCCATGTACATAGACTTTCTCGACGCCTTCTTTCGCTGCAAGCCTTAATAGGGCAAACATGTGGTCGATGTGGCTGTGCACACCGCCATCAGATAGGAGGCCCATCAAATGAAGGCTTGTTCCTTTTTCCTTAACATGCTTGATGGCATCAAGGAATGTTTGGTTCTCTGCAAACTCGCCTTCACGGATTGCAAGGTTCACACGTGTCAGACTTTGATAGACGATGCGTCCTGCACCGATATTCAAATGTCCGACTTCGGAGTTCCCCATTTGCCCTTCAGGAAGCCCTACCGCTTCACCTGAAGCTGTCAGCATGTTGTGGGGATATTGACTCCAATAGCGGTCAAAGTTCGGCTTGTTGGCATGAGCCACTGCGTTTCCTTTGGATTCTTCACGGAAAGCAAATCCGTCAAGAATGATTAAAGCAACTGGAGATTTACTCATTCTTACCAGCCTCCAATAATTGAAGGAAGGATTGAGGCTCAAGGCTCGCTCCACCAACTAAAGCACCATCGATATCCGTTTGCGCCATGTATTCTTTGATGTTAGCAGGCTTCACGCTTCCGCCGTATTGGATGCGTACAGCTTCTGCCGCATCGCTTGAGAAGCTTTCTGCAACGACTTGGCGGATATGGGAGCAGACTTCGTTGGCATCTTCAGATGTAGAAGATTTGCCTGTTCCGATTGCCCAGATTGGTTCGTAGGCAATGACGGTTTGCTTCACTTGCTCTTCAGAAAGGCCGTTCAATGCAGCTTTCACTTGAGCTCCGACCAATTCTTTTGTTTTATTTTCTTCACGCTGTTCCAACGTTTCACCAACGCATACGATTGGAGTTAAATCATATTGGAATGCAGCCAAAGTCTTTTTATTTACTGTTTCATCCGTTTCATTGAACATTTCACGGCGTTCAGAGTGTCCGATGATGACATATTTTACGCCAAGATCCTGCAGTGCTATCGGGCTGATCTCGCCAGTGAATGCTCCGTTTTCTTCAAAGTGCATCGTTTGTGCACCGATTTCTACAGGGTAGTCTTTTGTCGTTTCAACAAGTTTTTCTAAGAACAAAGCTGGAGCACAAATGACTGTGTCAATGCTGTCAGCAGATGGAGCAAGTCCTTTTACTTCTTCAGCAAAAGCTTTTGCTTCGGATAATGTTTTATGCATTTTCCAGTTTCCTGCGATGATTGGTTTGCGCATTGCGAAATCATCCTTTCTATTATGGTCTTATTTATCGTCTAAAGCTGCAACGCCAGGAAGCGTTTTGCCTTCCATAAATTCCAATGATGCGCCGCCGCCGGTAGAAATGTGGCTCATTTGGTCAGCAAGGTTGAATTTTTCAACTGCAGCTGCGGAATCTCCGCCCCCGATGACAGAATATGTATCTTTTGCATCTGCCAATGCTTGAGCGACTGCTTTCGTTCCGTTTGCGAATGCATCCAATTCGAATACGCCCATCGGTCCGTTCCAAATGACAAGCTTGGAGTTTTTGATGACATCTGTATAAACTTCTCTTGTTTCCGGTCCGATATCCAATGCTTCCCAGTCAGAAGGGATTTCATTGATGGCAACTGTCTTTTTGTTTGCATCCTCTGAGAAGTCGTCTGCTACGACAACATCAACAGGCATGTAGAATTTAACGCCTTTTTCTTTTGCTTTTTCCATGAAGGATTTAGCAAGATCGATTTTATCTTCTTCTAATAGAGATTTCCCGACTTCGTGGCCTTGTGCTTTTACGAATGTATAAGCCAAGCCGCCGCCGATAATCAAGTTATCTACTTTTTCCAATAGGTTATCGATGACGCCGATTTTATCTTTTACTTTTGCACCGCCAATGATGGCTGTGAAAGGACGATCAGGGTTGGAAAGAGCTTTTCCAAGCACTTGAAGTTCTTTTTCCATCAATAGACCGGCTGCTGAAGGAAGGTGCTGGGCAATCCCTTCTGTAGAAGCATGTGCACGGTGAGCTGCACCGAATGCATCGTTGACATAGACATCTGCCAATGCAGCAAATGCTTTTGCCAATTCAGGGTCATTCTTTTCTTCGCCAGGGTAGAAACGTACGTTTTCCAACAACAGAACGTCGCCTTCATTCATCTCGGCGATTTGAGATTGAACAGCATCTCCATAAGCTTCATCCGCTTTTTTAACATCTTTGCCAATAAGCTCGCTAAGGCGCTTCGCTACAGGAGTCAAACGGAGCTCTTCATTTACTTGTCCCTTCGGACGTCCTAAATGGCTCGCAAGAATAACCTTTGCACCTTGATCTGCAAGGTATTGAATCGTTGGAAGAGCAGCGCGGACCCTTGTATCATCGGTCACATTTCCATCTTTCATCGGAACGTTGAAATCGACGCGGCAAAATACGCGTTTTCCTTTTACATCAATATCTTTCACTGACTTTTTATTCATTGCTTAAGGACCTCCTTGAGTAGGTAGTTAAAATGGGAAAAAGGAGAGTGGGGAATCCTCCCCGCTCCCCTTTCATCCCTTTTATTATAGATGGTGGGCAAACATTTATCCATTTATAAGCGGATAAATGATGTCACATTTCATCAATTAGCATAACACTTTCGGGTTAAGCTGATACTTTATTAATTAAAGTCCTTGTTTCGCAATGTAAGAAACTAGGTCTACTACACGGTTAGAGTATCCAGTTTCGTTGTCATACCAAGAAAGAACTTTTACCATGTTGTCTTCAAGAACCATAGTGGACAATGCATCGATAGTAGAAGATGCAGTGTTTCCGTTATAGTCGATGGATACAAGCGGCTCATCACTGTAAGCAAGGATTCCTTTAAGATCGCCTTCAGCTGCTTCTTTGAAAGCTGCATTGATTTCGTCAGCCGTTACGTTTTTATCCAACTCAGCAACCAAGTCTACTACAGAAACGTTTGGAGTTGGTACACGCATAGCCATACCGTTCAATTTGCCTTTAAGTTCAGGCAATACTAGAGATACTGCTTTCGCTGCACCAGTAGTAGTCGGGATGATGTTTTCTGCTGCTGCACGGGAACGACGGTAGTCTTTGTGCGGCAAGTCAAGGATTTGCTGATCGTTCGTGTATGAGTGAACAGTTGTCATCATACCGCGTTTGATGCCGAATTTTTCGTTCAATACTTTTGCGAATGGTGCAAGGCAGTTAGTCGTACAAGAAGCGTTAGAGATTACATGGTGGCTTCCTGCATCGTATTTGTCTTCGTTAACACCCATAACAACAGTAATATCTTCGTTAGAAGCTGGTGCAGAGATGATAACTTTTTTAGCGCCTGCATCAAGGTGCTTCGCTGCATCTGCACGGTTAGTGAAGCGTCCAGTAGATTCTACTACTACTTCTACTCCAAGATCTCCCCAGCCAAGTTGTGCTGGATCGCGTTCAGCTAGAACTTTGATTTTTTTGTCGCCTACGATTAGGTAGTCGCCTTCAGCTGTTACTTTTTCAGAAAGTTTTCCATGAACTGTATCATATTGAAGCAAGTGAGCAAGCATATTTGCATCAGTCAAGTCGTTGACTGCTACTACCTCTACATCCGGGTTGTTTAAGCTAGCGCGGAATACGTTGCGTCCGATACGTCCAAATCCATTGATACCAATTTTAGTTGCCATGAAAATTTCCTCCTTAAAATATGTTAAGTATGTGTGAAATCTATTTAATCTATTTCAAAAGGGATTCACCCTTTTAAAAGCTCTTTCGCAGCGCCTTCATCTGTAATGAGGACAGATGCATGCGGTGCTCCTTTTAAGTATGCCTGAATGGCCTTAGCTTTTGATTTGCCTCCTGCCACTGCAATGACATGCTCGATTTTTTCAAGATCTTTCAGCTGGAGTCCGATGGTCATCACTTTGTGGACCACTTCTCCCTCTTGATTGAAGTAATACCCGAACGCTTCGCCGACTGCTTTGGATTCAATGATCTCATCCATCGTTTCTGGCGGCGTTTTCCTTCTATCAGCCATAGTAATAGCATCGCCAATTCCATGCAAAACCATGTTGGCTGATGAAATTAAATTTAGGACATCTTTAATGGCCGGCTCTGTCAAAAAGGATTTGTATACTTCCTTGCTTACTTGATCCGGTACATATAATACCCTGTGTCTGGCTCTTGTGTTTTCAGCCATTTTGGCGCAAATGGTATTGGCTTGATTCTTTACATCTTCGCCAATCCCGCCCCTGGCCGGAACAAACAACAATTCTGAACTGGCAAAATCGGGTGTGAGCGTTTCAGCAACGGCTGCCATGGTAGTCCCGCCTGTTACAGCGATGATATTTTTTCCAATCAGGCGCTCTTTCATACTCTCAGAACAAGCTCTTCCTAATTCTTCTTTTACCCATGGGGTGCTGTCGCTGTCTCCGGGAACGATGACGACATCTTGAAGATTCATTCGCTTCTTCAACATTGCCTCCATTTCGTCTATACCCGATATTTCCCTCATCATGCCTTCCATTTCTTCCAGAATCTTTTTTCCATCGAAAGTCGCGGTCATTCCGGACGCCTTAACATCGATCAAATTTTGATCTTTCAAAAATTCGACTTCTGCCCTCAGCACTCTTTCTGTCAATCCGAGCGTTTGAGCAAGGCTCCTTCTGCCTACCGGCTCCATGAAATGAATCGTTCTCAAGATGTGATAGCGTTTTTGCATAATGGATAGCAGGTCAGGCAATAATCTTTTTTGTATATCGATTAACGAATGCATTCACTAACTCCTTCATTTTCGATATTTCTTGATCACCAGTTGGACTATAAATGTCCCGGTCAGACATATTATGTCCCACTTGAATCAAAAAAATATATCCCTGCTACAATTTACATTCTAACAGGGACTAAAACGCAATTCAACTAGGAAACCTCAAGATTTTTCATGTAAGCGGTTGCTTATCTCAAAAGGGTCAATTTGCCCATATTGAACGATTTCCCCATCCAATTCCACGACAGGAATCATCAACCCGAACCGCTCCGTCAATTCATCACTTTCATCAATATCGACCTCTACAATCTCCACACCTTCATGAAGATCTGAAACCAAAAGGAGCATCTCTTTTGCATCCCTGCATAAGGAACATTGATTTCTTGTATAAAAAATTAATTTTTTCACGGATTTTCATTCCTTCTACTCATCAAATCGTTTCCGCTTGGAAGAAGCCGGGATTTGAAGCTGATCTCTATATTTGGCCACAGTCCTCCGAGACACCTTCAGCCCTTCTTCTTTTAACCGGTCGGCAATCGCCTGGTCGGAAATGGGCGATTTTTTATCCTCTTCATCAATCCATTCCTGAATGAGGTTTTTGACGGTGCTCGACGATGCATCCCCATCCTCATTTGTTGCGACTCCGCTGGAAAAGAAGGATTTCAATTCAAACGTCCCAAAAGGAGTCTGGATATATTTTTCCCTTACTGCCCTGCTGACAGTCGACTCGTGAACCTCTATCTCTTCCGCCAGCTGCTTCATGGTGAGCGGCTTTAAATGCTTCGGACCTTTCAAGAAAAATTCGGTTTGCAGTTCAATCAGAGCTGTTCCTACCTTCAAAATTGTCTCCTGCCTTTGATGCAGGCTCTTCATCAGAAACTGGTAATCCTGAAATTTATCCTTCAAAAAAGATTTTACACCTTTGTCCTTATATTTTTCCATTTCATCATAGTACTCTTTGTGAAATATGAGATGAGGAACGGATGAATCGTGATGCCTCAACCGGATCTGACCATCCTTCACTTCAACAATCAATTCCGGAATGATATAGATGGACGGATGCGCCCCATATTCTGCTGCCGGCCTTGGCGTCAATGTTTGTATGAAATCAGACACTGCCTGGATTTCTTTTAAACTACATGAAAGCTTCGAGGCGATGTCCTTCCACTTTCGGTCGGCAAATTCCTGAAAATGATTCATCAGGATTTCCTCTGTCCATTGGGGGGCACCTTCTCTTCTCTTCACCTGAAGAAGCAGGCATTCCCGAAGATTCCTCGCCCCCACACCAGCAGGATCAAGACTCTGTATTTGTGTGAGAAGCTTCTCTGCTTCTTCGACTGGCGCATCTGCTTCACAGGCTATTTCATCTGTAGAAGCAGTCAGATAGCCATTGGCATCAAAATTATATAATAGAAGATCAAGAATCTGTTTTTGTTTAAATGTCAGCGTTTTCATAATTAATTGTGAAAAAAGATGTTCCTGCAGGGTATCTGGCTTCTGGGCAACACGTTCGAGCCATTCCTGCTTCGTTTTATTTGGTTGTGCGATTCGATTCGTTCTGATGCGGTCGGAGCGGGGGTCCATCAGCTGAACGTCCGGCGATTCCAGTCCGATCAACGGATTCTCCATCACCTTTTGTTCAAGGAACGAAAAAAGCTCCTGTGTAGAATACTGTAGAAGCGCAATCGCCTGAGACAATTCCTGCGTCATATTCAGCTTCAGCGACTGCTGCTGCCACAAACCTGCTTTCAAATTCATCTACTTCACCCCATCCTCCATTTTACATCAGTTCAGTGGATGTATGAATGGAAAATATGTGGAAAGATTAGATACTTCGTATAGGTTTATTTGGTGGTGTATATTTTACTTTTTATCAGATAGCAAAAGCTGAAAATCCTTTTTAATAGGTTGTTTTTTCTGGAGAACACTTAAAAGATCCAATGAATTCAATAAGGCAACTCTCACAGAGGTCAAACATCCAACGTTGTTCATCATATTTACTTCCATACCCAAATTTTATATCAAACGTATGAAAATCATTTAATTTAAGTAGGTTTTTATCTTCAGGTCCATTGAATAATTCCGTCTTGCCACATTTGTTGCATTTAACAGATTTTAAGATTTCTTTCTTAGAAATGATCTTTTGATATTCCTTCATCAATATCCCTCCTAATATACTAAAAAAACCACCCCGCTTTAAAAATCGGAATGGTTTTACTAGTTATTTACGCCCTCGGCAGGAATCGAACCCACATCTCAAGAACCGGAATCTTACGTGCTATCCGTTGCACCACGAGGGCATGTCTAAAACGTCATGCTTTAATATTATAATTCAGAAAATGCCCCATTGCAACCTGTTTTCCTGTTTAAAAAAATCATCGCCCGGGTATGATGGATAAGGAGTTTTCAATTTTGATCCACGCCTAGGAGAAAAGCATCACGGATGTAAATAGCAGATGAAACCACTTCCAAATTGTCGAAAAAAACAGGAGTGTTTCGTTTGACCTTAATTGACCATCAGTGTATGATTACAGTACATAAGTTTTACAGCTGAGGAAAAATCTTTTCCTTCAGTGGATTGTATACTAAAGGAGGAACTTACATGAATTTAATTCCTACGGTTATTGAGCAGACAAACCGCGGTGAACGCGCGTATGACATTTATTCCCGTCTTTTGAAAGACCGCATCATCATGCTTGGAAGTGCGATTGATGATAACGTTGCTAACTCCATTGTAGCACAGCTGCTATTCTTGGAAGCTGAAAACCCTGAGAAAGACATCTCCATCTATATCAACAGCCCTGGCGGAAGCATCACAGCCGGTATGGCGATCTACGATACAATGCAATTCATCAAACCAAAAGTATCAACGATCTGTATCGGTATGGCAGCATCCATGGGTGCATTCCTTTTAGCCGCTGGTGAAAAAGGCAAGCGCTATGCATTGCCAAATGCTGAAGTCATGATCCATCAGCCACTTGGCGGTGCACAAGGTCAAGCGACTGAAATCGAAATCGCTGCGAAGCGTATCCTTTTCCTTCGCGAAAAATTGAACCAAATCCTTTCAGACCGCACTGGCCAGCCGCTTGATGTCATCGCAAAAGATACGGACCGCGATAACTTCATGACAGCTGAAAGAGCGAAAGAATATGGTTTGATCGACCAAATCATTACACGCAACGAAATGGACACCAGCAAATAATTAATTGCTGTAAGGACCGCCCCACTTGCTGGGACGGTCCTTTTTTATTGCAGAAGATATGTCATATCAGTCGCTTTTCCAATATATCAGCCGATTCTTAATAAATATCGGTCTAAAATTAAATTTTATCAGTCAAAATGGACAATATATCGGCCAATCGACAGTATTCGCCAACCTTCTCCTACTGAATTCATATATCAACATACACTTTTCTATTGACGCCCCTATTCCAATTCATTAATATATTGATAATTACCAATTGAACTACTCACCTCTTAACACCCTCACGGGTCGTTTGAAATGGGAGATTCCTAAGTACAGAAGCCCCTTGGCTTCTAATGGATTAGGCTAGCCCCGTAGTCCCTACGGTTAGAAGTCTTATGGCTTCTTTTTGAAGATTTTGTCCTGCGTTAAGATCCCTGTCGTGGTGTGTTCCACATGAAGGGCAATCCCACTTGCGAAGGGCAAGGTTCTTGACGTCTTTGTTTTGGTAGCCGCAGCTCGAACACAATTGAGAACTAGCAAACGTTTTCGACACCGCAATGACACGCTTTCCGTACCATTTTGCTTTGTACTCCAGCATGGTGCGAAATTGTGACCAGGCTACTTCGCTGATTGCTTTGGCAAACCTGTGATTCTTCTGCATATTGGACACTTGCAGATCTTCAATCCCTACAACATCGTGGCTTTTAATGATGTGGGTGGAGATTTTTTGCAAGTAGTCTGTTCTAGCATTTGCGATTTTCTCATGGATACGAGCTACTTTTCGTTTTTGCTTTTGAACGTTCTTTGCTTCATCCCCTTTGCATTTTCTTTTCAAGGCCAACTGCTGGCGTCTAGAAAGAACACGCTGTGCATCAGCCAGTTTCTTTTCCAACTGACGAAACCATTTAGGATTGCCAAACACTTCACCCGTTGAAAGAATGGCAAAGTCTTTGAGTCCTAGGTCAACGCCAACAGAGGTGCCTGTTTTTTTAAATGGCTGTACGTCCATTTCTGCCAGAATGGAAACAAAGTATTTGCCGCTTGGAGTCCATCTAACGGTCGCATGAAGAATACGTCCTTCTAACTCACGACTTTTGGCAAAGCGAACCAAACCAAGTTTTGGCAGTTTGATTTTTTTGCCGACAATGGCAATATTTCCGTTGGTATACCTTGTTGTATAGGATTGTACTTTATTCTTTTTAGATTTGAACTGGGGAGCCTTGTTTTGTTTTTTATAAAAACGTGTATACGCATCCGCAAGATGTTTGAGAGAGGATTGAAGAGCAATACTGTCGACTTCTTTTAACCAGTCTAATTCCTTTTTCAATTGGGTTAAGGCGGCTGAACAGGAGTGGTAGGTTAATCCTTTGCCGGTTTCTTTGTAGGTATCATTCCATTGGGCTAAGAACCGATTGAAGACAAAGCGGCAACATCCGATGGTTCTAGCAATCTGGACTTCTTGTTCTTTGGTTGGATAGATCCGAAACTTATAGGCTTTGTGGACAAGCATCGCTTTCATCTCACCACCATCAGGGAACATTTGTTCTTATTATATCACAAAGAGGGAAATTTTGGCTACCGCCAACTGGCATTCATCTCCCCCTTATCGTTGGGCTTTGCCCTTCACACGATGGAAGAGGGAGTATTCTGTCAGAAAAATGATAAAAGCAATGAAGAGAAAAAGTAAAATGATCCTGTTTTTCACCAGAGAGCTTCGGCAGCTGAAAAGAAGCAAAAACAGTCGTTTGAACAATGGTCTCTGAGCTTCGTACTGAACATACTTTTGTATTAGTAGGATACGACGGGATTTGGCACTCGTTATTAATGCCACAGTATAAGAGTTGCATGTCAAACTCCGTACTTGTCGAGGCAGATGGTGTGAATCATTTGCGAATTAAGGTGGTACCGCGTGGAAATTCAAACCCCGCCCTTAGCTATTACAGTTAAGGCGGGGTTTTTTGTTGTCCAAAATTATTTCAGGGAGGAATTATGAATGAGTATTTTTATTGGGGGAGCATGGGCGTATGCGAACGGCTCACTGCATTTAGGCCACATATCAAGTTTATTGTCAGGGGATATCCTGGCTAGATACTACCGTCAAAAGGGAGAAAAAGTCCTTTATGTATCAGGGAGCGACTGCAACGGGACACCGATTACCGTCCGAGCAAGACAGGAAGGCGTCGCACCAAATGTGATTGCAGACCGCTATCACAGAGAGTTTGAAGATTGCTTTTCAAGGCTGGGTTTTTCCTATGATGTATATACGAGGACAGATACGGCGCACCACCACCGCCATGTGCAGGAGATTTTCTTAAAATTGCTGGAGAAAGGATTGATCTATAAAAAAGAAATCGAGCAGACCTATTGCGAACATTGCGAGCAGTTTTTGCCTGACCGCTACGTGGAAGGAATCTGCCCTGTTTGCAAAGAGCCTTCCCGAGGGGACCAATGCGACAGCTGTTCAACCATTCTTGAGCCGCTTGAACTGCTGGACAGAAAATGCAAGATTTGTGGCCATGAACCTTCAACTCGGGCCACGGAGCATTTTTACTTCTCCCTAAGCTCTTTTCAAACTGTCTTGGAAAACTATACGCACGAAGCAGATGACAATAATCTATGGCGGGATAATGCCATTTCGCTTACGAAGCGCTACCTCAAGGAAGGGCTGCAGGACCGGGCTGTTTCAAGGGATCTCCCAATTGGTGTCAGCGTCCCTGTTGAAGGATATGAGGAAAAGAAAATCTACGTTTGGATTGAGGCTGTGTCAGGCTACTACACGGCAAGCAGGCTTTGGGCCGAACAAACGGGACAGGATGATTCAGCATTTTGGAATGCCTCCACCCGCTCCTATTATGTGCACGGGAAAGACAACATCCCATTCCACTCGATTATTTGGCCCGCGATCCTTGCCGGTCTTGAGAAAGAACCGTTGCCGACGCATATCGTTTCAAATGAGTATTTGACGCTTGAAAAGAAGAAGTTATCGACAAGCAAGAATTGGGCAGTCTGGGTTCCGGATATTTTAGAAAGATATGATCCCGACTCCATCCGGTACTTCCTGACAATCAACGCTCCTGAGAACAGGGATGCCGATTTCTCATGGAAAGAATTCATTTACAGCCATAACAGCGAATTGTTAGGAGCTTATGGTAACTTCATCAACAGGACATTGAAGTTTATCGAAAAGTCATTTGACGGCGTGATTCCGGACAATGACATCACCCCTTCCATACAGGAGAAAGTTTCCGAATTGTACAAAGAGGTTGGCAGCTGCATTGAGAAGACCGCCTTCAAACAAGGACTGGAGAAAGCATTTGAGCTTGTCCGTTTTTCCAATAAATATTTTGATGAAAAGCAGCCTTGGATTCAAGTTAAGGATGATTGTGATGCCTGCCGCCAAGCCCTTGCAGACTGCGTTTATCTCATTGCTAATTTAGCAAACATCCTGACTCCCTTCCTCCCTTTTTCAAGCGAGAAAGTCAAGAAGCTGATCAATACCTCAGCAAATGAATGGAAACCGCTCGTCGTAAACTCGCATCAACTACCAAAAGTAGAGCCGCTGTTTGAGCGAATCGATACGGAAAGAATCGAAGAAGAACTTGCAAGATTGAATGAGCAATTGTTGAATTAAAGAAAAAACCCTTTCTTGTCCGAAAGGGTTTTCATTTTGTCCCACTATTAATTTTCGTCTTCCACAAATCGGACCAGACGCTCAACTGCATCTGCCTCATCGCTTCCGTCTGCACTCAATGTGATGACAGCTCCTGCACTGACAGCCAAGCTCATCAATCCCATGATGCTCTTTGCGTTCACTTTTTTATTGTCTTTTGCCAGGAAGATCTCCGAACTGAATCGGTTGGCTTCCTGGACAAAGAGCGCTGCAGGACGCGCCTGCAGGCCGGATTTCAATTTGACTTCCACTGTTTTTTCAATCATAACAATTCCTCCCCATCTTTTTCCCTTTGTTTTTATATTCAACTTAATGCTTTGCTGATACAGATTCCCCAGCGCGCAGTTTTTCTGCGATTTCATCTATTTTGCGCAGCCTATGGTTGATGCCGGATTTGCTGATGGTTCCCCCGGATACCATTTCTCCAAGCTCTTTCAGGGTGACATCCTGATAGTTGACGCGAAGTTCGGCAATCTCCCTAAGTTTATCAGGTAGGATTTGAAGTCCGACGGTCCTGTCGATGAACTGGATATTTTCCACTTGCCTTAGTGCCGCTCCAATCGTTTTATTCAAATTGGCTGTTTCGCAGTTTACGAGACGGTTCACTGAATTCCTCATGTCCCTGACAATCCTTACGTCCTCAAAGCGGAGCAAAGCATTGTGGGCACCGACGATATTCAGAAACTCCGTGATCTTTTCCGCTTCTTTTAAATACGTAATGAATCCTTTTTTTCTCTCAAGCGTTTTGCTGTTCAAGCCGAAGCTGTTCATCAGCTCGCTCAGCGAATCGTTATGTTCACTGTATAAAGAAAAAATCTCAAGGTGATAGGAAGATGTCTCCGGGTTGTTGACCGATCCCCCTGCCAGAAAAGCACCTCTCAAATAGGAACGCTTGCAGCATTTCTTTTTAATAAGGTCTGGGGAAATATCATGTACAAAGGAAAACCCTTCACCTAAGATCTTCAAGTCTTCCAGTATTTCTTTGGCTCCATCCTTGATGCGTACAATGTATACATTGTTTTTCTTGAGCCTCATCTTTTTCCGCACCAGCAATTCAACCGTCACTTCATAATTTTTCTTTATCAAAATATAAATGCGGCGTGCAATTGCTGCGTTTTCTGTCTGGATATTCAGCACCAGCAGCCGGTTTGAAAATGACAGCGAGCCATTCATCCGGATCAGCGCTGACAGCTCTGCTTTCGCACAGCAATCCTTTACTTCAATATTCGTCAATTCTTTCTTCGTTTCGGATGCAAATGACATCTCCTCACCTCCTCTTTCAAAACAACCGCTTGCACAACCTTATTATGGATGGGCAATAGATTGCTGTTCATCCTCCAGCAAGGAGTAAATGATTTTCGCTACTTTTTCGGTATCATGGCGAATGACATCGCCTTTATAAGAAATGATGCGGTCGTAAATCACATTAAGTCCCATTTTCATGAGTTTTTCCACATCATATACGACAGGTTTGGCCTGCTCTTCCGTATAGCGGTTTTGGATGCTTGTCGGAACAGCTTCGTTATTGACCAAAATGGTATCAATGAACCCGCAGTTCATATGGTCATAGATTGCCTTCACGTGATCGCTTGCAGTGAAATTCAAGGTTTCGCCCGCCTGCGTCATCAAGTTGCAGATATAGACCTTCTTTGCTTTCGCTCGGCATACTTCTTCTCCAAGGCCCGGAACAAGCAGGTTGGGAAGGATGCTCGTATAAAGGCTTCCCGGCCCAATGACAATGATGTCGGCCTGGCGGATTGCCTCCAATGTTTCTGATACCGGAAGGACATATTCCGGAGTCAAAAATACACGGTCGATCCGCTTGCCCGATTGCGGGATTTTGGACTCTCCTTTAACAATCGTTCCATCTTCCATAATCGCATTCAATTCCACAGGCTGGTTGGCTGCCGGCAGAACTTTGCCGCGCACCTTCAGGACCTTGCTCATTTCCTGGATAGCATGGACGAAATCACCTGTTATCGATGTAAGAGCAGCGATAATCAAATTCCCAAGCGAATGTCCGGAAAGCTCATTGGACGTTTTGAACCGGTGCTGGAACATTTCTTCAATCAACGGCTCTACATCCGATAGAGCTGCCAGTACATTGCGGATATCGCCGGGTGGAGGGATTTCGAGATCCTCCCGCAGACGGCCGGAACTTCCTCCGTCATCCGCCACTGTTACGACTGCCGTGATGTCGACGGGGTATTTCTTCAGTCCCCTTAAGAGAACAGGCAATCCAGTGCCGCCCCCGATAATCACCACTTTAGGCTGATTCATTTTTTTCATGATGTCTGTCCCTTTCTCCTATCGATGTCACGATGTGAGATCCTTGTGTTGTAATCGCCCTGGAAGAAGTGTCCGATATGCTCCGCTAAAGCTACAGACCTGTGCTGGCCTCCTGTACAGCCGATGGCCACCACTAACTGAGCCTTTCCTTCACGCTTATAATGAGGAAGCATAAATCCTAATAGATCCGTCACTTTTTCAATGAACTTCTGGGTCTCCGTCCATTTGAGGACATAAGTGGAAACCTCTTCATCCAATCCCGTCTTTGGCCGCATATGGTCTATATAATGAGGGTTTGGAAGAAATCGAACATCGAACACAAGATCTGCATCAATCGGAATTCCATGTTTGAACCCGAATGACATGACATTCACGGTGAAAATCGTCTTCTTATCAGAAGAATATTCCGTTAAAATCTTTTCACGGAGCTCACGCGGCTTCATGACAGAAGTATTATAGATCGTCTGAGCTCTCCCTTTTAGTTCCTCCAATAGATCTCTTTCCTGCTTGATGCCTTCTAAAGGCAGCCCTGATGGAGCAAGAGGATGGGATCTTCGCGTTTCTTTATACCTTCTGACCAGAGAGGAATCATCCGCTTCCAGGAACAAGATCTGCGGTGCAACCCATGAAGTCTCCGCCAAATCATCAAGCGCCTTGAATAGGTGGTCAAAAAACTCACGACCCCTTAAATCCATGACAAGCGCCACTTTATTCATTTTATTGCCCGATTCTTTCATGAGTTCCAAAAACTTCGGCAGGAGGGTCGGCGGAAGGTTATCCACGCAGAAAAACCCTAAGTCTTCGAAGCTTTGTATCGCTACCGTTTTTCCCGCACCCGACATTCCCGTGATGATGACTAATTGCACATCATTGGCAGAAGCACCTGTATTCATGCTTATTCTCCCCCTCAAAACATTTCTCTATCTATTCTCAGTTCGGATCCAGCCTGTATGAAATCAGTTTAAAATCCGGTGTATACGTAAACCTTCCATAGATCATTCCTGTTCCATGGATGCAGTAATCCAAAATATGAAAATCCCCTTCAGCCATCGGGAGTTCCTTGATGGCCTCAATCGAGTGCCACTCAAGGGTGCCTTCCTCGGACTGCTTCACATTCACGCCATCGCTCTCTTTCGCGAGGAACGTAAACATCATCCATTCCGATTTTATTTCATCTCCGTCTTTGATAACAAAGGTAAATATTCCTTTTACACTGGGGTTCTTCAAATAGACGCCTGTCTCTTCGCGGAATTCGCGGATGACAGAATCCTTAATGGTCTCCCCGGATTCCATTTTCCCTCCCGGAGCGACCCACCATCCCCGGCTCGGTTTTTGCAATAACAATACTTGGTCCCCTTTTAAAAGGACACAATTGGTCACTCGCTGCATGTACTCACCTCAAAACCTGTTTTATCATATTGCCGTTCATCTATATCTATTCATTATACTATGTTTCATGGTCCTGCACAAAAGAGCTTTACCTGAAAAAAAGACAAAAAAAAGAGCACAAGGATAAACCTTGTGCAAAAAAGGGATATATTAAAAAGGGGGTCAATTTCAATCTAGTTATAGTATACCCCACGATTATTTCAGGACTGTTACAGCACGGTTAAAAGCCAATGACGAATTAGTAAAAATTGGACTTGGCCATGTCATAATTGAAATGCGTAAGCGCCTTGGTCAGGCCCGACAAGCATAAGACGGAACTTGAAGGAAATCCTGATTTCCGTAGAGGTACGGCTTATGACTCGAGGGGCTAGGCGCTGGAGCTGGACAAATAGAAAAGCGCAAGCGCCTCGATCAGCCCCGACCAGCATAAGACGGAACTCGAAGGAAATCCTGATTTCCGTAGAGGTTTGGCTTATGACTCGAGGGGCTAGGCGCTGGAGCTAGACACCGTCAAACTTTACTTCGCCTTCAATTCCTCAATCAATTCCTCAACAAAATGCTGTGCACTTTGAGCGGCGATGCTGCCGTCGCCAGTTGCTGTGACAATTTGGCGAAGCGTCTTCTCACGGACATCCCCGGCTGCAAAAATGCCTGGGACTTTCGTTTCCATGCGGTCATTCGTTTCAATGTATCCAGCCTCGTTCGTAATCCCTAAGCCAGCAAAAGGTTTAGTCAATGGAACCATTCCGATGTAAATGAAGACACCGTCTGCTTTAAAGTCGACTTCTTTCCCATCTTCAGTGGAAACAAGCGTTACACTGCCGACTTTTCCGTTTTCTTCATTGATCTCTTTGATTGTATGGTTCCAGATGAAGTCGATCTTCTCGTTGTCAAACGCGCGCTGCTGCAGGATCTTTTGTGCACGCAGCTCATCGCGGCGGTGAACGATTGTCACTTTATTTGCAAAGCGAGTCAAGTAGACTCCTTCTTCAACAGCAGAATCTCCTCCACCGACAACAACTAGATTTTTGTTTTTAAAGAAAGCGCCGTCGCAGACTGCACAATATGATACACCGCGTCCGCCCAATTCTTTTTCCCCTGGAACACCGATTTTTTTATATTCGGCACCCGGAGAAAGAATGACAGCACGTGCTTTGTATTCCTTTGAACCTGCTTTCACAAGCTTATATTCTTTTTCATCGACGATTTCCTTGATATCGCCGTATGCATATTCCGCACCGAATTTCTTAGCATGTTCAAACATTTTATTAGAAAGATCCGGTCCAAGAATGTGGTCATATCCAGGATAGTTTTCCACTTCTTCCGTATTCGCCATTTGTCCGCCTGGTACGCCGCGTTCTATCATCAGTGTGCTCAAGTTGGCGCGTGAAGTATAAACAGCCGCCGTCATCCCTGCAGGACCTGCTCCGACGATGATCACATCATAAATTTTTTCTTCGCTCATTTTCAACACTCCTTGATTCCTCTATGTCCATGTATCACAATCCTAGTTCATAGGATGTAGTATTTCCTGTATAAACCTATCCTATAAGAGACGCCCATTTTCGTCCAAAAATATGCTCAGCGAAGGTATTCCTCCAACGCTTTTACATATTTCCTCAAGGTAGAGACTGAAATATTAAATGATTCCGCCAGATCTTTCTGGGGCTTCTTCGTATTGCGAAGCTTTAGCCATAAGTATTCTACAGCCGCTGCACAACCATTAATATTCGAAAACTCCACATTTTGATTCATCATTTCTTGAAAAATTGAGAACCACATCAAGAACAGCCCGGATTCCACCGGCCCCACAGGCTGATGCTTCTCATAAAGCACCTCAGCTGTCTGATGGCCAACCCTTAAAGGTCCGGAAAGCATATCCTTGCCGGAAGGCTTTTGAATGAAGGATAAATAGTTCATTTCAGCTGGAGAAAAATGAGTGAAGCTCCGGAATTCAGCGTTAGACAAAATCGATGCCTGCTGCTTGGAAACAGAAAGAAGGAACAAACCGAACCATCTTTCTTCCGGGTAGGTGCTGCTCATTTTCTTCAACAATGAACTCGTGTGGTCTTCATAGCCAATTTCTTCGTTTTTATTCGTATTCCAAGGCTCAAGTCCCTCTTTTTCCGGATTGAATTCAAGTACGATATCCCATGCGGAATGAGCCGTCTTTGGGTGTCCCGTATGGTACGCCGCTTGAGACAGCCAATAATAGAATCCTGGGTCCCCTTCAAATCCGACTTTTTGAAGCTTTTTCAGCCAAAAATAAGATTCTTCATACAATCCGAGCAAAGCAAATGTGGCACCGAGCTTATACTGGTGCTCCTGCATCATCGGCTTGACCTTCGTCAAACCATCCACGATTTTTTCCAACTCGTCCCGTCTTCTCTGGTAATACATAAAGACGGCCAAATTGCATAAAGCATGCAGGTTCCCTGGGCTTTTTTCCAGCACTTCTTCTAACACTTCAGAGGTTTTCTCCATTTCCCCAAGATAAAAATAGGCAAGTGCGAGATTATTGTAGGCAGACCAAAATTCAGGATAGGTCTCAACAACCTCCTGAAGAAGTTCAACCGCACGTTGAAAATTACCGGATTCCAAAAGATTGCGCGCCTCTTCCTGCTTCAGGATGAGTTCATCCTGCTCATGAAGGGAGTCGATCACTTCTTCTGCATCCATGCTGATCAATTCGATCAAATCTTCGGCATCTTCAACAAACTCTCCGTCTTCATCCTTCTCTAAATAAAGAACAGAATATTTATAGGCTTCTTTAAAGAACCCGATATGTGCATAATTGTTCGCCAAAAAATAATGGCACTCCGTCATATATGGATCTATTTCAACTGTTTGATGCAACAGCTCATTGGACTCGCGGTATTCCCCGATCTCCGTCAGCACCATGGCCAACTGAAACATGATCATCGGCTCCAGCGGCTCCAGCTGCATCGCCCGTGACAAATATTTCTTTGCATTCGAAAGATCCCTGCGGTGAAAGGCCTTCAAGCCTTTATTGAAATAATACTCACCAGTAGGAATAAAGGGTAATATTTTCGTTTTTTCTTTTCTTGCTTTCGAGTCTTTTCTCATGAAAGTCCTCCAACCCCGTACATAGTTAACTTATGTAGTATATCACAGATAGAAAAAGACATTAACAGCCATTCGCCTGTTTTTGCAAAATAGCGGAAAGAAAATATTGTAAATCGGGTCCCACCCTTGCCAAATGCGGCGGCAGTCGGGCAAATTGAGTGGTTTGCGCTTGGTTTACACTGGTTTGTGCTGGTTTGCTCTCAACTTTTGCGGTTGACCGCTCAACTTTGGGTGGTGACCGCTCAACTTCCTGGCACAACCGCCGAACTTTCCACGCAAACCGCTCAACTTTCCTGTTTTCGAAAAAAACACCCCTGTAAATTGCATTCCCGCCCTTGCCAAATGCGGCGGCAGCCGGGCAAATTGAGTGGTCCCCCGGGTTTGCTCCCCACTTTGGCGCTTGACCAACCCACTTTTGCCGATGACCGATTCACTTTGGGGATTTATCGTCGCACTTTAAACAATAACCGCCTCACTTTTACGATAAACCTCCCCGACTTCCTTTATATGGAAAAGCCAAGCAACACCAAAAAGAAAAACACCCCGACAAAGGGTGCCTCATCTATTCCTGTTTCGACTTCTCTTCATGCCTCTTGGCCAAAACCTTCAATACTTCATCAAATGCAAGATCCTGCTCACGCAAGAGAACCATCACATGGTACAGCAAATCTGCGGTTTCCCACTTCAGCTCTTCTTTGTCGCGGTTTTTAGCAGCAATGATGACTTCTGACGCCTCTTCGCCCACTTTTTTCAATATCTTATCTACGCCTTTTTCAAAAAGGTAGGTCGTGTAGGCACCCTCAGGACGTGCCGCTTCACGCTCTTTGATCAGCTCTTCCAGCTTCGTCAAAATTTCTGCAGGCTGAACATTTCCTTCAACCTCGTCAATCGCTGACTTTTCTTCATATAAAGTTTCTTCGAAGCAGCTCGTCGTCCCTTTATGGCATGCTGGCCCATTCGGCAAAACCAAGACAACAAGTGCGTCTTTATCGCAGTCATATTTGATCTGGATGATGCGCTGTGTGTTGCCGCTCGTTTCGCCTTTGTGCCACAGCTCTTGCCTTGAACGGCTGAAGAACCAGGTTTCGCCGGTTTCGATGGATTTTTTCAAAGACTCCTCATTCATATAAGCGAGTGTCAGAACCTCTTTCGTCGATGCGTCCTGTACGATGGCAGGCACCAATCCTTTTTCATCATATTTAATCGATTCTATGGTCATCTCACGGCCACTCCTTTCTCCTTCAAGAATTGCTTGACTTGTTCAACGCTCGTTTCCTTGTAATGAAAAATGGATGCGGCTAATGCGGCATCTGCTCCAGCTTCTTTAAAAACTTCTTCAAAGTGCTGGGCATTCCCGGCTCCGCCTGAAGCAATGACGGGTACAGAGACTGCCTCGCTCACTGCCTTGGTCAATGGAACATTGAACCCTGACTTCTCGCCGTCTGCATCCATGCTCGTCAATAGAATTTCTCCGGCTC
Source organism: Falsibacillus pallidus (assembly GCF_050990905.1). Lineage (GTDB taxonomy): Bacteria > Bacillota > Bacilli > Bacillales > DSM-25281 > Falsibacillus > Falsibacillus pallidus_A. The sequence goes on from NZ_CP158866.1 coordinate 3,301,540, forward strand.
CAAGTTCAACGGCTTTTTTGGCCCAGCCGATCACGTCCCAATCCGTTGCTTTTCTGCCACCATGTGTGAAGACGCGCCATGTCCCAAGATTTTCATCATATTTAGCATCGATGGCGACAACGATGCATTGCCGACCGAAGTAGGCGGCACCTTCTGAGATTAATTCCGGATTCAAAAGAGCTGCGGTATTCAAGGAAACTTTGTCAGCCCCTGCACGCAGGATGCGTTTCATATCTTCCAAAGAGCCGATTCCGCCGCCCACCGTAAATGGGATAGCCAATTGAGAAGCGACTTCCCGAACAACATCCGCCATCGTTTTCCTTCCTTCATGTGAAGCAGAAATATCGAGGAATACGAGTTCATCTGCACCTTGCTCGTCATAGACTTTTGCCAGTTCGACCGGATCGCCTGCATCCCTTAATTCAAGGAACTGCACGCCTTTGACAACACGTCCATCCTTCACATCAAGGCAAGGGATGATTCTTTTCGTAATCACTTCGCACCCACCTCTTTCAGGGCAGCACTTAAATCGATTCGATTCGTGTAAATTGCCTTCCCGATGATTGCCCCTGATACGCCTTGGTTCTCATATTTCTTTAAGGCAAGCAAGTCTTCAACAGAGCTGACTCCACCAGATGCGATAACGCTTTTGCCTGTTTCCTCCGCGAGCTGCGCGATGGCTTCCACATTCGGACCTGAGAGCATTCCGTCTGTTGCAATATCCGTGAAGATGAACGTTTCTGCTCCTGCATCTGCAAGCTCTCTTCCGATTTCAACCGCTTTAATTTTCGATGTTTCCAGCCAGCCGTGTGTCGCTACATAGCCATCCTTTGCATCCAACCCGATTGCAATGCTTGCCCCATATTTTTTCAGCCACGATTTTACAAGATCCGGATTAGTGACGGCAAGGCTCCCAATGATGACTCGATCCACACCATTTTCCAAGTAGAATGAAATATCATCTTCTGTCCGGATTCCTCCGCCGACCTGCACCTTCACGTTCAATTCTTTTGCTGTCTGAATGACAAACGGATGATTCACCCGGCTTCCTTCTTTAGCACCGTCAAGGTCGACCATGTGGATCCATTCCGCCCCTTGGCTGGCAAACTGCTTAGCCATATCAAAAGGGGAATCACCGTAGACCGTCTCTTGATTGTAGTCTCCCTGGACAAGGCGGACGCACTTGCCGTTTCTCATATCGATTGCTGGATATAATATAAAGCTCATGACTGACCCTCCTTCTCCAAAACGAGTTCCGTGAAATTTTTCAACAGGGCCATCCCGAGACGGCTGCTTTTTTCCGGGTGGAATTGCATGCCGTAGACGCTGCCTTTTTCCACGACTGCCGGCACAGTGACGCTGTATTGTGATGATGCGATGAGGTCGTTTACCTCCATCCCATCTACATAGTAAGAATGGACAAAATAGACGTGCTCTTCTTCAAGGCCGTTCAACAGCTTTGAATCTTTATTGAAAATCAGCTGATTCCAGCCCATATGAGGGACTTTGAACGCCTCTCCCGCTTCATTTCGCGACGGGATTTCTTTTACCGTCCCCGTTAAATATCCTAGTCCTTTTGAAAATCCGTTTTCTTCACTCTCTTCGAAAAGGAGCTGCATGCCGAGGCAGATGCCCAATAGAGACTTGCCGGATTGGACGTATCCATCCAGGAATGCCGCCAAACCTGTTTCTTCCAGTATGTGCATGGCATCCTTAAAGGAACCGACGCCCGGAAGGATCAAGCCATCCGCTGACTCGAGTTCATCCCGTTTGCTGCTGATGAAATGCGGGACGCCGATCCGTTCAAGCGCTTTGTCTACGCTGAACAGGTTGCCCATTCCATAATCCACGATGCCGATCATTTTATAACATTCCTTTCGTGGAAGGGACCCCCTTGACTCGCGGATCAATGGATGTCGCTTCATCCAACGCCCTTCCAAGCGCTTTGAAAACCGCTTCAATCATGTGGTGTGTATTGCTTCCGTAATGAACAATGACATGAAGGTTCATCCTTGCTTCCAATGCAAGCTTCCAGAAGAATTCATGGACAAGCTCCGTATCGAATGTTCCGACTTTTTGGCTTGGGAATTCTGCACGGAATTCGAGATGAGGACGGTTGCTTAGGTCGACAACGACTTGAGCGAGAGCTTCATCCATGGGGACAAATGCATTCCCATATCGCTTGATCCCTTTTTTATCCCCCAGCGCTTCCTTTAAAGCATGTCCAAGACAGATGCCGATATCTTCTGTCGTATGGTGGTCATCAACCTCTGTATCGCCTTTGGCGTCGACATTCAAATTGAAATGGCCGTGCTTTGTAAAAAGATCAAGCATATGCGTCATGAAAGGCACACCTGTTGAAATTTCAGAGATCCCTTCACCATCTATCTGCAATGCCAGCGAAATATTCGTTTCGTTCGTTTTTCGATCGATCGATGCTTTTCTCATTGTCTGCAACTCCCTATTCCTTTTTGAATCGTTCTTCAACAGCACGTGCATGGGCTTCGAGTCCTTCTAGTCTCGCAAATGCAGCTATTTTCGCCGCGTTTTCTTCCAATGCTTTGCGACTGTATGAAATAATGCTGGATTTTTTCATGAAGTCATCCACATTCAGTGGACTTGAGAACCGAGCTGTCCCGTTGGTCGGAAGGACATGATTCGGTCCGGCAAAATAGTCGCCTACCGGCTCTGAACTGTATCGGCCAAGAAAAATGGCTCCTGCATGGCGGATTTGTCCGAGCAGTTCCATCGGTTCTTCGGTCATGATTTCCAAATGCTCAGGAGCAATGGAGTTAATGACTTCTACAGATTCTTCAAGACTCTCCGTCAAGTAAATTACGCCGAAATCCTCAATGGCTTTCATGGCGATTTCTTTGCGCGGAAGGCTTTCCAGCTGCCTTTGCACCTCTTTTGACGTCTCTTTCGCTAGTTCACGGGAGTCCGTCACGAGGACGCTGCACGCTCGCATATCGTGTTCAGCTTGAGAAAGAAGATCCGCTGCGACTTCGTTTGCTTTTGCTGTCGCATCTGCCAAGACCGCAATTTCACTGGGACCTGCAATCATGTCGATATCAACGTCGCCAAATACTTCCCGCTTTGCAAGGGCTACATATATGTTTCCCGGCCCGACAATCTTATCGACCGGCCGAATGGACTGCGTCCCGTAAGCTAGGGCTGCGATGGCCTGTGCTCCGCCTGCTTTATAGATTTCAGAGACGCCTGCTTCCTTTGCAGCCACCAGCACCGCTGAAGGAATTTTCCCAGCCTCATTCGGAGGGGTAACCATGACAATTCTTTTGACCCCAGCTGTCTTGGCAGGAATGACATTCATCAAGACGGAGGATGGATAGGCTGCTGTCCCACCCGGAACATAGACGCCTGCTGAATCAAGGGGCGTCATTTTTTGGCCCAGGATGGTGCCGGATTCATCCGTCATCATCCATGAATTCCGTACTTGCTTTTCATGAAAACTCCTGATATTTTGAATCGCTTCTTTTATGATCGAAATGATTTCCCCATCCATATTTTCATATGCTTCTACTATTTCATCTTCTCTTACTCTCAGCTGATCCAGATCAGCTCCGTCAAATTTCTTCGTATATGTTAAAACTGCGGCATCTCCGTTTTGTCTCACGTCAGAAATGATGTCTTGAACAGCTGCGCGCTGTTCCTCAGTTCCTGTGTCAATCGAGCGCTTAATCGAGATGTTTTCAGTTACAGGTACAATTCTCAATGATTTCACCTACTTGCTTCATTTTGATCAGTATTGGTTAACGACTGACTCCAGCCGGTCAACAAGTTCCTGGATGCGTTCATCCTTCATCCGGTAGCTGACAGGATTGACAATCAGCCTTGATGTGATCGGTACGATTTTTTCGTATTCAACCAATCCGTTTTCTTTAAGCGTCCTGCCTGATGACACGATATCAACGATTCGATCCGCCAGACCTATCAATGGCGCAAGTTCAATCGAACCGTTTAATTTGATGATTTCCACCTGTTCCCCTTGTTCCCGGAAAAAGGAAGACGCCACCACTGGATATTTCGTTGCGATTTTCGGTGCGACATCATTCATTTTCGTATTCGGCAGACCCGCAACAGCAAGGTAGCAATGGCTGATTTTCAAATCCAGCAGTTCATAGACATTCCGCTCTTCTTCAAGCATTACGTCTTTCCCAGCAATCCCGAGATCCGCTACGCCATGTTCTACATAGGTAGGGACATCCATTGGCTTCGCCAGGATGAAGCGCAGATTCTCTTCCGGCACCTCAATGATCAATTTCCTCGATTCCTCGAATTCCGGTGGAAGGTTGTATCCTGCCTGTCTAAGGAGTTCAAGGGCTTCCTCGAAAATTCTTCCTTTCGGCATAGCAATCGTCAAATCACTCATAACGGTCATCCTCCTTCCGTCCGGCACCAACAAGGAACGTTACGTCCGTAAAAGATCTCGTAAAGGAGTCGACATCCGATACTCCTGATATATCCTGAACCAGGACGTTTTCTCCATCTGTTCTTTTTTGTGCGGCCAGTTCATATGCCTTTTTCCTGTGTTCTGCACTGAACAGGATGCAGTGGATGGTTGGAGGTGTTTGGCGTTCTCCAGCAGCTTCTATCATATAATCCAGACGGATGCCAAACCCTGTTGCAGCAGTAGTTCGTCCAAATTTTCCAAGGAGGCTGTCATAGCGGCCTCCATTGCCGATTGGCGCCCCTACATTGTCAGCATAGACCTCGAATAAAATGCCAGTATAGTAGCTCATGTGGCTGACCAATGAAAGGTCAAGCTTCACATATTTCTCGACATCGTACTCTTCAAGAAGCTTCCATAACTCCTCGATTTCTTTGAGAGCTTTTTTCCCTTGATCGTTTTCAATTAAACCGAATGCTTCCTCAAGGATCTCGTCCGTTCCGCGCATTTTCAAAAACTTTAAGAGGCGCTCTTTATCGATGGAGGATAATCCAAGGGAATTCACGTGGCTTCTGTATCCGACAAAGTTTTTTTCATAAAGGAAGCGGCCAAGCTCTTCAGCCCGGGAAGCTGTCCCAAGAATTTGAGTAAATAGCTTTTCAACAAAGCCGATGTGTCCAACAGATATCTGGAATTCCTTTAATCCTGCGTTTTTCAGAACGGAAACCATCAAGGCAATGGCTTCAGCATCTGCACTGATGGTTGGGTCTCCGATCAGCTCAATACCTGCCTGCTCAAATTCAGCGGGACGTCCCCCTTCGTTTTGCTGGGCCCGGTAGACGTTGGCTGAATAGGCCAGGCGGAGTGGAATCTGCTCTTTTAAAAGCTTAGATACCGCAACCCTTGCAATAGGTGCGGTCATATCAGGACGGAGAACCAATGTATGGCCCTGCTGATCCAACAATTTAAATAGCTGCTGGTCTAACGTAGCCGATGCAGCTCCCACCGTTTCGTAAAATTCAAGCGTCGGAGTTTCAATATAGCGGTATCCCCATGTTTCAAGGGTGTGATGAATCTTCTCTTTTATATTGCGTTTCGTTTCGTATATAGCGGGGAAAGTGTCTCTCATCCCCAATGGTTTTTCAAACATGAATCGCTTCGACATCAATCTCACCTGCACAATCATTGTTTGGTTTTTTATTTAAAATTAATTTTCAAAATCCTTTAGTATGCTAATATGGTAGTAAGATAAAGAATAAGTATAGTTTAACGTGCAGCTTTCCGTTCGTCAACTTTGAAAATTCGGAATCCGACATTAGTTTTTAAAAAAATAAAAAAAGCCTGCACTGCGGTTATGGCAGCATCAGGCTTTAGCTTTTCCGTATATGGGGTCGTTTACCCAGCGTTGTTCGAGTTCTTCTTTTGTATAGATGGTGCGCATCGGGTTGCCCCCGACGAATGTCCCCGGGAGGACGTCTTTATGTACGAGTGTGCCTGCGGAAACGATGGCGCCGTCTCCGATTGTCACACCGGGAAGGATGGTCGTATTCGCCCCGATCATGACATTTTTTCCGATTTCGACCGGTCCGAGGCGGTACTCTTTGATTAAGTATTCATGCGCCAATATAGTTGTATTATATCCGATGACCGTATTATCCCCGACTGAAATTTTCTCAGGGAACATGACATCCAGCATGACCATCAAGGCAAAGGATGTTTGATCCCCCACCTTCATCCTGAGAAAAGTACGGTACAGCCAATTTTTCATCCCAAGAAAAGGGGTATACCTCGCCGTCTGGATGACGACGAAGTTTTTGACAACCTTCCAAAATGGAACGGTTTTGTAAACATGCCAAAGGGAATTCCCTCCTGAAACAGGGTAGCGCACCGTCTTTCTCATGGATTCACTCCGACAACTTTCAGGATGTCACTCATCTCATCCAAAATAAAATCCGGCTCGAACTGAAGCAGATGCTCCCTTCCTTTTGCCGTCCAGGCAACACCAGCTGTCAATGTCCCAGCGTTCTTCCCTCCGAGAATATCGTGGTGATTGTCCCCAACCATGATGGCTTCATCAGGGGATGATCCCAATTGAGATAATGCTAATAAGACCGGCTCCGGATCTGGCTTTGGCGCATTCACTTCATCAAGGGTGACGATGACATCGAAGAAATCGTACAAGTTCATCAATTTCAATCCTTTGATGACGCCGTTTCTTGATTTAGTCGAAACAATTCCTAATTTGATCCCGGCTTCTTTCAATCCTTTTACCGCTTCGTATGCCCCTTCAAATTCTTCCACCAAGTCATCATGGTGCGTCAAGTTGAAGTCGCGGTAATGCTGAATCATTTCCTCCGTATTTTCCGGATTCAACTCTCCGAAAGTCTCTGAGAGCGGCGGACCCATGAAGGGTAGAACATCTTCCCGAGTATATTGATCGGGGTAGTAATGGTTCAACGTATGCAGAAATGACGTGATGATTAATTCATTTGTATCGATCAATGTACCGTCCAGATCAAACAGGACGGTCGTTATCCGTTTGTTCATGTGCTGATTCCACTTCCTTTAATTGCTTTTGCTTGTCTTCTGGACCATATCCATCCCACAATGAGCGTCAGGATGGTAGCAGTCGCGAGCCGGATGCCGAGCAGCGGCAGGACATTGATTCCTAGCGGTAAGAAAATGAGTGTATCCTCAACAACCGCGTGGCATGCCACAAGGAAAATAAATGCCAGCGTCACATCTTTTCGGCTGACCCCGTCCTCTTTGACCGCCTGGAACATCACGCCTGCTCCGTATGCCAAGCCAAAGATGAGTCCGGCTGCCAAGGTGGTCGATGTATTTTCCTTCATACCGAGCATCCTCGTAAATGGACTGACCCATTTCGAAAAGACAGCAAGCCACATTTTATCCTTTAAAATTTGAATACCAATCATCAAAGGGACGACAATCATGATGAGCTGGCCGATCCCAAGAGTGGCTTTCTTCAATGCTAGCCATAGTATTTCCCAAAATCCATGGACATTTACTTCCTGCACCTTGGCAAATCCATATTGGGCCATTTCTCCCCCGCCGTGCCAAACCAGCTGGATAATCACTGCGGACAAAATGGCCAACCCAAGCCTCACAGTCAATACAATCCACGGCTTAACGCCTACTTTGACCGCCACGGACGATTCAATGAGCAGGTTATGGGCAAAAGAAAGCATCACCGCAATGATGAAAACCTCTTTCACCGTCAAACTAAGCGACAGCACCCCTGCAATCCCTGCATATAAATTCAAAAAAATCCCCAATACAATGGGGATGGCCGCGTCTCCGCTGAGTCCGAGCCATCCCATTAAAGGGGAAATCAATTTGATGATCCAAGGAAGCAATGGAGTGTACTGAAGAAAGACGACTATCAATGTAATGGGAAAAATAATTTTCCCGAGGGTCCAAGATGTTTTCAATCCAGCAAGGAATCCCCTTTGAATCGTTGCCCCCATTTGTACCTCTCCCTTTACTGCATGATTAATTCTCTAAATCTTTATAGCGATGACGCGCCATTCCTGTCACTCGGCGGACAACCCATATGATAATGCAGAGGACGACAAGAACAATGGAAATGACCTGGGCCATTCTCAGTGTATTCGTCAGCATCAGGCTGTCCGTCCGCATTCCTTCTACGAAGAAGCGGCCGATCGAATACCAGATGACATAGCTGAGGAATAGCTCCCCGCGCTTCAAGTTTACTTTTCTTAATGACATCAAAATGATGAATCCTACGAAATCCCAGATGGATTCATATAAGAATGTTGGATGGTAGTAATGGCCATCGATATACATTTGATTGATGATGAACTCCGGCAAATGGAGGTTTTCCAAGAAGCGGCGTGTGACTTCTCCGCCATGGGCTTCCTGATTCATGAAGTTCCCCCAGCGGCCGATTGCCTGGCCAATGATGATGCTCGGCGCCGCGATATCTGCAACTTTCCAAAAAGAGATGCCTTTTTTTCGGCAGAAAATCAGTGTGGTGATGATCGCACCGATCAATGCACCGTGGATGGCAATTCCGCCATTCCAGATCTGAACGATTTCATTCGGGTGTTTCGCATAGTAGCCCCATTCAAATAACACATAGTACGCCCGGGCGCAGATGATGGAAATCGGAATAGCCCAAATGAGAAGATCTGCATATGTATCTTTCGGAAGCCCTCTTCTTTCACCTTCGCGGATGACCAGGAAAAGCGCAAGCGCGATTCCGCACCCAATGATGATGCCATACCAATGAACTTCCAATGGCCCTAAATGAAAGGCGATTGGATTAAGCGGTTTTAAAGTAGAATTCATTTCAAATGCTCCTTATTTGGTTTTAGATAAGATAAGCAGCCGGTAAGAAAAGCGGAAGCGCCTCGGTCAGCCCCGTCCAGCATAAGACGGAACTCGAAAGAAATCCTGATTTCCGTAGAGGTACGGCTTATGACTTGAGGGGCTAGGCGCTGGAGCTGGACAAATTTAAAATTACTCATCCCCGTCCTGAATGACTCCTGCCAAGCGGTTTGTGAATTGCTCTGCAGCATTCACACCCATTCTTTTCAGACGGTAATTCATCGCTGCCACTTCAATGATGACAGCCAAGTTGCGTCCAGGTCTTACTGGGATGGTAAGCTTTGTGACTTCGGTATCAATGATTTTCATTTTTTCCTCGTCCAATCCGACCCGGTCATAATGCTTTGTTTTATCCCAAATTTCAAGGTCGACAATCAAGGTGATCCTCTTGTGGGTCCTTACTGCTCCTGCACCGAAAAGAGTCATGACATTGATGATTCCGAGTCCCCTGATTTCAAGCAGGTGTTCAATCAATTCAGGTGAGCTGCCAATCAATGTGTCTGTGTCCTCCTGGCGAATTTCCACACAGTCATCCGCTACAAGTCGATGGCCCCTTTTCACCAGTTCCAAAGCGGTTTCACTTTTACCGACGCCGCTTTTTCCCGTAATCAGGACCCCCACTCCATATATATCCACCAGTACGCCATGGACAGCAGTGGTTGGTGCCAGTTTTCCTTCGAGATAATTGGTTAATCGGCTAGATAGCCTGGTGGTCTTCATATCGGATTTCAAGACAGGGACAGCGCATCTTTCCGAAGCTTCAATCAGTTCAGCCGGGACTTCAAGATCCCTTGTAATGATGATGGCCGGCGTCACATCTGCACACAGTTTTTCCATGCGGATTTTTCTATCAGAATCGCCAAGCCTTTCAAAAAAGGAAAGCTCCGTTTTTCCAAGCAGCTGAACACGCTCAGCAGGATAATAATCAAAAAAGCCTGCTACTTCGAGGCCCGGCCGGGATAAGTCACTCGTGGTGATCGGACGATCCACGCCTTCTTCCCCGCTGACCAGCTCTAAACCGAATGTTTCTATAATATCTTTCGCTCGAACTTTAGCCACGATGGAGACCTCCTAAATTTCAAAGTTGTATCTATTTACCCATTCTTGTTCTGCACTTTATCTATTTTAGCATTTACAGTGAAAAATAAGCCAGACTATTCACATTTCGTTTAAATTCTTTTTGTCCTAGAAAGATTAGTGGTGTCCTTATTGGCTTTGAATTTGTATATAAACAGTGAAAACTTGAAAGGAGAATGATTGATGAAATTGATGCTTGATGCAGGACACGGATACGGGACCACTGGAAAATGCACCCCCGACGGATTCCCTGAGTATGCATTCAATCGAAAGGTGGCCATGTATGCAAGGAAGATTTTGGAGTCATATGAAGGGATCGAAGTATACCTCCCCCATTCTGACTGCGAAGATGTTTCACTGTCAGACCGTACGGAAAGGGCAAATACGCTAAAGATGGACTGCTATGTTTCCATCCATGCCAATGCTTTTGGTGACGGATCAGAATGGACCTCACCTGAAGGGATTGAAACCTATGTCTATGTAAGCAAACCGAAAGAAGCCATGATGCTCGCAAATGTTGTTCAATCAAAGCTCGTGAAAGAGACTGGCAGGCCAAACCGAGGCGTCAAAACAGCCAACTTCCATGTCCTTCGCGAAACAAAAATGACAGCAATCCTTGTGGAGTGCGGGTTTATGACAAATAAAATTGAAGGATATCTCCTTCAAATGGATCCGTATCAGCAGCAGTGCGCCAAAGCGATAGCTGAAGGCATCGCGTCCTTTTACCAGTTATCAGAAAGACATGGAACCTGTATCCTCAATTAATCAAATCAAAAGAAAAAAGCCTTGTCCGGTCAAAAATTCAACCGGACAAGGCTTTATTATTTTCGTTCTTTCCAAGGTTCCATGACGGCTTTTTGGATGATGATATTGGCGACGGACAAAATGACTGCTGCCAATAACGCCATTCCGAATCCGTCAATTTCAAAGGAACTCCCCATGATTCTCTCGGTAAGCACCAAGGTAATGGCGTTGATGACAAATAAAAATAGACCCAGGGAAAGAATGGTGATCGGAAGCGTCAAGACGATCAGGATAGGACGGACAAGTACATTCAAAAATGAAAGAATGATGCTTGCCGTCACAGCTGCGCCGAACCCCGATACATGGAATCCTTCAAAGAATCCCGCTAAAGCGATAAACAATAGTGCGTTCAATAATATACCTGCAATCCATCTCATTACATAATGACATCCTCTTCATTCGGAAGTATAAAGACAAGCAGCCCATAGGTGATGGCCATCGGGAAAAAGCCGGTCGGGAAAAGCAGGATGATGAAAATCACCCGAAGGACGTTTGCATCGATTCCGACAGATTTGGACAATCCCCCTAATACCCCTGCAATCTTGCGGTTAGAACGTGAGCGTGCCAGCTTTTTCATTACTTATCTCTCCTTCATCTTATGCTTGTTTAGGATTAAGATTCGTCGAATCCACCTTTTTTATGAATATGGATCCAGTTTTCGCATCTGCTAAGATGTGAAGAGGAGATTCCGTCAATCCTTTACGCTGGAAGCGAAGCTGTTTTTGAGCCATTTCACTTTTCTCCTCTAATACATTCATTCCCTCCAGCTCAAGTTTGAAACTGCCTAGATTTGTTTTTAACTCTCCATCCATGGCCAATTCATCTGGTACATAAATATCTACATTCCCTGTGACCGTCTTCACACTGATTGAATCAGCATCCTGATTGGAAAGTTTGCAGACTACGTTGCCATTGAAGGATTGGAGATCCAGCTTTTGATATTCCCCAGTGACTTTTAACGCCCCATTGATGGTTTCAGCTTCAAGCTTCCCTGCTTTAGTTTCTTCGATGGTAATATGGCCATTCGCCGTTTCGACTTCTAGATTTTCGGCCTCAACCCCTGTTAAATTGATTTTTCCATTTGCAGATTTCGCTGTGAAATCTTTGGCATTCAACCCTTTAGAAGAAAAAGCTCCATTAAAAATGCGTACATTCAATTTTTCATATTGAGACTTTGGAACAAAAATGGTCGTATCCACTTTCATCCATTTTAGCTGCGTTGAATAGCGAAGCTTCCCGTTTTCCACAGAAAATAATGTGTTTTTTAAGAAAGTCGTTTTTGCTTCTTCAGCATCCTCTGTCCGATAAACTTTCGCTTCGCATTCAATTCTAAGATCGTCCTGATCCCAGGATTGAATGTCTACTTTCCCATTTGCCACATCAATATCGACATTTGAAATGACTGCATTTTTCTCTTCAAAGACGTGCGAAACTTCAGCTGACTGTCCGAATTGAAAGTCGAACTCAAAATCTTTTATTTTTTGCAAGGCTGTATTCATAAAATCCATTAATTTATCTTTTGCCCCGTTGAACTGTTGAGAGTATTTATCGCGATCATAAGAACTGCGTGAATCTCTTCCTTTTCGCTCTACTTCACGGGAAATTTCATTGATAATATCCGATTCTTTCTTCTCTCGGACTGTATCTGCTTCCTCAAGCGCCTCTAAAAGCAGCAAAGCTTCCTTGGCAGTTAAAGTTCCCTTTTCAACCATATCCAATATACGTTTACGTTCGTTCATGCTAACTTCCTCCTCTGAATTGTCTTTTATATAAGTACTTTTATCCCTTTATACACATTCCAAATCACAACAGATACTGTCAAAATAAACGATACAATCAGCGAAATGATGATAAAGACTGGGAATCCTCCGTCCGGCTGAAATGCCTGCTGATCAAAAATCAAAGCGGCAAGCATAAACGGAACAGCTGCCAACGGAATGATATGTGAGAGAAACGATGATTTTGCATGCTTTTTCACTTCAGGGTCGCTAGATACAAAAAACACAATCAGCGGCAGCAGAAAGCCCGCAAAGAAAATGCTGAAGTAGCACAATGCCGATAATGCCTTATTTGATTCCATATATTCAACTCCTTGCTTTATATACGTCTCCCTTCTTAAAAGGTTTCAGGTATATTGTTTAAAGAGCCGCATTTCTAATTTTATTCACAAACTCATTATGTCATACACTATTAAGCTCTCCATCCGCCTCGAGATGTAGTTGATGATGGACCCGGACAGTATTTTAAAAAAAGCACCCTAAAGGAATGCGGCTGCATCCTCTAAGGTGCTTATTTTTAGGAAGTCACTTTATCTTTTTCCTGGGCTTCTAACCGTTTTTTCATTCTGTCGCGATCTCGCTTCAGGATCGGAGCCAGGTACTTGCCGGTATACGATTCAGGGCTTTCTGCGATTTTTTCCGGTGTGCCTGTTGCGATAATGGTGCCTCCCTTATCGCCGCCTTCCGGACCAAGGTCAACAATATAGTCAGCCGCTTTGATGACATCGAGATTGTGCTCGATGACTAAAACGGTGTCGCCGTTTTCGACCAGGCGCTGTAAGACCACCAGCAATCGGGCAATATCATCGACATGCAGACCTGTCGTCGGCTCATCGAGGATATAAAGGGACCTTCCGGTTGAGCGCCTGTGCAATTCCGACGCAAGCTTCACCCTTTGGGCTTCTCCACCTGATAGCGTCGTCGCCGGCTGTCCCAGTGTCATGTAGCCTAATCCGACATCATAGATAGTTTGGAGTTTACGGCTGATTTTTGGGATATTCTCGAAGAACTCAACTGCATCTTCAATTGTCATCTCAAGGACATCCGCAATATTCTTCCCTTTGTATTTCACTTCAAGGGTTTCACGGTTGTAGCGTTTCCCGTGGCATACTTCACAAGGGACATAGACATCCGGCAGGAAGTGCATCTCGATTTTGATGATTCCATCCCCGCGGCAGGCTTCGCAGCGTCCGCCTTTTACATTGAAGCTGAAACGGCCTTTTTTGTAGCCCCTGACTTTCGCTTCATTGGTTGTAGCGAATACGTCGCGGATATCATCGAATACACCTGTATAAGTCGCAGGGTTGGACCTTGGTGTACGTCCAATGGGGGACTGGTCAATGTCGATGACTTTATCCAGATGTTCAATCCCTTTGATTTCTTTATGCTCCCCAGGCTTGCTCTTGGCATTATGAAGCTTTTGGGCAAGCGATTTATGAAGGATTTCATTAATCAGTGTACTTTTTCCGGAACCTGATACACCCGTGACAGAAACAAAGGTGCCTAGCGGGAATTTCACATTCACGTTTTTAAGGTTGTTTTCCTTTGCCCCTTTAATTTCAATGAATCTGCCATCATTTTTTCTTCTTTCGATTGGAAGAGGGATGAACTTCTTCCCAGATAGATATTGTCCCGTCAAGGAATTATCGTCATTCATGACTTCTTCAGGCGTACCGGCAGAAACGATCTGCCCTCCATGCACCCCCGCCCCCGGTCCGACATCTATCAAGTAATCTGCCGCAACCATCGTATCTTCATCATGTTCAACGACAATCAGCGTATTTCCGATATCCCTCATATTTTTAAGAGTCTCAATCAGCCTGTCATTGTCCCGCTGATGAAGTCCGATGGATGGTTCATCAAGGATATAAAGCACTCCCGTAAGCCGTGAACCGATTTGCGTTGCCAGCCTGATCCGCTGTGCTTCACCACCGGAGAGCGTCCCGGCAGCCCTGCTGAGGGTCAAATAATCGAGCCCCACATTCACGAGGAACCCTAGGCGCTCGCAGATCTCCCTTAAAATAAGATTGGCAATCTTCATTTCTTTTTCTGATAGCTCCAGGCCTTTAAAGAATTCGTCAGCTTCTTCAATGGAGAAAGACGTCACTTCGCCAATGTGCTTCTGATCGATTTTCACAGCCAGACTCTCTGGCTTCAGACGGTGTCCTTTACAAGATGGACAATTTTGCTGAGCCATATATTTCTCCATTTGCTCGCGGATGTAGTCTGAACTCGTTTCTTTATATCGGCGCTCCACATTCGGGATGACGCCTTCAAATTGGATGTAATTTTCCCGGACCTGTCCAAAATCATTTTCATAGCGGAAATAGATTTCGTCCTTGCCGGATCCATATAAAACTTTATCAAATAAAGACTTTGGAATCTCCTTCACCGGGATGTTCATGTCTATTCCATAGTGATTGCAGACAGCTTCCAGCAGCTGCGGGTAATATTGAGAACTTGTCGGCTCCCATGGCGCAATCGCGTGCTCCTTGAGCGACAGGTCCCAGTTCGGGATGACCAATTCTTCGTCTACTTCCAATTTTGTTCCCAATCCGTCGCAGCTTGGACATGCGCCAAACGGACTGTTGAAGGAAAACATCTTCGGCTCCAATTCCCCGATGGAGAAACCGCAGATCGGGCATGCATGATGTTCGCTGAAAAGCAGCTCCTCTTCACCGATGACGTCGATGATGACTCGTCCATCCCCGAGGTTCAAAGCTGTTTCCAATGAATCTGCAAGCCTTGCAGAAACTCCTTCTTTGACAACGATTCGGTCAATCACTACTTCGATTGAATGTTTCTTATTTTTCTCAAGTTCGATTTCTTCTCCAAGGTCACGGAGTTCGTTGTCAATGCGAACGCGGACATATCCTTGCTTTTTAATCTCTTCCAGTGCCTTGGCATGCGTGCCTTTTCGTCCTGATACCATCGGCGCCAAGATTTGCAGTTTAGTGCGTTCAGGATATTCCAGGATTCTGTCCACCATCTGCTCGACGGTTTGGGAAGTAATCTCTATTTCATGGATAGGACAGATTGGACGCCCCACCCGTGCATATAGCAATCTCAAATAATCATAGATTTCTGTCACAGTCCCGACTGTAGACCTCGGGTTTCTGCTCGTCGTTTTTTGATCAATGGAAATGGCCGGCGAAAGCCCTTCTATGGCGTCTACATCCGGCTTGTCCATCTGCCCCAAAAATTGGCGGGCATAGGCAGATAGGGACTCGACATAGCGCCGCTGCCCCTCTGCGTATATCGTATCAAAAGCAAGCGAGGATTTCCCTGAACCGGAAAGCCCGGTCAGTACAACCAGCTTATCCCTTGGGATGTTGACATCAATATTTTTAAGGTTGTGAGCCCTTGCTCCTTTAACAATGATTTTATCTATTCCCATATATCGGTCATCCTTCCGCTTTCAGCTCTAGTATCGTGTCACGAAGCTGTGCAGCACGTTCGAAATCCAACGCCTTGGCTGCCTCTTTCATTTCGTGCTCCAGACTTTCGAGGAGTTTTTCCCTTTCTTTCTTGGTCAGCTTCGCCTTCCGTTCTGATGGTTGATATTCTTCGGTATCTTCTGCTGCTTGAGTGGCACGGATGACATCACGGATCGCTTTGTTGATAGTCTGTGGTGTAATGCCATGCTCTTCATTATAGGCAATCTGCTTTTCCCGTCTCCTGGTGGTTTCATCAATGGCAGCCTGCATGGAATCGGTGATTTTATCGGCATACATGATGACGTGTCCATTCGAATTTCGGGCTGCCCTTCCCATCGTCTGGATGAGGGAGCGCTCTGAACGGAGGAAGCCTTCTTTATCTGCATCCAGTATCGCCACGAGGGAAACCTCAGGGATATCAAGTCCTTCCCTTAGAAGGTTGATTCCGACAAGCACATCGTACTTTCCTACCCGCAGATCACGGATGATTTCAATCCGTTCAAGTGTCTTGACTTCAGAGTGGAGATATTCGACTTTCATCCCGATTTCTTTTAAATAGGCGCTTAAGTCTTCTGACATTTTCTTCGTCAAGGTCGTTATGAGTACACGTTCATTCTTGGCGATCCGCTCATTGATTTCACCGATCAAGTCATCGATCTGCCCTTCGATCGGACGGATATCAATGGTTGGATCCAACAGTCCGGTCGGGCGGATGATCTGCTCAATCATTTGAGGAGTATGCTCCATTTCATAAGGGCCCGGCGTGGCTGAAACGAATACAGCCTGATGAACCTTGCTTTCAAATTCATCAAATTTAAGCGGTCTGTTGTCCATTGCGGAAGGCAGACGGAATCCGTGCTCCACCAAGACGTTTTTCCTTGCCTGGTCACCATTGAACATACCCCTTATTTGAGGGAGTGTAACATGGGACTCATCAATGACGATCATGAAATCCTCCGGGAAGTAGTCCAGAAGGGTATATGGAGTTGAACCTGGGGGCCTTAGGGTCAAGTGGCGGGAATAGTTCTCGATACCTGAACAGAAGCCCATTTCGTTCATCATTTCAAGGTCATAGCGAGTCCTCTGCTCAAGGCGCTGCGCTTCAAGAAGCTTATTATTTTCCCTCATGACTTTCAATCGCTCTTCAAGTTCTTCTTCAATGTTTTTAATGGCAATCTTCATTTTTTCTTCACGGGTTACGAAGTGGGAAGCCGGGAAAATGGCGACATGCTCTCGGTCACCCATGATTTCGCCGGTCAAAGCATCCACTTCACGGATCCGGTCGATTTCATCACCGAAGAACTCGACGCGCATGCAATGCTCATCCCTTGATGCAGGGAAGATTTCCACGACGTCGCCTCTTACTCGGAATGTCCCGCGCCGGAAGTCGATGTCATTCCGTTCGTACTGAATGTCTACAAGCTTCCTCAACAATTGGTTCCGTTCAATTTCCATTCCGGTCCTTAATGAAAGGACGAGGTCTCTATATTCTTCCGGGGAACCTAAACCATAGATGCAGGATACGCTCGCAATGATGATGACGTCCTTGCGCTCAAACAAGGATGAAGTCGCCGAGTGGCGAAGCTTATCGATTTCATCGTTGATGCTGGCATCTTTTTCGATGAAGGTATCCGTTTGAGGTACATAGGCTTCCGGTTGATAGTAGTCATAGTAGCTGACAAAGTACTCAACAGCATTATTGGGGAAGAATTCCTTGAATTCGCTGTATAGCTGTCCGGCCAGCGTTTTATTATGGGCAATGACCAAAGTAGGCTTGTTTACTTCTTTGATCACATTTGAGATGGTGAATGTTTTCCCGGTTCCCGTTGCACCGAGTAGTGTTTGATGCTTCTTCCCTTCATTTATACCTTTTACAAGTTCTTTTATTGCCGCCGGCTGATCGCCCTGCGGCTGATATTGCGATACAAGTTCAAATTGATCTTTCAAAACAAAGCCTCCCATACTAACGAATTTTCTAGCTTCTATATATGAGTGTGAACGTTCATTCTAAATGTATTTGACAATTTTTAGCTCCATTTCATTCTACCACAAAGGCATCGTTTCTAACCAACAAAAAGCGAACAAATTTTCGCCTTTTTCATTTCAACCCCATTCTTATAAGCTTTCAAGTGGATTCCCGAAGAAAGAAAAAGATCCTTCCAAAACAATGGAAGAATCTCTGATTTCTCATTTATCCTTGTTGGATGGGTCCGTTTTCTTCTTTCCACTCTGCGATGCCGCCTTTTACATTAATGAGGTTTTTGAATCCGTTTGCCATCAGCAGGCCTGATGCGATTGCCGAGCGGGCACCTGATTGGCAGTGCACCAGTAATTTTTGATTTTTTGGGACTTCATCAAGATGCTCCTCCAGATGACCGAGCGGATAGTGGTGGGCTCCAGGGATATGGCCGTCTTCCCATTCCTGGTCATTCCGGACATCTATCACAAAATATTCGCCATTTGTGGCTGGTTCTATTAATTCACCTGCAGGGACAGATGCATACCCTTCCAGTGGGGCATCCCCCCAATTTGAAGTGACATCAGGTTCAACGAATGCGGCTATGCGATCAAATCCAATCGATTGAAGAGCATGCTTCACTGAAGAATGTTGATCTGTCAAAACCACTAAGTCTTTATCATAATCAAGGATCCAGCCTGCCCAGTTTGTAAAAATTTTATTGTAAGGAATATTGATGAACCCTTTGATGTGGCCCTTCGCATATTCTTCTGCAGAACGCGCATCAATGAAGGTTGTATGGTTGTTTTGCAGCAGCTGCTCCAATCTTTCTTTTTCGGCAATAACAGGAGTCTTGGATTGGGAAAGAAGATCAGGTCCTTCTTTATTGATTTTTTTCATCATGGCGAAATATCGCGGCGGTTCAGGCTGTCCGCTTAAGAGCTTTTCAATGAACTCCTCCTGATCTTCAATTTTCAAAGCCCAGTTGTTTTTCTTTTCGTATCCGACGCTGGACTGTGGAACGGCCCCAAGTGATTTTCCACATGCACTTCCAGCTCCATGCCCCGGCCAAACAAGTACGTAATCAGGAAGCTCCTTGAACTTCTTCAGGGATGCGAACATATCTTTAGCCCCCTGTTCAGAAGATCCCTTGTGACCTGCCGCTTTTTCCAGAAGATCCGGCCGTCCTACATCCCCTACAAAAACAAAATCGCCCGTGAAAATACCCATTGGTACTTCAGATCCGCCGCCTTTATCAGTCAAAAGGAACGAAATGCTTTCTGGAGTATGCCCGGGGGTATGCAGCACTTCAAATTGCACATTTCCTATCGAGAAGCTGGACCCTTCTTTTAATCCTTGATAAGAGAGGCTATCGACATATTTATATTTCCAATCAGCATTGCCTTCATCTGAGAGATAAAGCTTAGCCCCATGATTTTCAGCGAGTTCCCTGGCTCCGGAAACAAAATCCGCATGTATATGGGTTTCTGCCGCAGCTGCGAGATGAAATCCCTCTTTTTTTGCCGTTTCTATATACGGAGTTATATCCCTTGCCGGATCTATGATGATGGCTTCCCCGGTTCTTTGGCAGCCGATCAAGTAGGAATATTGAGCAAGCTGTTCGTCAAAAAAA